>JAFAID010000061.1 GCA_019236925.1 Mycobacterium sp. | reverse complement strand
ACGACGCGCCCCGGCTTGGCCTTCCGCCCTCGCGTCATCTGCCACTCACCTCTTGTCCTCACACGCTCGGCGCGTGTCCTCTATGTCGCCACCCGCGGTCATCGCGGGTGTCCCATCAACTCCCGGGCGCCCAACTCGAACAGCTCGGCGGCGACCGATGAGCCAAGCTCTGCGGCCCGCTCGGGCGTTCCGATGCCGGACGCACGGATCACGTCGGATCCGTCCACCGTCGCCACGCAGCCGCGCAGCGACAGCTCCTCGAAGACGCGGCCGTCCTCATCGATGGACTCGACCACCTCGGCGATCGCGCCCACCGGTGCGGAGCAACCCGCCTCCAGTTCGGCGAGCAGGACTCGTTCCGCGGTGACCGCTGCGCGCGTGTCGGCGTCGTCCAGCTCCGCCAACAACGCCGCCAGCGCGACGTCGCCGCTGCGGCACTCGACGGCGAGCGCGCCCTGAGCCGGCGCCGGCAACATCTGCACCGGCTCCAACGTCTCGGTGACGTCATCGAGGCGCCCTAGTCGGGCCAGACCCGCCCGGGCTACCACGATCGCGTCCAAATCACCGCTGCTTACCCTGTTCAACCTGGTATCTAGGTTGCCTCTTAGGGGGCGGATTTCCAAACCGAGACCCAGTGCTCTAAGCTGTGCGGCCCGCCGGGGCGATGAGGTGCCCACCACCGAGCCGGTCGGCAGCTGTGCCAGCACTAACCCGTCGCGGGCCACGACCGCGTCGCGGGGATCCTCCCGGGGCGGGATCGCGGCGATCACGAACCGTGGATCATCGGCGGTCGGCAAGTCTTTGTGCGAGTGCACCGCCGCGTCCACCCGGCCGTCATCGATGGCTTCGCGGAGTGCGGCGGTGAAGACCCCGACACCGATGCTGGCGATCCGTTCCGACGAACGGTCACCCTCGGTACTGATGGTCACCAGCTCGGCGGGATGACCGTTGGCGACCAGGGCGTCGCGAATGCCGCCAGCTTGGGTGGTGGCCAGCAGGCTGCCCCGAGTGCCTATCCGGATCACGTCGGCCAAGCGGCTACTCAGCCGAATCGGTTGGCACCGCAGGCAATTCGCCTGCAGTAGCGACGGCGTCGACAGCGGTCTGGTCCAGCTCGAACAACTCGCGCAGCGCCTCGGCGTAGCTGTCGCCGCCGGGTGCGCTGGCCAACTGCTTGATCCGCACGGTCGGTGCGTGCAGCAGCTTGTCCACCACCCGCCGCACCGTGCGCGCCACCTCGTCGCGGTGTGCGGCGTCGAGTCCCGGCAGCCGGTTGTCCAAGCGCAGCAACTCTGCCTCGACGACGTCGGCGGCCCGTTGGCGCAGCGCGGTCACCGTCGGAGTGACCTCGGCCATCCGCTGTCCGGCCAGGTAGGTGGCGACTTCAGTGGCGACGATGTGGCGGGCGGCGTCGGTGTCAGCAGCCGCGGCGCGGGCCGACGGTTCCCGCTGCACCCGTTCCATGTCGACGACCCAGACGCCCGGCAGCCCGGCAACCGCCGGGTCGACGTCGCGCGGCATGCCCAGGTCGCAGATCACCAGCGGCTGGTCAGTTTCGTCGCGGCGGGTGGCGGCCAGCGCGTGGTGCACGTCGGCCAGCGACACCACCGGGCGCACCGCACCGGTGCAGCTCACGACCACGTCGGCATCGGCCAGCGCGGAGGGCAGCCGGTCGAGGCCGAGCGCTTCGGCTCCAGCGCCAGACTCGCGGATCCTGCGGGCCAGCCGCTGCGCGCGGGGCAGCGACCGGTTGACGACGTGGACGTCGCGCACGCCGGCCCGGGTCAGGTGAGCCGCCGACAGGGCACCCATCGCGCCGGCGCCAACCACCACCGCGGTCTTGCCTTTCAGACCGCCCAGCTTGATTTCGGCCATGCCGAGTGCGACCGAGACCACGGAGGCGCCTGCCGCGTCGATCGCGGTTTCGCTGTGCACCCGTTTGCCGACCGCCAGCGCGCGCTGGGCCAGCTCATGCAGCACCCGGCCGACGGTGCGGTTGGCCTCGGCGGCGGCGTAGGCGCGGCGCACCTGGCCGAGCACCTGCTGCTCGCCGACCACGGCGGAATCCAGGCCGCTGGTCACCGCGAACAGGTGCTCGACGGCGGCCTCGCTGTAGCGGACGTAGGCGTATTTGGTCAGGTCGCCCAGCGACATCCCGGAATGCTCGGCGAGCACCTGCCCGATGACCGCCAGACCGCCGTGGAAGGCGTCGACGACGGCATAGACCTCGACCCGGTTGCAGGTGGACAGCACCATGGCCTCGGTGACCAGCGGCGACTGCATCATCTGGTCGATGATCTTGATCTGGTCGGATTCGTCGGTGCTGAGCTGTTCCAGAACGGAGACCGGCGCGCTGCGGTGCGACACCCCGAAGAGCAGGACGCTCACGGCTGCATCACCTGGCCTGCTCCCTTGCTATCACCGGTGATCGAACTGGAGTCCACGGTAGACGTTTTACAGGTGGGCCACCAAATTTGCGCGGTCGTCACCTGGGCTTCTGGAGATCTTTGCGGAGCCGGGGCTCGTCGACCTCCCAGTAACTGTGTTCGCGGCCGTCGAGCAGGACCACCGGCAGCCGGTCACCGAACTCGGCGCGCAGGCTGCTGTCGCCCGCCTCAGCGGCGGCGTCGACGTCGGTAGTCGATAGGTCGAAGTCGAGGTCGGCGGCCAGGTCCTTTAGCTGCGCGCGCGCCCGATCACAGATGGTGCAACCGGCGCGGGTCAACAGCTGCACCTTTGGACGGCTCATGGCCCCAGTGTGGCAGGGGTCAGAAGTCGCGCGTTTCTGACGCCGGAGTGAATTGTGCCGGGCGGGGCAGGTGATTACGTTTATCGTGAACAGCGGGTTCCAGGCGGTTCGCTACCAGATGGTGCGTCCGAAGCTATCGTCGACGGCGGAAAAAGACAAGTTTTCGCATCGCGGTGGCATGCTAAATGACATACGAATTCAGCTACTTCTCTAGGGAACACAACTATTGGCTCGGAACCGACCCGGAGTCGGGTCAACACCTCCTTGGTATTCCGGTTTCGAACCCAATAGTTGACTACATTGAATCCTATTGGTTAGACGCAGGACAATATCAACGCTTTCTTGAAAACCACGATTTAACGATTGAGTTCGGAGATGCTTGCCGCAGGCGTGAACACGAAGAACTCCTCTCTCATCAGCCGGGAAAGTATCGCGGGACTCCCAGGTGGCCAACCGCTAATTCGGAGGCTGCATCGGGCGAAGGCCCGGCCGCGCCGGGATGTGAAGCCCTGACCTGCGGGTACACCTTGGCTACGCCTCCCGGACAACAACGGCACTGCCGAACACCCCAACGCGCCGAAGGCGGATAGTGTTGAAGGGTGAGCGCTCCCGGCGGCTCGGGCACCGTAGAACCCGGCCCCAATGCAGGACCCGAACCGGCTGAACTGGAACTGGAGACGCTGGCCGCCAATGCCAGCGCCGACCGCGCGCTGGTGGACATCCAGACCGACGCCACCCCCGGGCCCGAGCAGCCGCCGGTCGACCTGACCGCGGCGGCGTTCTTCGACGTGGACAACACGCTGGTGCAGGGCTCGTCGCTGATACATTTCGGCCGCGGCCTGGCCGCTCGCAAGTACTTCACCTATCGCGACGTACTCGGATTCGTCTACGCGCAAGCCAAGTTTCAGCTCATGGGGCGGGAGAACAGCGACGACGTCGCCGCGGGCCGACGCAAGGCCCTGGCCTTCATCGAAGGCCGACGCACCGAAGAGCTGGTTCGGCTCGGCGAAGAGGTCTACGACGAGATCATTGCCGAAAAGATCTGGACGGGCACACGCGATCTGGCGCAGATGCACCTCGATGCCGGCCAGCAGGTCTGGCTGGTCACCGCCACGCCGTACGAACTCGCCATAACCATCGCCCGCCGACTCGGCCTGACCGGCGCGCTGGGCACGGTCGCCGAATCGGTCGACGGTGTGTTCACCGGCAGGCTGGTGGGCGAGATTCTGCATGGCCCCGGCAAGGCGCACGCGGTGCGATCGCTGGCCATCCGTGAGGGCCTCAACCTCAAGCGCTGCACCGCCTACTCCGACAGCTACAACGACGTGCCGCTGCTCTCCTTGGTCGGGACGGCCGTCGCCATCAACCCCGATAGCCATCTGCGTGATTTCGCCCGCAAACGGGGCTGGGAGATCCGTGACTTCCGGACGGCCCGCAAGGCCGCCCGGATTGGGGTTCCGTCGGCCTTGGCGCTCGGCGCAGCGGGCGGTGCACTGGCCGCGGTGGCCTCCCGACGCCAATCACGCTGATAGGCTGCGCCGCTAGCAACCGCAAGAGTGGAGAGCAGCGCATGTCAGTTCCCGAAGGCGTCGAAGAGCTCATCGGAACGCACTATCGGTTCCCGGATTACTTCGACGTCGGACGCGAAAAGGTCCGCGAGTTCGCGAACGCCGTCAAGGACGACCATCCGTCGCACTTCTCCGAGGCGTCGGCCGCCGAGGCCGGTTACGACAGCACTGTGGCGTCGCTCACCTTTCTCGCGGTTGCCGGTCGGCGTGTCCAGCTGGACGTCTTCACCAAGTTCGACATCCCGATCAACCTCGCGCGGGTGTTACACCGCGACCAGAAGTTCGTGTTCCACCGGCCGATCATGGCCGGTGACCGGCTGTACTTCGACACGTATCTCGACAACGTGATCGAATCCCACGGCACCGTGATTGCCGAGATCCGAAGTGAGGTCACCGACGGCGCGGCTAAACCCGTTATCACCAGTATCGTCACTATGCTGGGAGAATCGACAAACCCGGACACCGACGCGGCCGCCACGATCGCGGCAATTGCATCCATCCGCGGCGGAGCCTAGTGTCAGCCGGGACTTTTTAGGGGGGAAGCAGTACCAATGAGCACCAATTTGACGCCGCACTTCGACGACGTCCAGTCGCACTACGATCTCTCTGACGAGTTCTACCAGCTCTTTTTGGACCCCAGCCAGACCTATAGCTGCGCGTACTTCGAGCGCGACGACATGGCGCTGGAAGAGGCCCAGCTGGCCAAGGTCGACCTGTCGCTGGGCAAGCTGGGCCTGGAGCCCGGGATGACGCTGCTCGACGTGGGCTGCGGCTGGGGCGCAACTATGCGGCGCGCCATCGAAAAATACGACGTCGACGTGATCGGCTTGACGCTGAGCAAAAACCAGGCCGATTACGTGCAGAAGTCGTTCGACGAACTGGACAGCCCGCGCTCCAGGCGGGTGCTGCTGGAGGGCTGGGAGCAGTTCAACGAGTCGGTGGACCGGATCGTGTCGATCGGCGCGTTTGAGCACTTCGGCTTCGACCGCTACGACCAGTTCTTCAAGATGGCCTACGAGGCGCTGCCGCACGACGGCACGATGATGCTGCACACCATCGTGATCCCCACCGCCGAAGAATTCGAAGAGCGTGAGATCAAGATCACGATGAAGATGGCGCGGTTCGCCAAATTCATGATGGACGAGATCTTCCCCGGTGGCCGGCTGCCTTCGGTCGCCCTTGTTGAGGAGCATGCGATCAAGGCCGGTTTCGAGGTCGCCCGCGTCCAGCCGCTGCGGCTGCACTACGCGCGCACGTTGGAGATCTGGGCAGCGGCACTGGAAGCCCGTAAGGACGAGGCCATTGCGGTCCAGTCCGAAGAAGTCTACGACCGGTACATGAAGTACCTGACCGGCTGCGCCGAGCTATTCCGCGACGGCAAGACCGACGTCTGCCAGTTCACCTTGGTCAAACCCCCGGCCTAGCTCCGTCGGAGCTCGGGGCTCTAGCCGAAGAACATATTGCGGCGCCCGGCCAGTAACTGGTACAGCGTCTGCTGAATGGTCTCGCGCACCTGATCGGTCAGCTCGAACGTAACCATGGGATCGTCGGCGTCGGCGCCCGCGTGGTGCGCGGTGGGGATTGGCTCGCCGAAGGCGATGTGCCACTTGGACGGCAGCGGCACCAGCCCGGCCGGACCGGCCAGCGGGAACAGCGGGGTGATCGGGAAGTACGGCAGACCGAACAGTCGCGCCAGCAGCCTGATGTCGGCCAGCATCGGGTAGATCTCCTCGGAGCCGACGATCGAGCACGGCACGATCGGGGCTTTGGTGCGCAGCGCCGCCGCCACGAAGCCGCCGCGGCCGAACCGCTGTAGCTTGTAGCGGTCCTTGAAGCGCTTGCCCAGGCCTTTGTATCCCTCGGGGAACACCGCAGTCAGTTCCCCACCTGCCAGCAGCCGATGGGCGTCGGCGGTGCACGCCATGGTGTGCCCTGCCTTGCGGGCAGCCTCGCCGATCATTGGCATGTCGAACACCATGTCGGCGGCCAGCAGCCGCAGGTCGCGATGGGCCGGATGCTCGTCGTGAACAGCCACCGAGGCCATCAGCCCGTCGAACGGCAGCACGCCGGCATGGTTGGCCACCACCAACGCCGCGCCGGTCTCGGGCAGGTTCTCGATTCCGCTCACCTCGACCCGGAACCACGACTTGAAGAAGAACCTCAGCAGCGGCCGCACGATCGCGTCGTTGAAGTGCGGATCGAACCCGAACTCGTCAACGCTGTAATCGCCGGTAAGACGGTGGCGCAGAAACTCGGCGATGGCACTGACCTTCTGCGCCAGCTCGTTGCTGGGCTCTTGGATTTCGGATTTGCCGGCGGCGCGTCGGTGCTGGTCGATCTCGCGGACGACGGCGGCGATCTGATCGGCCGAAGCCCGGGTGCCAGGTTCGGAGAGCAACGAAGGATGTTGACGAGATGCCTCCGTGCGGTGGCCGGCGCGACGCTGCGCCGCTGCACGACTTGAATTCGTATGCAGCGGAATGACTTTCGCCTTCGAATCGCCCGCCATAAAGCTAACCTCCCCCCGCCCCTAGTTGATTTTGGTTCGGCCACCAAAGCGCTGCGCTGCTGCTACGGCTCGACCTTCAATGGAGCGTACCCACTCTGGATCGATAATGGGAGTTAAACCTCGGCCGCGTACATAATCGTCAAAAGCGTCCGCAGTCGACCACTTGGGGTGGTATCCGAGCTCCTGTCGCATCCTGGTCGTGTCCATCACCCGGCCGTAGCTCAGGTAGTCCAGTTGCTCTCGGTTAATCTCGGTGTAGTGGTTGGCTCGCCGCAGCGAATCCAGCGCCCACAGCCCGAATCCGGGCACCGGCAACGAGACTCGGCCGGCCCGGCGGATCGCCTGCGACAGCATGATGACGCCACTGGCGCCGATGTTGAAGGTGCCCGCCTTACCGGCCATCACGGCACGCTCCAGGGCGCCCAGCGCGTCCTGCTCGTGCAGCAACTGCAGCCGCGCGTCGCGGCCGAGCACCGTCGGGACCAATGGCCCGGCCAGGTATCGCGACAGCGTGGTTTCCATCGCCGGACCGATCATGTTGGCCAGCCGCAGAATCGTCACCGCGATATCGGGCCGACGCCGGCCGAGCCCGCGCGTGTAACCCTCGATGTCCAGGCTGTCTTTGGGAAACCCCTCCCGGAACGGACGACGGCTGCTGCTGTCCTCGGTGAACATCACCGGATCGTGCGGGCTGGACCCATAGACCTCAGAGGTCGACTTCAGCACCACTCGACGCACTGACGGCGCCTTCTGACAGGCCGCGAACAGCTGCATCGCGCCCAGCACGTTGATTTCCTTCAACGCTGCGCCGCCACCCGAGCGCGGCGCGAACGACGCCGCCGCGGCGTGCACCACGGTATCGACGTCGCCATTTCGAATCACCTTGGCGACAAAGGGGTTGCGGATATCGGCGCGGACGAACTCGGCACGGCCCATTCGGCGAAGCATGTCTTTGCTGGGCGCAACCGCGTCCACCGCGATGACCCGGTTTATCAACGGGTTCTGCGCCAGCCGCGCGGTCAGGTAACCGCCCAAGAACCGGCAGGCGCCGGTGACCAGCACGACTTTTGGATAATGGACGGAATCGCTCGCACCACTGCCGGTGCCACTTATCCCGGTGCCCATTCCGGCGTTTGGTTGATCGCCCGACAAATCCACCTTGCTAGCCTAGCGACCTCTCAGCTGACCGGGGCATTGCCTGCCACCTGCGCCAACCGCTGGCGAACGTTACTTTCCGAGTTTTCTGCGCTGCACCCGGGTACGGCGAAGCAGCTTGCGGTGCTTCTTTTTCGACATCCGTTTGCGCCGCTTCTTGATTACTGAACCCATAACTCCGCTATCTGTGTGGCGGCCCGAGTCCGCCATGGCCGACCTTGTGCAACAACCCGCACACTCTACCCGGGAGGGCGCGTCGAACACCAAAACGCACCGGTGGGCCGATACGGCTCACACCGGTGGCGTCCAACGACCCGCGAGTGTGACTAACGAGGGCGACCGTCACGTCGAAGTGACGACAAACCCTCACCCGGCTAGCCGGCGTCGAAGTAGGAGCTCTCCAGCATGTCGTGCACGGCCTTCGCGTGCACCCGGAAGGATCGCCCCACTCGGACCGCAGGCAGTTCACCGTTGTGAACCAGCCGGTAGACCGTCATTTTGCTGACCCGCATCAGCGTTGCCACTTCGGCCACAGTCAGGAATTGCGTCCGGGGCGGTTGGCCGTCTACGGAACCAGTATCACGTCCCGATTTACCGCCAGCCGAATCCCGTGCCGATGGCCCGTTCATAGACGTCATCGCAACCCAATCAGTCAGGCATCTGCAGTCCCAGCGGCTTCCCCTCCGCTGGCACCCACAGGTGCATACAAACAGGAGAATAGCGGGACTAGTGGGGTTACTGCGACGGGTGGGGGCAAATAAATAAAATTCTATAAATTACTCTGATGTAATTCTTAGCTGCTCAGAACGAGTTTTTGCGGCCCGCACCGCCTCGTCGACAGCCGCCCGCAAACCGCGGCCTTCCAGTTCCCGCAGCGCAGCGGCGGTAGTACCACCGGGCGAGGTAACAATGGCGCGCAGCCGCGCCGCGGTGGTGTCCAGGGACAGGTCCGACGCCTTCTCACCGGGCGCTCCGCGGTCCTGCTCCATTCGGTCCAGCAACATCGCCGCCGACCCGGCCATCGTCTGGGCGACCAGCTCGGTCGCGACCGAGCGGCTCAACCCGACTCCGACCGCGGCGTCCACCAAGGCCTCGACCATCAGGAAGAAATACGCCGGACCGGAACCTGATACCGCCGTCACCGCGTCTAAGTGTTCCTCGGGCACCGTCAGCACGGCGCCCACCGAGTCGAACAGCGCAGCCACTTCTTTGAGCTGCTCATGGGTCGCGAACCGGCCCTTGGCCATGGCGCTGATCCCGGCACCGACCAGGGCCGGCGCGTTCGGCATCACCCGAACCACCGGCGTCCCAGCCGTCAGTTTGGATTCCAGGTAGGCCGTGGTGACCCCCGCCGCGACGGTGATCAACACCTGGTCGGGAACGTCGTCGCTGGATTCGGCGGTCAGCGCGGTGATCTCGGCGACCACCGAAGCGACATCGGAGGGTTTCACCGCGATGATGACAAACGTCGCGTTTTCCACCGCATCATGCACCGACGTCACCAGCACCGAATACGTCTCGGCGAGGTATCGCGCGCGGTCGGGCATCTTCTCGGCCACCACGAGGTCCTTGACCTGGCGCCCGGCCCGCAGCAAGCCCGAGAGCAGGGCTTCGCCGATGCTGCCCCCTCCGACGATTGCGATTCTCGCCATGCCGCACAGCATGGCAGACGGTGACGGGTTTCGGGTGAAGCCAGGGCGATCGCAAGCGCGGCCAAGCCGGGCGCCGCGGGTCGCTCGCGACAGGCGGAAGCGCCCGGCAGCTACCGCGCCGCGGGCACCATCGCCAACTGGCGGGCCTGCACCACAATCCGGCCGTCGCAGTCGACCACTGTGTGGTCTTCGTCGAACCAGTCCTGTCCGATCTGCATGCAGGTGCACACCACCCGCAACCAGCCGTCCGCCGGAAGCGCGCGCAGGTAGGCGGTGAGCTGCACGGTCGGCGCCCAGCCGGTGCGGTTCACCGCGAAAGTCACCGGCGCCGACACATCTCCGCACATCAGCGCGAACAGCACGTCGGGCGCCAGGCCGCGCGGCCGCACCCACATCTGGATCACCGGCGGGCGGCTGTCGGAGGGGCCCAGCGTCGAGACCAGCGGCCGCACATCGCAACCGTCGGCCAGGTGGACCAGCCCGGCCAGCGGGTGGCCGGGACCGATCGGCGCGACATCGTCGGGCGGCTCGGGGTCCATCAGGCCCACCACCGGATTGGCTGACAGCAGCGGCGGCGCCAGGTGCTCGGGCTCGCCGAGGGTGATCACGGCGTGCACCGCGGCGCGATCGCCCTGGATCAGCTCCACGTCGACGACGCTGATCCGCCGTCCGCGCTTGCGGATCGAGGGCACCAGCCGCATCGGGCCGGGGTCAGGCGCCGACAGGAAGCTGCCGGACACTGCGACGGGCTCGACGGGCCCACCGTGCGCAGTGCGGGCGGCATTGGCGCACAACTCCATCCTGGCGTTTGGGAGATTGGGCAAGCGTGGGTAAACCGCTGTTGAGCTGCGACGATGCCCCAGGCAGTATGGGGGAAGCTGGGAACGTCGGTGGGAGTCTTGCGGACTATCTGCGGACTAACACGGTGTTCTTCGGCGCTGATCGTGGTCACCAACATGGCTTCCGCAGGTCAGGCAAAGGCTAGTTTGCTGAGGCCGGTTGCCGATCAATGCTCTCGGTCACGCCTAGCTGCCTCGTAGCGCGCCGCAAGCTCAAAGAAGGGGCCGCATGGCAGCCCGTGCGGTGTCGCCCAGCTCGAAGCCTGTCAGCAGGTCGCCGCCGCCCATACCGCGCAGATAGCCGACCGTCCAGCCCGTCTCGTCAGGGTTGAAAGTGATGCCGAAACCCTCCTGCTCACCGAGCGCGATCAGCTCACCAATTGCCTGGAGTGTTATTGCCATAACCCCACCAGTCGTCCGTGTACGCCGACCGCTGGGGGGCCGGTGGTGGCGGCGGCGGCGGAGGCGGCTGCGGCGCGTTAGTGGGTGGATCCGCTGGCAGCGGCGCCGGAAGCACACTCGGTGTGTCCGCGGGCGCCGCATACGCCGGGATGCTGACGGCCGCGGCGGGTAGACCCAGAAGCATCCCCGCCACCGCGATCTTC
>JAFAID010000663.1 GCA_019236925.1 Mycobacterium sp. | reverse complement strand
ACCGGCGGGTGTGATGCTGGTGAAGTTGAACGTCAGCGGCAGGCTGCCCTTGGCAGCGGCCTTCTGCAGTTCGTGGTCGGCCAGGGAGGCCGGAACCGGGATGCCACCTTCGATGAGGTAGCCCTTGCTGGCGAACGACACGCTAGGGTCCTGCAGCGCGTTGAGAACCGTGGCCAGCTGGTCCGGTGTGGGCACGTCGGCGGCGGGTGGCACGACTGGATCCAGCGGCAGCGGGGTGGTGAAAACGACCGGCTGAACCTGAGGCAACGCGGCGGTAACAGATGCAATGCAGGTCACACCTGCAGCCGCCGCGCCGATTGCCGCAACGGCCGCCACGCCCGTGGCTAGGGATTTCACGCTCACAAAAGTCCTCTCGATCAGGCCGGGTCAACATGATGTTAACGCTGATGCCAGTGTGCCCCATTTCGAGTTCCCGCATGAATTGGAAATCGCCGGTAGCTTTGAGGGATCCACCGCACCAACTTGCGGAGCGGGAAAGGAGCGCAACATGGGTGAGTCAGAGCGCGAAACGTTCGGTAGCCCTCGCGAGCCAGACCTGTCCAGCGAGGACGCGGCGGAGTTGGAAGAGCTCCGGCGCGAGGCGGCGATACTGCGCGAGCAACTCGAGAATGCCGTCGGAACGCAGAGCGCCGCGCGCAGTCCCCGCGATATTCACCAGCTCGAGGCCCGAATCGATTCGCTCGCCGCGCGTAACTCCAAATTGATGGAAACGCTGAAGGAGGCTCGGCAGCAGCTGTTGGCGCTGCGCGAAGAGGTCGATCGGCTCGGTCAGCCGCCGAGCGGCTACGGCGTGCTGTTGTCCACGCACGACGACGACACCATCGACGTGTTCACCTCCGGGCGCAAGATGCGCCTGACTTGCTCGCCGAACATCGAAGTCACGTCTTTGAGGAAGGGACAGACAGTTCGGCTCAACGAGGCTTTAACTGTCGTCGAGGCCGGCACCTTCGAATCGGTTGGTGAAATCTCCACGCTGCGTGAGATTCTCAACGACGGGCACCGGGCCCTGGTGGTCGGACACGCCGACGAGGAACGCATCGTGTGGCTCGCCGATCCGCTGGTCGCCGAGGATCTGCCCGACGGCCACCCTGACGCTCTCAACGACGACCAGCGGCCGCGCAAGTTGCGCCCGGGCGACTCGCTGCTGGTCGACACCAAGGCCGGGTATGCGTTCGAGCGCATTCCGAAAGCCGAAGTCGAGGACTTGGTGCTGGAAGAGGTGCCGGACGTCACTTATGCCGACATCGGTGGGCTGGGCCGGCAGATCGAGCAGATCCGCGACGCCGTGGAGCTGCCGTTCCTGCACAAGGAGCTGTACCGGGAATATGCGCTGCGCCCGCCCAAGGGTGTGCTGCTCTACGGGCCGCCCGGTTGCGGTAAGACGTTGATCGCCAAGGCCGTCGCCAACTCGCTGGCCAAGAAGATGGCCGAGGTCCGTGGCGACGACGCGCGGGAGGCCAAGTCCTACTTCTTGAACATCAAGGGCCCCGAGCTGCTGAACAAGTTCGTCGGCGAGACGGAACGTCACATCCGGCTGATTTTCCAGCGGGCCCGCGAGAAGGCGTCCGAAGGGACGCCGGTGATCGTGTTCTTCGACGAGATGGACTCGATCTTCCGCACCCGCGGTACCGGAGTCTCTTCAGACGTCGAGACGACGGTCGTGCCACAGCTGCTCAGCGAGATCGACGGCGTGGAGGGTCTGGAGAACGTCATCGTGATCGGTGCGTCCAACCGCGAGGACATGATCGATCCGGCGATCCTGCGGCCCGGGCGCCTCGACGTCAAAATCAAGATCGAACGCCCGGACGCCGAGTCGGCGCAGGACATCTTCTCGAAGTACCTCACCGAGGAATTGCCGGTGCACGCCGACGATTTGGCCGAATTCGGCGACGACCGCTCGCTGTGCATCAAGGCGATGATCGAGAAGGTCGTCGACCGGATGTACGCCGAGATCGACGACAATCGGTTCCTGGAAGTGACCTACGCCAACGGCGACAAAGAAGTGATGTACTTCAAGGACTTCAACTCCGGTGCGATGATCCAGAATGTCGTCGACCGGGCGAAGAAGAACGCGATCAAGTCGGTGTTGGAGACCGGGCAGCCGGGTCTGCGCATCCAGCACCTGCTCGATTCGATCGTCGACGAGTTCGCCGAGAACGAGGACCTGCCCAACACCACCAATCCCGATGACTGGGCACGGATCTCAGGCAAGAAGGGCGAGCGGATCGTCTACATCCGCACCCTGGTCACCGGCAAGAGCTCGAGCGCGTCGCGGGCCATCGACACCGAGTCCAACCTCGGCCAGTACCTGTAGCGGCGGGGTCAGCCAGTTATCAGCGAGTAGCTGTTGGTCAGGTCGTCCTGCAGAACCATCGCGGCGCGGGTTGTGGTATCGATGCGCAATGGGCTGTCCAGCACTCGCGCCTGGTAGGTCCATCCTTCTGGCAAGTTGAGCCGCTCGCCGAGTTCGCGCAGGTCAGCCCGGGACAGCTCGGGATCAACGATCTGGCTCCAGGTCTGCATCACCCAGCGCCGGAAAGCGGGGTCTTGCAGCTCGTAGACCTCTTCACCGGCGTCGAACGTGAAGACGGTGTGACGGTTGACCTGATTCGCGGTGTAAGGCGCCGGGTTCATAGCGGTCAGCAAGACCGTGGCCTGCAGCATCATGTCGATGCCGCCGAAGTTTTTGATGATCCGCGGGCCCTGAGGCACCTTTTCGATGGAGTTCATCAGCCAGTAACGCGGTCCGTTGAGCAGGGCTGTGGCGGCACCGTTTTCGGTTGCGATGGCCTGCGCATCCAGCGCCGACCACAACTCGGCCGGACAGTCGTTGAGCGGGTAGCTGTTGTAGACGGTGGCCTGCGGCCCCGCCTCGCCTGGCGTCACCAGAAGGACTTCGCCATAGCGCTTTCCGGACAAGCCGGTCGTGGGGTCGTGTGGCGCGTCGGTAGACACCAGGGTGAAGGTAATCACTAGTTTCACCTGCGTCAATGACGTGTCCCAGGTTGTGGGGCCGGGTTACGGCCGATTTACCAGTTCGCCTCCTGGCCTTTACCGCTTCTCCGCGGGCCGACCTCGGCCCGCATCGTCGCCGCGCCGGATTTGACTGGCGGCCTCATCGGGCCGCGAGCGGCCCACATCGTCGGCACGCCTAGGCTTGAGGGCATGCAACGGATTATCGGGACGGAGGTCGAGTACGGCATTTCGTCGCCGTCGGACCCGACCGCCAACCCGATCCTGACCTCGACGCAGGCGGTGCTGGCCTACGCGGCCGCCGCCGGCATTCAGCGCGCCAAACGGACTCGTTGGGACTACGAGGTGGAATCGCCGCTGCGAGATGCCCGCGGATTCGACCTGAGCCGCTCGGCCGGCCCACCGCCGGTCGTCGACGCGGACGAGGTCGGTGCCGCCAACATGATCTTGACCAACGGCGCGCGGCTCTACGTCGACCACGCGCACCCCGAATATTCCGCGCCGGAGTGCACCGACCCGCTGGACGCGGTGATCTGGGACAAGGCCGGCGAGCGGGTGATGGAGGCCGCCGCCCGGCACGTGGCCAGCGTGCCGGGTGCAGTCAAGCTGCAGCTCTACAAGAACAACGTCGACGGCAAGGGCGCCTCCTACGGGTCGCACGAGAACTATCTGATGAGCCGGCAGACGCCGTTTTCGGCCGTCATCACAGGGCTGACGCCCTTTCTGGTGTCCCGTCAGGTGATCACCGGCTCCGGCCGGGTCGGGATCGGGCCCGCCGGCGACGAGCCGGGCTTCCAGTTGTCCCAGCGCGCCGACTACATCGAGGTCGAGGTCGGGCTTGAGACCACGCTGAAACGCGGCATCATCAACACCCGTGACGAGCCGCATGCCGACGCCGACCGCTACCGACGGCTGCACGTCATCATCGGTGACGCCAACCTCGCCGAGACGTCGACGTATCTGAAACTGGGCTCGACAGCGCTGGTGCTCGACCTCATCGAAGAGGGCGGAGCACACGGGATCGACCTGACCGATTTGGCGCTGGCCCGGCCGGTACACGCGGTGCACGCAATCAGCCGCGATCCCTCGCTGCGTGCCACCGTCGCGCTGGCCGACGGCCGCGAGTTGACCGGCCTTGCGCTGCAGCGGATTTACCTGGACAGGGTGGCCAAGCTGGTCGACGGCCGCGACCACGACGCGCGGGCGGCCGACATCGTCGAGACTTGGGCACACGTGCTTGATCAACTCGAGCGCGACCCGATGGAGTGCGCCGAACTGCTGGACTGGCCAGCCAAGCTGCGGCTACTGGAGGGTTTCCGTCACCGGGAGAACCTGAGCTGGTCGGCGCCTCGGCTGCACCTTGTCGACCTGCAGTATTCCGATGTCCGGCTAGACAAGGGGCTCTACAACCGGCTGGTGGCGCGCGGCTCGATGAAGCGTCTGGTCAGCGAGCAGCAGGTAATCAACGCGGTAGACAACCCACCGACCGACACCCGGGCCTACTTCCGCGGCGAATGTCTGCGCCGCTTCGGCGCAGACATCGCCGCCGCCAGCTGGGATTCGGTGATCTTTGACCTGGGTGGCGACTCGTTGGTGCGCATTCCGACGCTCGAGCCGCTGCGGGGCAGCAAGGCGCACGTCGGCGCGCTGCTGGATTCGGTGGACAGCGCGGTCGAGCTGGTGGAACAACTGACCACCTGAGGCTCGTTACCCAGGCATTAGCCGTATCGACCGGTAGGGTGGAGAAACCGACGGGCGTGTTTCACGGCCGATGACGATGCAGGAGGCAGCGATGGCCCAGGAGCAGACCAAGCGCGGCGGTGGTGGCGGCGATGACGACGACCTCACCGCCAGCACGGCCGCGGGCCAGGAGCGTCGCGAAAAGCTGACCGAGGAGACCGACGATCTGCTCGACGAGATCGACGATGTTCTGGAAGAGAACGCCGAAGACTTCGTCCGCGCATA
>JAFAID010000222.1 GCA_019236925.1 Mycobacterium sp. | reverse complement strand
GGTGGGAACACTGCCGAGTGACGGACTGCCCGACCACGTTCGCGAAATCACCGAACGGCTACTGGTGGAATTCACCACGATCGGTTTTCTGACCGATGCCGACACCGCCCGTCAGGCGCAGCCGGTGGCCACGATCGCCGCGCCGGTATTCGACCGCCGCGGCCGGGTGCCGATGATTGTGGCCGTCCATCCGCTGCAAGACTTGACCCGCAAACGGATCGACTCGATCGGACGGCGCCTGGTGCGAGTGACGACGAACCTACACAGGAGAATTTCGGATGGATCTGCAACGGATCAGCGACCAACTGGAAATCACCGCGCTGCTCAATAGCTACGCCCGCGCCGTCGACACCAAAGACTGGGATCTGTATCGCTCGGTGTTCACCGACGTTGCGCACATCGACTATTCGTCCGCGGGCGCGATCGCCGGCAGCCGTGATCAGGTCGCCGATTGGCTGGCGCAGGGATTCGCTGCGATTCCGATGTCGATGCACTACATCACCAACATCGAAAGCCAGATCGACGGCGACGCGGCGCGGGTGCGTGCGATGTTCTACAACCCCATGCAGCTGCCGGGAATGGCCGAGCTCAGCTATTGCGGCGGCTACTACTACCACGAACTGGTCCGCACCGGCGACGGCTGGCGCAGCCGCAGCCTGCGGGAAGACAACGTCTGGTTCATCAACTCGCCCGGCTCCTGACCAGTATTCGCGCCACTGCTAGGTCGGCGTGAACTGGCTCAAATCGTAGATCCCGAGACTCTTTTCGATATCGGCGACTTTATCGACGACCCCTTCAAAGCCGGCCTGCCCGAACCGCCGGTGTTCCTCGTCTTCGAAGATCTCAGCCATATCGCGAAACTCCTTGGCGCGCATCACTTGACGCAACGTTGGGAAAACGACGGTATCTTCGCGCGCTTCATGGGGCTCATACATTCGGATGAACGCCGACATGTCCTGCAGGAGGGCGTCCCGCTTAGCCTGATCGACCGCTGTGCCGGCACTGGTGGCGGCGAGCACCCGGTCGGTCAGCACGCGGCCACGCTGGTGCTGGGTGCGCAGCACCGCGGTGACGTCGGCGAGTTTGCCCGCTTGTTCCAGCTTCGGGAAGACATGCTGCTCTTCCAGTTGCTCGTGATAGTCCTCGATAAAGCTTCGAATAATCGTTGCCCCGGCATTGAGCGCCTGGGCGGGAAGCTGATCACCGGCCTGCAGGCGACGGATTCCTTCTTGATAGACCAGCAGTACGCGTTTGAGCACCCCGTGCTCGCGCATCAAGTCTTCGGGTGGAGTGACCGGCACTTCGTCCTCTGCGGGCGCGCCGGCCTCTACATCCTTGGGCTGCGGGTTGCCGCATGCCGATAAAGCGATTGCACCGACGGCCGAAATCGAGATCCCGAGGAGATGTCGTCGGTCCACTGCCGGATGCGGCTGCGCTGTCACGCTCACCCCTTTCTTCGCTAACCCCAGCATCGGAGCGCCGAGACGTCAACGGGAGTCTGCAAGCATGGGGTGACCGCCAGGTAGACGTCCGACCGGTGGGCGACTTGTTATATGGGCTAAATACTTGTTATACTAACTAAGTAAACTTGATCTGACTCTAGGAGCACGCAATGCCGCGCACCGATAACGACACCTGGGACCTGGCGACCAGCGTGGGAGCGACAGCGACGATGGTCGCCGCAGCCCGGGCGGTCGCCACCAAGGCCGATAACCCCTTGATCGACGACCAGTTCGCCGAGCCGCTGGTCCGTGCCGTCGGCGTGGATTTCCTCACCCGATGGGCCACCGGAGACCTGGCCGCCGCCGACGTCGACGAGCAGGGTTCCAACTGGAAGCTCGAGCACATGCCCGCCGCGATGGCCGCGCGGACTCGTTTCTTCGATGCGTTCTTTCTCGAGGCGACGCGGGCCGGCATTCGCCAAGCGGTGATTCTGGCGTCCGGTCTCGACGCACGCGCCTACCGGTTGGCCTGGCCCGCCGGTATGACGGTCTTCGAGGTCGACCAGCCGCAGGTGATCGCGTTCAAGACCGAGACCCTGGCCGAGCTGGGAGCGGCTCCGACCGCCGACCGCCGCCCAGTGGCCATCGACCTTCGAAACGATTGGCCGGCCGCGTTGGTCGAAGCCGGTTTCGATCACACCCAACCCACCGCTTGGATCGCCGAGGGGCTGCTTGGTTACCTGCCGCCGGAAGCGCAAGACCGCTTGCTGGACAACATCTCCGCGCTCAGCGCCGACGGCAGCCGGCTGGCCACCGAGGCCATCCCGGACCTGCCGGAGGTCGACCACGAGCAGGCGCGAGAGATGATGCGCAAGGCCACCGAGAAATGGCGGGCGCATGGCTTCGATCTGGAGTTCACCGAACTCGGCTACGAGGGCGACCGCAATGACGTCGCCGCGTATCTGGACCCGCTGGGCTGGCGCTCGACCGGCAAGCCGATGAGTCAACTGCTCGCGGACAATGGTCTTCCGGCGATCCCGCAGGGCAATGACTCGGTCTCGATGGCCGACACGATCTACTACACCTCGATCAAGTGACCGCGGCAGCGCAGCGTCGCGGATTCAACGACGCCGTCACACGGTTCTGGGGTATCGCGGCTCCGGCCTACAACTGGCCGTTCTTGCAGCAGTGGGTATATCGGCCGGCGCACGACGAGGTGGTTGCCCGGCTACGTGCGCACTCCTCGGCAAGGGTGGCCGATATCGCCTGCGGCACAGGGATTTTGGCTGACCGAATCGAGCGCGACCTGCATCCCGCGGAAGTCTACGGCGTGGACATGTCCGAGGGCATGCTCAACCAAGCCCGGGCCCGGTCGACAGGTGTGCAGTGGTTGCGCGGGCCTGCCGAGCAGCTTCCGTTTGAGGACGGGGCGCTGGACGCCGTGGTGACGACGTCGGCGTTTCACTTCTTCGACCAACCCGCGGCACTGCGTGAATTCCACCGGGTGCTCTCACCCGGCGGGCTGGTGGCGGTGTCGACTCTCAGTGCGCGCCAACCCCTTCTGCATGGGCCGGCGACAAGCAGATGGAAGCCGGCGCATCACCCGTCGGCGGCCGCGATGCGGCGTTTGTTCGAGGACGCGCGGTTCACCGTCGACGAGCAACACCGGGTCCGGCGGCCGCTGCTAACCCGGGCCATCTCAGACCTGATCACGGTCGGCGTCAAGAGCTGACGCCGCCCGGTGAGCTTGCAGGGCCTCTCCGAGGGTCCAGATCGCAACGCCCATCAGCACAACGTCTTTGAGCAGGAACTGGCCGGGTAGCGCCGACAGCACCGGAATCGGCCCGGCGAACCGGCTGACCACGCCGGGCGCGGTGAACAGAAAGCTCAGCGTCCCGCAAAACAGGACGATCGCCATCGCGCTGCCGATCGCCGACAACCGCGCCGACAGCGGGCGAAGGCAAATCAGGATCGCGGCCACGATCTCCAGGGTCCCCAATCCCCGCGCGACGGTGTTGGCGCTGAACACGTCATAGACCCAACTCATCAAAGGGCTGTGTTCGATCAGGACTCGGGCTTCCATCTTGATGTACTTGCCGAAACCAATCCACGCCAGCGTCAGGGCCAGTCCATACCGGCTGATTACTTGCCCGATAGAACTCAGCCGCGCCGACCATTGGTCAGTCGCTTTCGTTGTTGCAGTTGACAAATCACCCCTCCGCTCGGATCACGGGCTGCGTCTCCGTTCAGATAACGGGTAGAGCCTCCGTTCGGTTCATGGGCGCTGTCCTACGAACTCATCTGCCGGCTCGTCCCAGCGGTCGAGGTTCACTACCTCGGTCAGCGGTCGACGGCGCACGGGTCCATGGCTTCCTTTGGGCCAGCCGACCACGATGTGCCCGGCGACCATCCAGTCGTCGGGCACGCCGACGGCGTCACGTAACAGCTGCTCGCCCCCGTAGGCACCCCAGCTGGTCAGACATGCGCCCAGACCTTGCGCGCGAGCAGCCAACAAGAAGTTCTGCATCGCCGGGAAGATCGATCCGCCGAGCAGCAGCTCGGAAGCTGTCGGAAAATGCTTCTGCGCGAACAGAACCGAGGTGAATTCACCCGCGCGATCGTGCAGCTCGTAAGTTGCGCGGTTGGTGCGGGCCCTCCTGCTGTCGTCGTCGTCGGCCGGGCGACTCATTCCGTAGACGGGCTCGATCACCTCCAATGCCCGCGCCGCCGCCTTGGCCACCACACCCCGCAACTCGGCTGATCGCAGCACGACGAAACGCCAGGCCTGCGCGTTGGCCCCGGACGGCGCCCACATCGCCGCTTGCAGACACTGCGCCAACGTAGCGTCGTCGACCGGCTCGTCGGTGAACCGTCGGATCGTCCGCGCGGTTGACATCACCTCCCAGACGTCACTGGTTGCTCCCGGCATGCAGGCTCCCTTCCGATGTCGCTCCCGAACGAAAACCTACTGCCGGTCAGTGCGCACACCCACCGGGCGGCAGGACCGACATCACCGGCCACAACACGCTCGCTTCACCCAGCGCCGCAAGCTGGTAATTGGTACCTGCCGGCAACTGCAGCTGCTGTTCCAGTTGTGTTTGTATGCGCTGCACGCCATCGGGATGCAAAAACGACCACACCAGACCGATCGTGAGGTACGCACCGCTGAGCCACACCGCGATCTCGGTCAGCCCGGCGACGCTCACCCGATGGCTCAGCACCCGCCGGAGCGCAGTCAACATTGCTTCGGCCCGCATTCAGGTCAGGCAGACGTTGGCGAGCAGCAGGGCCGGCCACAACACGATTGACCCGATCACCGAGACCAGCAGCTCCACACCGCCCATTCGCTGGAAGGGCTCGGTGTGGGTGCTCGACCAGACCAGACCGACGATGAGGTACGGCCCGCCGAGCAGTAGCCCGATGCCGATCAGCTCGGCGATGCTCAGCTCGAAATCCATCAACCGGCGAAACCTGGTGAGCATGATCCGGGATGTTAATCGCCATTCCGCGGTCGCGGGGCCGCGTTTAGCGATGTCAGGTGCGCGTCGGACGTTGGTCGTTGGGATCGGTTGGATCCGGGTCACCGAACCAGCGCGATGACTGGTGCTCGCCGTATGCGTCGTTCCAGTCCCACCACTCGTACGGGGCGGTTTGCGGGTAGCCATCCGGCGAATCCTCCCAGTTTTCCTGGCGCCCAAGCGCGGTCATGTCGAGGTAGGTCCAGGTATTCTCGAACGCCTCATCGCCGCGGTTGTTGATGAAGTAGGTGCGGAACACCCGGTCGCCGTCATGGATGAACGCGTTGGTACCGTGCCATTCGTCCACGCCGAAGTCGGCGTCGAAACTGTCGGTGATCGTGTACCACGGCACTGTCCACCTCATCCGATCCTTGATGCGCTCGAGGTCGGTCTGCGGGGCGCGCGAGGCGAACACCAGCGTGGTGTCGCGGGCGTTCAGGTGGGCAAGGTGGGGAACATGGTCGGCGATCATTGAGCAGCCGCGGCAGCCATGCTCGGGCCAGCCGTCTGTGCCGGGCTCAATGAAGGCGCGGTAGACGATCAGCTGGCGGCGACCCTGAAAGAGGCCCAACAGGTCGACCTTGCCGTCGGGCCCGTCGAACTCGTACACCTTCTGCACGGGCAGCCACGGCATCCGCCGACGCTGCGCTGCCAGCGCGTCGCGCGCGCGGGTCAACTCCTTCTCCTTCACCAGCAGTTGCTGGTGCGCCGCTGCCCACTCCTGCGCCGACGCGATCGGGGGTGTGTACATGCTGATCTCCGTTCTTTCGGTTTCAGGTGCTCGTCGAAACATGTTGGCGTTCATCCGGATTGCGACCGAGAGCCGCCACCAGCTGGTCGAGCAAAGGGGCATCGCGGACGATCGAAACCGGAGATGAGTATGAGTAGGCCGGGCTGCTCGGGTTCCGCAGCGGAGAGTCTGCCGGGATTGCCCGAGCAACGCCCAGCGCAACAGAGATCCACTCATCGGCAATGTGGGCAATCTTGCCGCGTGCATGCGCCAGATCCAAGCGATGCACCAACATGTCCATGAAATGCGCCGCTAGCACTGATTTCACCGGAAGCTCCGTGCCAAACTTCGGCACCAAGACGGTGGCCGACCTATGGCGTCCGAAGGCCGTGATCCACCGCGTCGCTGATTTGTCGAACGCAGTCCGGACATCGGGATCCGGTGCGAGCGCATCCGTTAACGGCTCGAGGATCGCCTCGTGTTCGGCGTCCATGTGCGCGATGAGATCTTCGACATCCCAACCGCCGCAGGGGGTTGGCAATTGCAGTTCCGCGTCGGTGACACTACCGACATCGAAGCGCAGGTCGTTGAGCGCTCCCGCGTCCATGGCGTAGAAGTCGCGAAAATCAGGCTTCATTGCACCGCCGTATTGGGTTCGGCAGCGCCAGCTTCGCTGGTATGGCCGGTCTCGCGGCCCCCGGTCAAGGCCTGCGCATGGTGCGTTCGACTCGTCATGGTTGGTGGCCTTTCGTAGTTGGAAGATCCCTAATATGCCGCTGGCACATGGTTTTTAATCGACGATGATGCCGCCAGTCAGGTTTGCTACCGTGCCGGTCATTGCCGCGGCCCGGTCGGATGCCACAAAAGCCGCCGCGTCCCCCAACTCCACCAAGGTCGTCGCACGCTTGCGGTGCGTATTGGCCGTCATGGCCGCGGCGAATTCCTCCCTGGTGATGTGATACGCGTTGGCGTGCAGACCGAAGACGACGTCGATCGTCGCGGTTTCCTCAATCCCGGTGGTGCGCAAGCACACCGTCCGCACGCCGTGCGAGGCCCACTCTGCCGAAAAGGCGCGGTTGAGTGCTTCCATCGCCGCCCAAGCCGGACTCATACCGCCCAGGAGCGGCGCGCCCAAACGTGCGGGTTCGGGAGTGTGCATCAGGACGACGCCCGACTTTTGGGTAATCATCTGTCGTGCGGCCGCACGCCCCGTCACGAAATGGGATTGCGTATAGACGGTTAACGGCAGTGAGAAACTTTCCACCGACAGGTCGGTCAGCGGAATTCCCTGCATGCCCTGCTGCGGAATCCCGATGGCGTTGAACGAAATATCAACCGTGGCGGCCTTGTCGACGACGGCCTCGAGGTGGCTGGTGACCGCGTGCTCGTCGAGCGCGTCGACCCGTGTCGCCTCAGCGGTTCCGCCCGACGCCGAGATTTCTTCGGCGAGCGCCTGGATCGGCTCGAGGTGGCGTCCGGTCAAAAAGACCTGCGCTCCTTCGCGGGCGAACGCGCGGGCCACCGCACCTCCGACGGCTCCTCCGGCCCCGTAGATGATCGCGTTCTTGCTGTCGAGCAACATGCTGTCCTCCATGCGTATTCGTGGTGTGGACCCGGAGAAGTTCACGGCGCTTTCGTCAGACCGGAGCCGGTTAGTAGGTACGCCGGCGCAGTCGTCGCCGGATCTGCTTCGACGAGTTCTACCAGGGCCGACCCGGCAGCCTCGGGGGTCAACAGCTCTCCGAGCTGCTGCAGGAAGGACTCCTCGGGCTGGCCACTGCGCGTGGCGTAGGCGCGCACCCCGCGTCGACCAACGTCGCCGAAGGGAGTCATCCTAGGCATCACCGTCGTGATGCTGATATCCAGGCCTGCCCGGCGCGACTCGTCTTGGGCGTATCCCGCGATAAACCGCTGGGTGGCCTTGGCCCCGGCGTATCCGCCGCTGGCCGGTGATCCGTCGACGGCGGCACCGCTGCTGACCACCACGATCCGGCTGCCCGGCGGCAGCGGCTGCAGCAGCGCTTCTCGTAGCCAGGTGAACGCGATCTTGACGTCGGTATGCCAGTTGACCGAGAAGGTCTCCCACGTCTGGTGCTGCAGCGGGCGCATCACCGGGTTGGCGCCGGCGACCAGGACGAGAACCTGCGGCTGGTAGCGGTCCAGCAGACTCCATGCCGCCGTCGGGTCGGCCGCGTCGGCGACCTCGGCCCGAATGTTCGGGCTGGCGGCGGACAGCTCGGCGAGTGCCGGGCCGGTTCTGGCGACGGCCACTACCTGGGCGCCCGCGTCGGCGAACGCACTAGCGATGCCACGCCCCAACCCGCGGCTCGCGCCCACCACGACCGCCGTTTTGTCTGGTATTCCCTTCATGATCCTGCTCTTTCTCTGCTTATGAACGGTTTTCGCGTCGCTATCCGACCGGCGCCCGGTCGAGCATCGCCGCGTACGTGCGCTCCAGTGCCTTGGCCGCACCGTTACGCCAACTCTGCGTAATCGATTCCGACATTGGGTCGGGGAAGATTTCGTCGTCTTCGCGCTCCACCCCGTCGAGGACGGCTCGCGCAACCGACCCCGGAGCGGCCTTGGGGATGTCCAGCCCGCGGGTCATGTCGGTGTCGGTCGGCCCGGTCAGCACCGCGTGCACCCGAACGCCACGTCCGGCCAGCAGAGCCCGCAGGGACTGCGTCAGGTTGAACGCGGCCGCCTTCGAGATCGAGTAGGCCGGGATGAGCGGCAACGGGGCCACCGCGTTCACCGACAGGTTGTTGACGAGGGTCCCGCGGGAACGAATCAGCATCGGCACGAATGCCTGCGTCACGTCATAGGTGCCGAAGAGGTTCACCGCGAGGTGTTGCTCGATCAGCGATCGGTCGCCCAAGTCGTCGTAGAGGGCCACGCCCGCGTTGTTGATGAGAATGTCGAGAGCGTCGACGTCCTGCACAGCCTGGCGGATCTGGGCGGCATCGGTAACGTCCAGGGTCAACGGCGTGACGCGGGCGTCGGGGTGGGCCACCGGCCGGCGCATCGCGGCATACACCCGCTTAGCGCCCCTGCTCAGCGCCTCCTCGACCAGCGCCTGACCGATTCCGCGGTTGGCACCGGTCACCAACACCGCCTTGTCTGTGATCTTCATACAGCCTCCTAGGCAACGAATTTGCGGCTATCGAAGATGTAGAGGCGACAACGCCGCGAAACTGGGCGCATACGTTGCGCCCAGTTTGGGAGCCCACCGGCGTCAATACTGGAATGCTGACGAAGACGCCCGGAAACGCGATGTGCGGGTGGAGAGGTCACAAGTGGTGACGCCCGAATTGATAGCCAAAGCCCGTGCCGGCGACGGCGACGCGTTCCGGGAACTGACCGAGCCGCATCGTCGAGAGCTACAGGTGCACTGCTATCGGATGCTGGGCTCACTGCATGACGCCGAAGACGCCGTGCAGAACACCCTGCTGGCAGCTTGGCAAGGTCTCGACCGGTTCGAGGGACGCGCCTCGATCCGCACCTGGCTTTACCGAATCGCCACCAATCAATGTCTGAGCGCGCTTCGTTCAGCTAAAAAGCGTCCAGCCAAGGAGTGGAACATCCCCGACATCGAACCGCCCGAGCCGAGCGCCTTCGGCGAAATCGTTTGGCTCGAGCCATTTCCCGACACCCTTTTTGAGGGCGCGATCGACGAGCCGCTCGGCCCGGAAGCGCACTACGAACAGACCGAAGCCATCTCTTTGGCCTTCGTGACCACGCTCCAGGTTCTGCCCGCTCGCCAGCGCGCCGTGCTGATCTTCCGCGAGGTACTCGGATACCACGCCAACGAAGTGGCCGACATGCTCGACACGACCGTCGAATCGGTGAACAGCGCTCTAAAACGGGCGCGCGCGACCCTGCAGCGCCGTATGCAACCCGAAGGCGACAATGCGGCGCCGCCTGCTCCCGGCTCACCGGCCGAGGAGGCGCTCGTGGCGAGGTTTGTCCGCGCCTACCAATCCGGCGATGTTGAGGCACTCGTCGAGTTACTGACCGCCGATGTGCGCGTCTCCATGCCGCCGATTCCGCTCGAATACCACGGTCGCGACGCCGTCGCGCGTTTCTATGCCACCATCTTTCATCCCGGCCGGACGTATGATCTCGTGCCCACTCGGGCGAACGGTCAGCCGGCCTTCGGGGCCTACCTCCGCGCAGGTGCCAGCGGCATCCGCCATGGTGCCGGCCTGATCGTCCTCACCCTTGACGGTGGACGAATCCGCGCGCTCACTCGTTTCGACAACGACGTCCTTCCCTGGTTCGGGCTGCCGCGATTTCTGCCGGGCTGAGCGATGTCCCGCAGCGATTTCATAAGTGAGTGTTGCCCCCGCCGTACCGTATTTCTTGATCCGGCATTATTTTCTGCGTTTGGTCTGCCGCCAACCCGGTGATCCGAGTTCCGGATAGCTCCCGTCACTCGTCGCGGCGGGGGTTACGTGGATTACAGCGGCCTATTGCGGCCTTTCGTGTGGACACTTGGTTAAGACGTCGTAAGGATGAACGCGGTAGGCATTGGTGAAGGGTGAGCAATGAAGGTTCCGGGTGTCGCCACCATCGTTGGCGGTATAACCGGTGGAGCAGTGGATATGTTGCAAGCCGGGGTGCAGGGCGTTGCAACAGCCGCGGACACGATGCAGATGCTGACCGGCCCAGTGGTTCGTTCGGTCAATCAATCGACCGCCCGAGTGCTTAGGACCGGCAATTCGGCTAACGGCACCCCCGACCGCGACGCGGCGACGGTCCGGTGGCAAAGCGGGCGGCGGGTACACCTGGACTTGGATCCGTTGCTGCCGTTCCCGCGTTGGCACGAATACGCCGCCATCGTCGAAGAGCCGGTCCGCAGAATCCCGGGGGTGGCGACCGCCCACGTCGAGGGCGCATTGGGCCGGCTGGTGATCGAACTCGAGGACGACACCGACACTGACGCCGTCTTGGACGAGGTGCGCGACGTCGTCACCTCCGTGGCCACCGACTTGGCCGCCGCAGGACCGGAGCCGGAAATCCGCACCGCGCCGTTCGCCGACCCCGGTAACCCGTTGGCGATCTTGGTGCCGCTCACCGCGGCGGCCATCGACGTGGTCGCGATTGGCGTAGCGGTCACCGGCTGGGTCGTCAGGCTGCCCGCGGCGCCGCGTACGACCAGAGCCGCTGCCGCCCTGGTCAGGAATCAACCGAGGATGGTGGCGCTGCTCGAGTCGCGACTGGGCCGAGTAGGCACCGATCTCGCGCTCAGCGCGACGACCGCGGCGGCCAACGGGCTGACCCAAGCGGTTGGCACTCCGCTGTTGGATCTGATGCAACGCGTCCTCGAGATCTCCGAAGCCGACGCGTATCGGCGCCGCTGGCGAGACCGCGAGCCGGAACTGGCGTCCCCAAGCCGCCCGCAAGCCCCGGTGGTCCCGATCATCTCGTCAGCCGGGATGAAGTCGCAGGCTCCGCGGCACAATTGGGCAGCCGCCGCGGCCGGCGATGCTTCGCACGTCGTGGTCGATGGAGCCATCGACGCGGCCATCGACACCGCCAAAGGATCGATGGCCGGACCGGTCGAGGAATACACCAATCAGGCTGCGAACGGTTCATTGATCGCCGCGGCAACTGCGCTGGTCGCCGGCGGCGGACCCGAAGACGCGGCGGGAGCGGTGCTGGCCGGCATACCGAAGGCCGCGCACATGGGCCGTCAGACGTTCGCCGCGGTGCTGGGCCGCGGGCTCGCCGAGGACGGGCAATTGATCCTCGACCCCGGCGCTCTGCGTCGGATGGATCGGGTGAAAGTGGTCGTCATCGACGGGGCGGCGTTGCGTGGTGATCACCGCGCCGTATTGCATGCGCGCGGAGATGTTCCCGGCTGGGACGACGACCGGGTCTACGAGGTCGCCGACGCGCTGCTGCACGCCGAGGAGCCGCCCGAGCCCGATCCCGACGAGTTGCCCGCCACCGGGGCGCGGCTGCAATGGGTTCGCGCGCAGGGGCCGTCGGCCACCCCCGCTCAGGGCCTCGAACACGCCGACCTCGTCGTCGACGGCGAAATGGTCGGCCACGTCGAAGTCGGCTGGGAGGTCGACCCGTTCGCGATCCCGCTGCTGCAGATCGCGAACCGAACCGGTGCCCGGGTGGTGTTGCGGCATGTGGCCGGCACCCAGGATCTGGCCGCCAGCGTCGCCGCCAGTCATCCAAGCGGCACCCCGCTGCTCAAGCTGGTGCGTGATCTGCGGGCGGATCGCGGACCGGTGCTGCTGATCACCGCCCTGCATCGCGACTTCGCCTCAACCGACACGCTGGCGGCGCTGGCCATCGCCGACGTCGGAGTTGCCCTCGACGACCCCCGCGCGGCCACACCGTGGTCCGCGGACATCATCACCGGCACCGATCTGGCTGCCGCCGTGCGGATCCTTTCGGCGCTACCCGCCGCACGGCAGGCCAGTGAATCGTCGGTCAACCTGGCCAAGGGCGGCACCACGCTGGCCGGGCTGCTACTCGTCACCGGCGATCCGCGCACCAGCACCAACCCATTGGCGCTGCGGCGCTGGCTCAACCCGGTCAACTTCGCGGCGGCCAGCGCCCTGGTATCCGGAGCCTTCGCGGCCGGCAAGGTGCTGCGCCAACCCGATCCCACGCCGCAGCCGCTGACCGCCTGGCACGCGTTGGATCCGGAGATTGTCTACGCGCGGCTGGCCAGCCGTACCCGGCCATTAACCGTCGAGCCCATTGCACCTGCCTGGCGGCGCGTTGTGGAGGATCTCTCCTACAGCCCACTGTTGGCGCCGCTGCGGGGGCCGGCACGTCAGGCGGGGCGGTTGCTGGACGCGACCCGTTACGAGCTGCGCGATCCGCTCACCCCGATCCTGGCAGTGGGCGCGGCGGCGTCGGCGATCGTCGGCAGCAATGTCGACGCGCTGCTGGTCGCGGGCGTGATGGCGGTCAACGCGCTGACCGGCGGGGCGCAACGGCTGCGGGCCGACGCGGCGGCCGCCGAGTTGTTCGCCGAACAGGACCAGCTCGCGCGCCGCGTTGTTGTGCCGACGGTGGCGACGACACGGCGCCGGCTGGAGGCGGCTCGACATGCCGAGCGCACGGTCACGGTGACGGCGAGCTCACTGCGTCCCGGTGACGTCATCGATTTGGCCGCTCCCGACGTGGTGCCCGCCGATGCGCGTCTGTTGGTGGCCGAGGACCTCGAGGTCGACGAATCGTTGCTCACCGGTGAGTCGTTGCCGGTCGACAAGCAGGTGGATCCGGTGGCCGCAGCCGATCCCGATCGGGCCAGCATGCTGTTCGAGGGCAGCACGATCGTCGCGGGGCATGCCCGCGCGATCGTCGTCGCCACCGGTGTGGGCACCGCCGCGCACCGCGCGATTTCGGCGGTCATGGACGTCGAATCGGCCGCCGGCGTGCAGGCCCGGCTGCGCGATTTGACCGCCAAGGTGCTTCCGCTGACGCTGGCCGGCGGAGCCGCGGTAACGGGTCTGGCGTTGCTGCGCCGGGCATCGCTGCGTCAGGCGGTCGCCGACGGCGTCGCCATCGCGGTGGCCGCAGTTCCGGAAGGCCTGCCGCTGGTGGCCACCCTCGCCCAACTCGCCGCCGCTCAGCGGCTGTCGGCGCGCGGAGTGCTGGTCCGGGCACCCCGGACCATCGAAGCGTTGGGTCGCGTCGACACCGTGTGTTTCGACAAGACCGGCACGCTGACCGAAAACCGGTTGCGCGTCGTGCGTTCGGTGCCAGCGGCAACCAGCCCGCGCGGTCCGTTCCCCGACGCCACCGACCCGCAGGCCGTCCATATCTTGCGAGCCGCCGCGCGCGCATGCACCCAACCACAAGAGGGCCAGGGTCACGCGCACGCCACCGACGAAGCGATTCTCAAAGCGGCGGATTTGCATACCAGCGAAGGTGATTCGGAGTGGGACCTCATCGCGGATGTGCCGTTTGAGTCCAGCCGTGGCTTCGCCGCCGCGATTGGCACACTGAGCAAGGATCCATCCGCCCCGTTGCTGATGCTGAAGGGCGCTCCGGAGGTCGTGCTGCCGCGCTGCCGGTTCGCCGATCCGGAGGCCGACCAGGACCATGCGGAGTCGTTGGTGCACAGCCTTGCCGAACAGGGCTTGCGGGTGCTGGCGGTGGCGCGGCGCAGCTGGGTACACGAGACCGAAGACGACGACGACACCGACGCCGATGCCGTCGACGCCGCCGCGCACGATCTCGAGTTGATCGGCTACGTCGGTTTGGCGGACACCGCACGGCCTTCGGCGCGACCGTTGATTGAAGCGCTGGTCGACGCCGACCGCAACGTCGTGCTGATCACCGGCGACCACCCGGTCACCGCGCGGGCCATTGCGCGCCAACTGGGCCTGCCGCCGGATGCCCGGGTGATCACCGGCGCCGAGCTGGCCGGCCTCGACGAGGACGCCTGCGCCAAACTCGTCGCCGACGTCCAGGTGTTCGCCCGCGTCAGCCCCGAACAAAAGGTGCAGATCGTTGCGGCGCTGCAGCGGTGCGGGCGAGTGACGGCAATGGTCGGCGACGGAGCCAACGACGCCGCCGCTATCCGGATGGCCGACGTCGGCATCGGGGTGAGCGGTCGCGGTTCGTCGGCCGCCCGCGGCGCCGCCGACATCGTGTTGACCGATGACGACCTGGGTGTGCTGCTCGACGCGTTGGTCGAAGGCCGCGGGATGTGGGCCGGTGTACGCGATGCGGTGACGATCCTGGTCGGCGGCAATGTCGGCGAGGTGCTGTTCACCATCATCGGAACGGCGCTGGGCACCGGCCGGGCGCCGGTGGGCACCCGTCAGCTGCTGCTGGTAAACCTGCTGACCGACATGTTCCCTGCGCTCGCAGTCGCCGTCACCCCGCAGTTCGACGAACCCGATGCCGAGGAATACGACACCGCGGAAGAGGCCGACGAGGCACGCCGTGCCTACCAGCTATCGGTGCTCACCGCGCCGACGCCTTCGCTGGACGCTCCGCTGATGCGGCAGATCGTCACCCGTGGCGCCGTCACGGCTGCCGGCGCAACCGCGGCCTGGGCCATCGGTCGCTGGACCCCGGGCACCGAAAGACGCACGGCGACAATGGGACTGACTGCTCTGGTGACGACGCAGCTGGCCCAAACGCTGCTGGCCCGGCGCCACAGCCCGCTGGTCGTGGCGACCGCGCTGGGTAGCTCCGCGGTTCTGGTGGCCATCGTGCAGACTCCCGGCGTCAGCCACTTCTTCGGATGCACGCCACTGGGACCGGTCGCCTGGACCGGGGTGGTCGGTGCCACCGCAGCGGCTACTGGCCTGTCGGTGCTTGCGCCCAACTGGCTGGCGAAGACGGCCGGGCTGGTCCAGCCCGAAGAAGAGTGAGGCAAATTCACGTTTTGGCCATCTAGCAGAGGGCACTCCCAGCAAGATCGATCCATGGCGATCGCAAGCCCGGCGCAGCCGGGCGCAGCGGGTCGCCATGCGAGAAAGCGATGGCGATCGCAAGCCCGGCGCAGCCGGGCGCAGCGGGTCGCCATGCGAGAGATGACGCGAGGTTGCTGAGAGCACAAAGGAAATTCGATGAGCCAGACGAGCATTACCCCGACTGCCACGCAGGCACCCAATTTGGCCCTGCTGTTCTTGCACCGCGTCGAGGCGTCGCCCGACCGGGAAGCCTTCCGTTATCCCGACGGCGACGCCGGTGGCAAGTGGACCTCGGTCACCTGGAAGCAGGCGGCGGAGCGGGTGGAAGCCCTGGCAGCCGGACTGCTGTCGCTGGGCGTCGCACCCGAGGATCGGATCGGCATCGCCTCAACCACTCGGTTCGAGTGGATCCTGGCCGACCTGGCGGTCATGTGCGCCGGCGCGGCGACCACCACCGTCTACCCGAGCACCAACGCCGAGGACACCGCGTACATCCTGGCCGACTCCGGGTCGCGGATCGTCTTCGCCGAAGACGACAAGCAGCTCGAGAAGCTCACCGAGAATCGGGGCGACTTGCCCGATATCACCAAGGTGGTGGTGTTCGACGGAGCCGCCGACGGCGACTGGGTCATCACCTTGGATGACCTCGCCTCGCTGGGTGCGAAGTACCTGGCCGAGCACCCGTCCTGCGTGCGCACGGCCGCAGAAGAGATCAGCGCCGACCGGCTGGCGACGCTGATCTACACCTCGGGGACCACCGGCAAACCCAAAGGGGTGCGGCTGCGTCACGAGGCGTGGGTGTACACCGGCGCCGCGATCGCCGACATGGACCTGCTCAACGAGAACGACCTGCAGCTGCTGTGGCTGCCGCTCGCGCATGCCTTCGGCAAGGTGCTGATCTCCACGCAGCTGGCCTGCGGCTTCGCGAGCGCCATTGACGGCCGCGTCGACAAGATCGTGGAAAACACCGGTGTGGTCAGACCGACGTTCATGGGCGCCGCGCCACGCATCTTCGAGAAGGCTTACTCCCGCGTCGTCACCACCCAGCAGAACCAAGGAGGCTTCAAGGCCATGCTGTTCAACTGGGCATTCGCTGTGGGCAAAGAGGTCGCCCGTCGCCGCCGCGAAGGCAAATTCGTGTGGCCACACTTGACGCTGCAGCACCGGCTGTTCGACCAGCTGGTGTTCGCCAAGGTGCGTGACGTGTTCGGCGGGCGGATCCGGTTCTTCGTCTCCGGATCCGCGCCGCTCAACCGCGATATCGCCGAGTGGTTCGATGCCGCCGGCCTGCTGATCCTGGAGGGCTACGGCCTGACCGAGTCCGCCGGCGCGGGCTTCATCAACCGACCCAACAACTACAAGCTCGGCACAGTAGGTCTGCCGTTCGAGGGCACTGAGGTCCGGATCAGCGACGCCGGGGAGGTCCAGTTCCGCAGTAAATGTGTGATGGCCGGCTACCACCACCTGGAGAAGGCCACCGCCGAGGCCCTGAGCGACGACGGCTGGCTGTCCACCGGAGATCAGGGCAAGCTCGATGACGACGGCTTCCTGACGATCACCGGCCGGATCAAGGAACTGTTCAAGATGTCCAACGGCAAATACGTCGCACCGCCGGCGATCGAGGCGAAGTTCGCGACGCTGTGCCTGTACGCCAGTCAGTTCATGGTGTTTGGCGAGGGACGCAATTTCGCCGCTGCCCTGGTCACCCTGGATGCCGACGCGATCGGCGGCTGGGCCAAAGAGCATGGCCTCGCCGACGCGTCCTACGCAGAGCTGACCAAATCCCGCGAGGTGCATGAGATGGTCGACGAGCACGTCAAAAAGCTCAACGCCAGCCTCAATCGGTGGGAGACGATTAAGAAATGGGCCCTGCTGGACCATGAACTCTCGGTCGAACGCGGCGAGCTGACACCGTCGCTGAAGGTGAAGCGTGGCGTTGTGGCCGACCAAAACAAGGAAACGTTGGATGGCTTCTATTCCTGATATCCCTGAACGCATTACGGAGCGCTCAGCTGAGCCGCCCGATGCCGTCAACGCGGCCGCGCCGAGACATCTGCTGCGCGTGCTGGAGTGGCGCACGGGCGTCGAGTACCTCACCACGCTCGCCGCTGCGCGGCGCATCGCCGCCTGGCCCCGCGGCGACGGCCATCCCGTTCTGGTGATCCCCGGATTCCTCGCCGGCCCGGGCTCTACACAACTGCTGCGTAATGTCCTGCGCCGCTTGGGCTATCGGGTTTACGACTGGGGTCTGGGCTACAACGTCGGATACCACCCCAGCATGAAGGAGACGCTGCCGGCACGCCTGCGTCACATCCGAGAACGCTCCGGTGGGCGCGCAGTGAGCCTCATCGGTTGGAGTGCCGGCGGAATCTATGCCCGTGAACTGGCGCGCGCCTTCCCCGACGATGTCCGGTCGGTGATCACCCTGGGATCCCCGTTCCGCGGCAACCATCAGGCCAGTACCGCGTGGCAGGTGTGGCGGCTGGTCAACCGCGGCGCCGAGGCAACCGCGGCCATCTCCGAATCGGCTTTGATGCGCCGCGCTGAGCCGTTGTCCGTGCCGACGACCTGTATTTACAGCAAAAGCGACGGCATCGTGGCCTGGCAGTGCTGCACGAGTTTGCCTGCGCCGCAGACGGAAAACGTCGAAGTGCGCAGCAGCCACCTCGGGTACGGCCACAACCTGCAGACGCTGTCGGTGATCGCCGACCGGCTCGCCCAGCCGCAAAACGGCTGGCGGCCGTTCTGGCGCTGAACTGTGACCGGGCCGCCGGACGACCTCACCGGCCTGCGCGTGGCTCTGAGAGATGTCGGCGTGGCGAATTGTGCTGCTACAGCCAGTTAACGGTGTACGAATAACCTTCCTGGTTAAGCCGATTGGCTGCCTGTCGATTGCTCGGCTGATCAGGCCTGCGACATGATCGATGGCATGGCCGATATCGATTTTTCGTTGCTGGATGTGCCGCGATCGGCGCCGGTTGAAGACCCCGAGGCCTACCTACGCGCCGCGATCGCCTGGCACTTCGGCGAAGACACCGGCTGCACGTTCTGGTTGCGGGCGGCGCGCGCGCTGGACTTCAACCCGTTAACCGATGTGAACACGTTCGCCGATTTGCGGATGTTCCCCAACCTGCTGAACGAACTACGCACCGTGCCCATTGAAGAGCTGATCCCGCGGGGCTATGTGTCCGCGGGATCGCCGCCGCCGATTCCGCAGATATTCGAGTCCGGTGGTACCACAGGCGCGCCCAAAAGGACTGTGCAGCTGCCAGATTGGATCGAGCAAGTTATCCAATGGCAAACCGAGGACTTCGCCAACGGCGGTTTTCTGCAAGGCCGTGCCTTCGTCTGCATGATGCCGAGCGGGCCGCACGGTGTCGGCTACTTTTCTCGTCTGGTCTCCGAGCGCCTCGGCTCAGTTTTTCACGCAATCGACCTGGATCCTCGCTGGGTCAAGAAGATTGCCGCGCGCAACGCCACTTCCGAGGTGTCGGCCTACGTTGACCATCTCATCGATCAGACCGTCCACGTTCTGCAGACCCAAGACGTGGCGAATCTGCACACCACTCCGCCGCTGCTCGAGGCCATTGCCCGCGACGATCAGGTGGCGAACCTGGTGAACGACAAGATCCGCTTCACCCTGCTCAGCGGCGCCCACGTGGACGTCGACACACTTGATCTGCTCCGCGAAATCTTCCCGAATACGGCGATCACCATGGTGTTCGGCAGCACCATGATTCTTTCGCAGGCGGTCACTCGCCACGCCAGCGACGCTGAGCCGTTCGTTTTCGATCCGCGCACACCCTATGTGGTCTTCTCGGTGGTGGATCCCGACACCGGCAGCGCGGTGCCGTACGGACAACGCGGTCAGGTGGTGATGAATCACATCAGCAAGGGCATGTTCCTACCGAACAACCTGGAGCGCGATAGCGCGCTGCGGATGCCGGGACCCGAAGGCCAAGTCGGCGATTCGCTTAGCGAGGTTCAGCCCGTCGCAGCCTTCGAAGGGGAGCCCGTCATCGAAGGCGTCTACTGACATGGCTTCCGTCGCGCCTGAACTGCTGCGCATCGATGCGCTCGGCCCCAACGGTGCTTACCAGACCCGCAATCGCGAAATCGTGACGACCACCGCCGGCGCGGCGGTGGTCGACCTCAGTCTCGTTCCTCCGCTGTATGTCTCGCGCACGATCAACACCCAACGCAACATCCGGCCGCTGCCGGCCGAACAACGCGAGGCCGCGTTGGCGAAAGCCGCCGACGCCTTCACCTCCGGAGTGATCGCGGGGCTGGGCTTCGACAGCTACGCAGAGCTGGCCAGCCGGATTTCCGGGGTCCCGATCGCAGTAACCCGGTCGGGAGCCCGCGGCGTCGCCGACGCGGTCGCTTCGGCATTCCGCGTGGCGCAGCTGGCCCGGCCGACGGGCGCCGTGCCGGATCGGCGCGACGAGCGTAGCCGCGACGGTAGTGCGGTGTGGGTGCGGCGGGCGGAAGTGTTCGCGGTGCTGGCCTCGGGAAACGGTCCGGGCGTGCACGGGTTGTGGCCTCAGGCGCTCGCGCTGGGATACCGGGTGGCGGTTCGCCCGTCACGCCGCGAGCCGCTCACCGCGCACCGGCTGGTTCACGCGCTGCGGGAAGCCGGATTTCGACCGGAGGACGCGGTGTACCTGCCCACTGATCATCGCGGTGCCGACGAGATCAGCCGGTCGGCCGATCTCGCCATGGTCTACGGAAGCCAGGACGTCGTCGACAGGTACGCCAACGACCCGACGGTGTTGGTCAACGGCCCGGGCCGCGCCAAGATCCTGATCACCGCCGACCAGGACTGGCGTGACTACCTCGACGTCATTACCGATTCGATCGCCAACCTCGGCGGCATCGCGTGCGTTAACACCACCGCCGTGCTTTGCGAGGGCGATCCCACCCCGTTGGCGCATGCGATCGGCGAACGGCTATCGGAGATTCCCGTGCTGCCGACCGAGGATGAGCGGGCGATCCTGCCCACCCAAAACATCGACCAAGCAAGGGCTTTGGCGAGCTATCTGGCGGCCACGGCCGCCGGGACAACGCCGGTGCTCGGCGCCGATCAGGTGGTCGCCGCGCTGACCGACGGCTGCGCCGCGCTACGCCCGGCCGTGCACCTGATGGCCAAACCCGACGTGACCAAGCTCAACGTTGAGTTGCCGTTCCCGTGTGTTTGGGTCTCGTCATGGTCGCGCTCCGACGGTTTGGATCCGCTGCGGCATTCGTTGGTGATCAATGCGATTACTACCGATGACGACCTGATCGACGATCTGCTCGCCGAGCCGACCGTCGCCAATGTGTACCGCGGCCGCCACCCGACGTATTACGGGGCACCCGAAATCCCGCACCACGGGTTTCTGGCCGATTTCCTGATGCGCAACAAAGGCTTTATTCGCGACTGATGTTGTAGCCGTTGGGCTTCCGACCTTACGACGGCCTCCGGCCGTAGCGCTGGTAAAACTTCTCCACCCGGCCGGCGGTATCGAGCCTGCGCCGCGTGCCGGTCCAGAACGGGTGCGAGTCAGAAGACACCTCGACCACCACCAAGGGGTAGGTATGAACTCCGGCCGGGGTCTCCCACTCGATCGTCCGTGAGCTGGTAATCGTCGAGCGAGTGAGAAACTGCTCGCCGGTGGTGGCGTCTTGGAACACCACCGGATGGTAGTCGGGATGGATGTCAGATTTCATCGAGCTTCTCCATCGCTGGTGCGGTGTGCCGAGAATTCGCCTGCCATATCGGGCGTTTCGTGGCAGGGGTCTTCGTGCCAGTCACCGAACGGGTCGTCGTAGCGGCTCCAGCTCTGCGGGCGGGCCATCTCGTCGTCGGTGAGCAGTGCACCGTTGAGCGCATCGGTGATCTCGGCCGGGTCGGCGCCGCACACCAAGATCGTCATCGAAATGTGCCGATCGCCGAATCGATGCTCCCACATCAAGTCGGCGAAAGCCCGCCGTTCCGAGTCGACGTACGCCACCTCCGACGAGGTCATGGCTGCCAACCACTTTCCCGCCGAAGCAACCCGCAGGCCGCCGCCGGCTGATTCCAGCCACATGACTTGGTCGTCTCGGTTGGCCAGCCACAGTCGACCGCGGGTGCGAACCACCCCATCAAGCAGCAAATCGACTGCGGCGTGCAGGCGTTCGGGGTGAAACGGGCGACGGGCGCTGAACTCGAGAATCCCGATCGCTCCGTCAGCGGCCAGCGGAGGTAGGCCGGCCAGCAGCGGAGCATGCGGATGATCGCTGCGGCCGCGCCGGGAATCGTGGTCCAGGTGCGCCAGCGCCATCTCGACGCGGTCGAGGCCGACGGTGATCCGGGCGCGCGGTGCCAGGCGGCGCAAAACGGCCAGCGTCGCCGGGTCCGGGTGGTTCAGCACCGCAAGGTCGGCAAACTCGGCCTGACCGACCACGACTTGGGCCACCGTGCGCCCATCGGACAGTTCGTCATCTCCCAGCGCCTGCCTTAGCCAATTGACGGTGTCCACGCACGTCACCACCCCGGCGATCACCACATCGCGCGCGGCTGGGCCGTCGAAGTAACCGGGACCGGCACGGACGCGGGTGTAGTTGATCGCCCAGCAGATCGGCTCGGGCTCCAACCACGGCGCCAGGTGCACGACGATCCGCTTGACGTCGCCATGGCGGTGCAGTTTGCGCAGCAGGACCAGCAGGTCATTGCGGATCGTGCACGCCACACAGCCGTGCGCCAGCTCTAAAGCCTGCTCGGTGGTGATCAGTTCGCCGTCGCGCAGCGTGGCCATGGTCCGGCACACCACGTGGCCGTCGAATCGGTGCTCGACCACCACCGTTCCCTGCCGGTGAAACAACGTGCCGGCCACCGCGTCGGTGTCGCCTTGGCCCGCTACCAGGACTACGGGTGTCCGCATCACCACTCCTTGTTGAAAACGCTTTTCAATAAGCCGGTGATTACGCTACAGTGCCCCGCGAGCCTTGTCGAAAACGATTTTCATTAGGGAGGGGGACGACATGTCCGCACGCTGCCAAGTCACCGGCCGTACCGTGGGTTTTGGCAACGCCGTGTCGCATTCGCACCGCCGCACCCGACGACGTTGGTCACCCAACATCCAGGTCAAGACCTATTACCTGCCGTCCGAGCACCGTCGCATCAAGTTGCGGGTCAGCGCTAAAGGGATCAAGGTCATCGACCGTGACGGTATCGAAGCCGTCGTGGCGCGGCTGCGCGCAGCGGGTGAGCGGATCTGATGGCGCGCAACGAGGTTCGGCCCATTGTCAAGTTGCGCTCCAGTGCGGGTACTGGCTACACCTACGTCACCCGCAAGAACCGGCGCAACGACCCTGACCGGCTCAGGCTGAAAAAGTATGACCCGGTGGTGCGCCAGCACGTCGAGTTCCGGGAAGAACGCTGAATGGCCAAGAAGTCCAAAATCGTCAAGAACGACCGGCGTCGCGCCGTCGTCGCGCACTACGCCGAGCGGCGGGCCGAGCTCAAGCGGGTTATCCGCTCACCGCACAGCACCTTTGAGCAGCGGCTAGCCGCGCAACGGGCGCTGGCCCGCCAGCCTCGGGACGCCAGCCCGGTGCGGCTACGAAATCGCGATGCCGTCGACGGTCGTCCCCGCGGGCACCTGCGCAAGTTCGGGTTGTCGCGGGTCCGGGTACGCGAGCTGGCCCACCACGGCCAACTTCCCGGCATCCGTAAAGCGAGCTGGTAGGTGGCAGGCAGACCGAAACGCCGTGTCGCCGTGCAACCGACCGCCGGGACCAAGAAGCGGAATCTGTTGAACACCCTCGGCGTCGGCCTTGTCGACTACAAAGACACCGCGACCCTGCGGGTCTTCATCTCCGAACGCGGCAAGATCCGGTCCCGTCACGGCACCGGGCTGACCGTGCAGCAGCAACGGCAGGTGGCAGCCGCGATCAAGAATGCCCGTGAGATGGCGCTACTGCCTTATCCCGCAACCGCATTCCGCTAACGCTCGTCGGGCGGATCCTGCACGACGACGGTTAGCTACGCCCAGGCGTTCAGCAATTAGCCTCAGCCCGGGCAGTTGGCGCCGCCAAAATTCGGCCGCGACCGTCAGCGAGCGGCTAGTTCGTGGAAGTAGTCCTTCAGTGATCGCGGCTCGCGGCCGAGGATCGACCGCAGCACCAATGGGTTGCCGCCGGGCAACCCATGCTTGTCGTAGTGGGCCATCATGCGGCGCATGCCATCACGAAACGGCCCCTCGGGCAGCTGTGCAGCGAACTGATCCAGCGGTATCTGCACCGCGGTGATCGGTCGCCCGAGAACCTTGCTGATGGTCTCGGCGGTCTGGTAGCCGTCCTGCATACCGGGCGCGCTCAATTCGAATGTGCCGTAGCTGAGCTCATCGCCGGTCATCGCGATCGCGGCCACCTCCGCGACGTCGCGGTAGTCCACCGAGCACATCTTCGCCGACAGCGCGTAAGGCTGGGCCAGCCGGTCATGCTCGACGATGTCGTTCCACGACCGCTCGAAATTCTGCATGAACCGCGCCGGCTGTAGCACCGTGAAATCCAGTTCCGAGCTGTAAAGCGCCTCTTCCACCGGCAGTTTCGCGGCGCCGTGATTCGTCATTGCCGAGATCGACGGGTGAATGACACCGGAGAACACGAGCTTTCGCACCCCGGCGGCCCGAGCAGCGTCGACCATGGCCACCCCCATCTCCGCCTCCCCGGCCGCATGCGCCGGGCCGATGTGAAACACACCGTCCATCCCGACGACCGCGTCGGCAAGGGAGGCCGGCTCGGTGAGGTCCCCGATGGCCACCTCCGCGGCGCCGTTTCGGCGGGCAACATCTGCCCGCTGATGATTACGGACCAAGGCGCGCACCGAAACTCCCCGCTGCGTCAGCTCACGCAATACCCAGTGCGCATGGCGTCCGGTTGCCCCCACCATCAACACCCGCATCGCTGTCCTCTCTCATTGGCCCAGTGCGGCGACCATCGCCTCATTGAAGGCGGGGTAGATCTTGTCGTAGGTCCCGTCCCGCTCGGCGAACCGAAACCCCTTGACCCGCTCCACGATGATCTCGTCAGCCAGCGGCTGGGTCTGCAACAGCGTCATCGTCTCGATGATGTACTCATCGAGCGGCATTCCCCTGGGGTCGAACCCGCGCTCGCCCTGCAGCGCGGTCTGCACCTGCGGCGGAATGATTTCGATGACCCGGACCCGGGTGTCGCGCAGCTGATAACGCAGCGACTGGGTGTAGGAGTGCAGCGCCGCTTTGCTGGCGCAATACGTCGGTGTGAGCGCGCTCGGCATGAATGCCAGCCCGGACGTGACGTTGAGGATCGCCGCGTGTGGCTTGCCCAGCAGCAAAGGCAGCAACGCCGCGGTCAGCCGGATGGGGCCCAGCAGGTTGATGGCGACGGTCAGCTCCGCCGCGCCGCGGCCGCCACTGGTGAGGTCCTCGACGCGTTGGATGCCGGCGTTGTTGACGACGACGTTGAGTTCCGGGTAGTTGTCGCTGACCTCGATGGCGAATCGCCGGATGTCGCCGGGGTCGCCCTGGTCCAGTGACAGGTGCTGGATGCCCGGGTTGGCCTCGGCCACCGCATGGAGCGGTTCGACGCGTCGGCCCGCGATGATGACCTGGTTGCCCAACCGGTGAAATGACTCGGCCAGGCCGCGGCCGATCCCGGTGCCGCCTCCGGTCACCAGAATGGTGTTGCCCGTCATCTGCATGGCGTCCCCTTTCCGTCGCTGTCTGATACCTGCATACCCGCAGCAGCTGATCTGCTGCACTGAGGTCTCGTAGAAGACCCCGTAAAGCTGTCGGTGCCCTGAACTAACCTGTAACCGTGGCGCAGGTTCCGCGGACTCGCTACGCCACTTGTAGCGAAGTCGACATCGCCTACCAGGTCCTCGGCGATGGGCCGACCGACATGCTGGTGCTGCCGGGGCCGTCCATCCCGATCGACACGATCGATGCCGAGCCGTCGATGTACCGCTTTCACCGGCGCCTGGCATCCTTCAGCCGGGTGATCCGGCTCGACCAGCGCGGCGTCGGCCTCTCGTCGCGGGCCCCGTCGCTGGACCTGATCGGACCCAAGTTCTGGGCGAAAGACGCCATCTCGGTGATGGACGCGGTCGGGTGCGAGCGGGCCACGATCTTCGCGCCCGGGTTCGCCTCGATGACCGGCCTGATTCTGGCGGCCGACTACCCCGAGCGCGTGAGCAACCTGGTGATCATCAACGGCGCGGCCCGCACCCTGCGCGCCCCTGACTATCCAATGGGGTTCGACATCGTCGACGATGATCCCTACACGACCGTCGCGATGGAACCCGATGCCGTCGACCAGGGCTTCGACATGCTCGGCTTCATCGCTCCCAGCATGCGCAGCGACGACGCATTCCGCGCGTGGTGGGACATGGCCGGCAACCGCGCCGCCTCACCCAGCATGGCCCGCGCCATCATCCTGAACGTCCGGCACTCCGATGTCCGCGACACGCTGGCACGTATTACCGCGCCGACGCTGGTCCTGCACCGCGAGAACTCGGAGTTCTGCCCAGTCGCGAACGGCCGCTACATCGCCGAGCACATCGCCGGAGCACACTTCGTCGAGCTGCCTGGAGAGGATGCGCTCTACTGGACCGGCGACACTGCGCCGATGCTCGACGAGATCGAGGAGTTCGTCACCGGCGTGCGAGGCAGCTTCGGTGCCGATCGGGTGCTCACCACGATCATGTTCACCGACATTGTCGGCTCGACGCAACGCGCCGCGGTGCTTGGCGATGGTCGGTGGCGCGACCTCCTGGACAGCCACGACACCATCGTGCGTCACGAACTCGAACGGTTCGGCGGTTTCGAGGTGAACACCGCCGGTGACGGATTCGTCGCGTCGTTCCCCAGCCCGAGCGCCGCGATCGCGTGCGCCGACTCCCTTGTCGATGCGATCCGGGTGCTGGGCATCGAGATTCGGGTGGGCATTCACGCCGGCGAGGTCGAAGTGCGCGGTGACGATGTCGCCGGGATGGCGGTGCACATCGGTGCTCGCGTCGCAGCGCTGGCCGGGCCGAGCGAGGTGCTGGTGTCGTCGACGGTGCGTGACAT
>JAFAID010000578.1 GCA_019236925.1 Mycobacterium sp. | reverse complement strand
TCGGCGTGACCGGCGACTACGACACTGCGTCCGACATCGACCTGGTGTGCGCGGGGATCGAGCGCGGGATCGCCGAGCTGGGCGGCGGCGATCGGCCGACGCAGGCTCGGCCCGCCAGCAACGGAACTGGCGTCAGCCGCGGCGAGCGGAGCGGTGGGGCGCGAAGCGGCGCATGATTATCGCCGGACGGCGGCAACCCCAGCGCTGGCGCGTACGCGGCGCCAGCAGCGTCGCCGCAGCGCTTGGAGAGGTGCGGGCTGGACGGCGAGCTGGCCGCAGTGCGGCGCCACCGCCACCCCTGCGCGGCTGGCTCGAAGAGGATGGGCGCAACGTCGGTGGTCATGAATTTGCGCACCGCATGCAGGGTGTCGAGCTCCTCGAGCGTCTGAGCCGAGGGGGTCCTCATCACATGTCATCTTTCAGGTTCGCTTCGGGTTCAGATTGATCTTTTCAAAGTCGCCGGGAATCCAGGTTTTGTCGATGGCGTCTTCGGTGGGGCCGTGGAGCCGCAGAATCGCGAAATATCCTTTGCCCGGCACCGTCGACACGGTCTACTTGCCCGTCGATGAACGATTCGCTTCTGCCCCACGTCAACCGTTTCGGGGCGCGATCGACAACTGTCGGCATCGTCAGAACAAGCTGGCGGTGAGCCCCCCGTCGACCACGAATCCACCGCCGGTGCAGAAGTGCGAACGGTCGCCGGCGAGGAAGAGGGCGACGCTGGCAACGTCCTCGACGGTGACGTAGCCGCCCTGCGCTTGGGCGATCAAGGTGTCGAAATCGATGCCCAGCGCCGCGTTGTAGTTGTCGCGGTTCGCGCTGACCAACTCGGTGTCGGCGAACCCCGGCAGGATTGCGTTGACTCTGATACCGGCTGGCCGCAACTCGAGCGCAGCGGTCTTGGTCAGGCTGACCACGCCGGCCTTCGCCGCAGCGTAGTGCCCCACGAGCGGTACGCCGGCGAGGGCCGTCACGGAGGCCATCGTGACGATGGAACCAGGCGTCTGTGAAGCAATCATCGCGCGCGCGGCGTGCTGCAGGGTCAGGAAGACCCCGTCGAGGTTGATCGACATCATGGTCCGCCACGTGTCGAACGACATGTCCAGTAGCGGTGATGTGGTGGCGATTCCGGCGTTGGCCACGACGACATCGACTTTGTCGTACTGCTCCATCGTGCGATCGAAGAGCTCGGCGATGCTGTGCTCGTCGCGAACGTCGCATCGGTGCGCGGTGGCGTCGGGCAGGTTCTGCGCGGCCGCCGCCGCTGCCGATTCGTCGATGTCCGAGACGACGACGGTCGCGCCGTGATCGGCATACTTCCGGGCGACCGCGTAACCGATGCCGCGGGCGGCGCCGGTGATAACCGCGAGCTTGCCGGCCAGGGAGTCGGACGCGTCGAAAGTTGCGCCGCCGGGGGAGGGTGTGGTTGTCATGGTTGATCTCCTAGAAGAGGTTTGCGGTCAGCCCGCCGTCGATGAGGTAGTGGGATCCGTTGACAAAACGGGCATCGTCAGACGCGAGAAAGGCAACCGTTTCGGCGACCTCGGCCGGAGTGCCGAAGCGGCCCTGCTTGAGGTTGATAAGGTCGTCGAAAGGAATGGGCGCGATGGCCTCGATCGGTGATGCCAACCGGTCTGCCATGTCGGTCTGAACAATCCCCGGGCAGACCGCGTTCACGCGGATGCCAGCCTGGCGCAGCTCGATCGCGGCTGATTCGGTGAAGCGGATGACAGCCCCTTTCGACGCGCAGTAGGCACTGAGCAAAGGGCCGCCCGCGGTGCCGGCGACCGACGCCAGGTTCACGATTGCGCCGCCACCCGACGCCGCCATCGCGGGCACAACGGCCTTGGTGAAGCGGAAGGTGCCGACCACGTTGATGTCCAATAGGCGGCTGAACTCCTCGTCGGTGAGTTCGGTGATCGGCTTGGCGATCTCAATGCCGGCGTTGTTGACCAGCACGTCCAGACCTCCGAACGCCTCGACAGCGGCGTCGACGGCGGCGTGTACATCGGTGGCGGAGCGCACATCACAGCCCACTCCGATGCATCCGTTGCCGAGCTGGCTCGCCGCGGCGTTTGCCCCTTCGGCGTTGACGTCGGTCAACGCGACGCGTGCACCGCCCTCCACAAAACGGCTCGCGATCGCCAGACCGATGCCGCGGGCGGCGCCGGACACGATGGCGCGGCGCCCGAACAGATCATTCACTGTGAGTACCTCCATTGTGATGGATCGAAAATTGTTGTCCGGCAGTGCTTATAGACACCTTTGCCGTTATCTCGTTGAGTCTCTTCGTCTCCGCGAAACAAGGGCCGATCGATTTGTTGTCGTCGAGCGCGGCTCGGTGAGCGCGAGTGTCGCGGCGTTGACGCCGCACATTCCGTGCGCGCCGGGTCCCGGTGGTGTGGCAGCAGAGCAGATGAACATCCCTGGTATGCCGACGCGATACGGCGAAAGCGTGGCACGCGGGCCGAACACCAACTGTCGAATGTCCTTGGCCCCGGTCATGATGTCGCCGCCGACGTAATTGGGGTTGTAGGACGCAATCTACTACACGCTGCTGCCAACGGTCATTCGGGAGACAGACGCCGAGCCTGGACTTCTGAGGCGCCTAAGACCGTCCCGGTACCACGGCGATGAAGTGCCGGGCGTCCTAGTCGGGAAGCTGGCACTCGACCGGCATTTCAGAAACCAAGGGCTCGGTATCGAACTCCTGGCAGACGCGGTTGTCACCGCGTACGAAGCAGTCATGCTAATCGGAGGCGTTTACCTTGTCGTCGAGCCAATGGTGGATCGCCCGGCTCTCCGGGCTTGGTACGAAGGGTTCGGATTCAAATCGTTCGATGGGACTCAGCGCATGTTCCTCAGCTTCAATGAGTTCAGCAAGGGCAGCCCCATCTAGCTACTCGTGCCCACGCGGTGCCCACATTTTGCCCACAGTTACAGATAACTGGCGTGAGTTCCAGTGATGGTGTTTCGCAGTTCAGATACCCGGTTGCGGTATCTAACAGCCCGTCGAAACGGTTTCACACACCAGCGGTCGGCGGTTCGATCCCGTCCGCGTCCACCATGCTTTCACGGGTGCTGCATCGACGGTGGCTTCAGCCACGGGTCATCGGGCTCGGGGTCGCCTTCGGGCATCCTGATGTCGCCGACGCCGCCGGCCGGCACCTCTCCGATCCGGATGTAGATGCCGTCGGGATCGGCCAACACCATGAGATGGCCTGCGCCGCCGGTGATTACCGGAGAATGGTCGACGCCTTCGTCGTCTAGGTGGCGGGCCCAGGAGGTCAGCACGTCAGCGGATTCGGCGGCGAGCATGATCGGGTCGCAGCCGCGCATCGCGTGGGCCGCCGCTGGGGCCCAACGCAATTCCAACGGCGTGGGGAGACCGGGCACACTGAGGATCACGGCATAGCGCACGCCGGATGAGTCGACATGGTCGAACTGCGGTAGATGGTCGGCGTCGAAGACCCGGCGATACCAGTCGATGCTGGTGTCAAGGTCCGCGACGGGCAGCTTCAGATGGTGTAGTCCCGATAGCGGGGGCGCGCTCATGATTGATGACTCCTTTCGCCGAGCTCGATGCCGAAGCGATCGTTGAGCACCTTTGGGTCGGCGGCGATGCCGTCTGGTCGCACCGCAACCGGCCGCCCTGATTCATCGGCGATGAAGGTCCAGGACAGTCCGTCCGGCTGGCTGATCCGCGGATCGACGCGGGTGCCGTTGGTGGTCTCGCCGTGGTCGGTGTTGTAGCCGATGTCGAGTTGGGACAAGCTGCGTGCCAGCCAGTTGGTGACGCCGGGCACATTCGCGGCGGCGGCCAGCGTCTCGTTGCGAAGCTTGGCCGCGCCGGGTTCGGTGATGGTCGCGACTTGCATCAGCTGCGACGTGAACGCGATCAGGTGCGCGGCGACGGGTCGCCGCTCGGTGTCGTAGCTGTCGAGCAGTTCGGGTGCCGCGCGACCGCTCAGCACATGATGCAGCTTCCAGCCGAGGTTCGCGGCGTCCTGGATGCCGGTGTTCATGCCCTGCCCGCCGGCCGGGCTGTGGGTGTGAGCGGCGTCACCGACCAGGAAGACGTTGCCGCGGCGCAGGCTCGCGGCGACCCGCTGCTGGACGCGGTAGGTCGAGCTCGCGGCCACCGATTCGATAGTGGCGTCACGGATCCAGCCGCCGGCACGCTTGTCCAGCAGGTCGGCGAGGGCGGCCTGATCGGGAGCGGGTGTGCCTTCGGGTACGCCCGCGACCACGCGCAGCTGATCGCCGGGCAGCGCCGAGGTGATCAGCATGCCGTCGGGGCTCAGCGAGAACGTGGTGTCGAGGTTGTCCGCAGGCGCGCCGCTGACCACGATGTCGGCCAGCGCGAACAGGGCAGCCGGCGCGTCGCCGGGGAAGTCGATTCCGGCGATCCGGCGAACGCTGCTGTGCACGCCGTCGGCTCCCGCGACGTAACGCGCCGTGACCGCGTGCACCAGACCGTCGTCGTCGACGACGGTGGCCGCGGTGCCCGGGAAGTCATCGTGCAGGTCGAGCAGGCTGACCGATCGGTGCACGCGGCCGCCGAGAGCTTCCAGGCGTTGCGCCAGCCGAATCTCGGTCTGCTGTTGACCGATCAGCAGCAGGAACGAAAACGGGCTTGCGATCGACTCGTACGACATCCGCATCAGGCTGCGGGAGTCAGAATCAACGACCGCGAACCCGCCTCCGCGCAGTCCGTCGCTGATCAGGTCGTCGGCGAGGCCGATGCGGTCGAGGTATTCCAGCGTGCGGGGCTGAACCGCGGCTGCTTTCGAGCCGGGTGCCGCCGCGGGCTTGGCGTCGATGATGACGTGGTCGACGCCGAGTTGGGCCAAGGTCACCGCCAACGCCAGACCGGCGGGTCCGGCGCCGACGATCAGCACATCGGTGTGTCGTGGAAGCTGCGTCATGATCGACCCCCTCGTAGAGAAAACGATCGTTTCGATTTGGACACTATCGCAGTGTCGGTCATAGCGCAACGATCGTTTCGTCTTTAGAGTGAACGGATGCCGAAGCTCAGTGAAACCACACGGGAGACCCGCAGGCGCCATGTGATGGTCAGTGCGTGGAAGTGTTTCTCGCGACAGGGATTCCAGGCGACAACGATGGACGAGATCATCGCGGAGACGGGTATGTCGTCGAGTTCGGTGTACCGCTATTTCGCCGGCAAAGACGAGTTGATCGGCTCGGCGGCCGAAGAATCGTTGGCCACGACCCGCGGTGTACTCGAGGAGCTGCTGGGCCGTCGGCCGGTGGCGGGCCCGCGGGACACCTTCGTCGCGATCACCCGGGCGTTACAGCGCCAGATTGATCAACCGGGATACGACCTGTCCAAGATCACGGTCAACGCGTGGGCCGAGGCGCTGCGCAATCCGGAGATGCACAAGCAGGCCTACCGCTTCTACAACGAGACGCACAAGACACTGGCGAAACTCGCGAAGCTGTGGCAGTCGGAGGGGTTGGTCGGCGCGGAGGTGGACGCGACGGCGATCGCCGATCTGTTCATCACGCTGATGCCCGGGATGCTGGTGATCCGTCATCTCTACAAGCCGGCGACCGCGACACGGCTGGCCGAGGGGATGGTTGCGTTCGCCGGCGCCGGCTAGAGGTGACTTGCGACGAAAGCTGCGGCCTGAGCCGGCATTCCGGAGTGCGGGTAGGAAAGGTGTGCCGCGGAGAACTCTTCGTCATGCGTCGGCGGGGCCAGGGGCCCACCCGGGGTGCAGATCGGATCGCCGGGAGTGCACAAGTCGATGGCCTTGGCCCCGTACCACGGGCTGACCGTGCTCACCGGTGCGCCCAGATATCTGTCTGCCGGATTGCCGAACAGGGCGAGCGCGGCAACATGATCGGCCTGGTCCGCCGACAGCGTCTGGGGGGCAAAGCCCGCGATCGGAAATTGGGCGATGGTGATCTGGTCGATCACCATCGCGCCCTGCGAGTATCCGCCGAGCACCACCTTGGTGTTGGGACAGTTCGCGATCGTGGATGTGACGTGAGCGTTCGCATCGCTGGTGCCCGCGTTGGTGGACGCGATGAAATCCTCTGAGGCGGGGTAGTTGACCGCGTACACCCCGACGGACCTGCCGCCGACCTGTGAGCGCAGCGCGTCGATAAATTGCTGGCCGACCACGCCGACACCGGGTGGTTCGGTGGTGGCGCGGGCGAACGTCACTTCGACGTCGGGACAGGGAGC
>JAFAID010000290.1 GCA_019236925.1 Mycobacterium sp. | reverse complement strand
AGGCTCCGGCACCTCACGCCTCATATCTCGACGCTAGGGATTTCTCGGCAGGCCGCCAGGGCCGTTGGTCCCTGAGAAACTGGGCTTTTTGCCCCAGCCTCCAGCACGCCGCAGTTTGTACGCTTTGACCATGACTTATGTGATCGGGAGAGCATGTGTTGACGTAATGGACAAGTCCTGTGTCCAGGACTGTCCCGTCGACTGCATCTACGAGGGAGCTCGCTCCCTTTACATCAATCCGGACGAGTGCGTGGATTGCGGTGCTTGCAAGTCCATTTGCCGCATGGAGGCGATCTACTACGAAACGGATTTGCCGGAAGACCAGGAGCAGCACCTTGCCGACAACGCCGCGTTCTTCCGCGAGACCTTGCCAGGACGAAACGGGCCCCTTGGCTCGCCCGGCGGCGCCGCCGATCTCGGCGCGGTGGGCGTAGATACACCGCTGGTAGCTGCGCTGCCTCCGAAGAGACCGTGACGGATTCGGCTTCGAGGGAAAAGCAGCGCACCCGACCGCGGCCACGGTTCGAGGAGTACGAAATGCCGGCGCTAGAAACGAAATACGGATTACTGGTCGGCGTAGACGGGTCGGTGGAGTCGGATGGTGCTATTCGCTTCGCCGCTCGTGAAGCGGTAATACGCCATGCGCCGCTTACCCTGATGCACGTCGTCGCCCCGGTCCCCGACTGGCCCACGCCTTCCAGGCAAGCTGAGATCGCGGAGGCGTGGGAGGAGAACGCTCGCGACGTCATCGAACAAGCAGGCAAGACCGCCTTGCCCACGGTGGGTGAATCCGCGTCGCCCGACGTACGCACCGAGGTGGTCTATTCGACCGTCGCGTCCATGCTCATCGGCGCTTCCTCGCGGGCCCAAATGATCGTTGTGGGTAGCCGCGGGATGGGAGCGCTGGGCCGATTCTTGTTGGGCTCCGTCAGCAGCGCTCTGGTGCAACATGCGCATTGTCCCGTCGCAGTCATCCATGACGATGACGGCGCGGCCGACGACCAGGCTCCGGTCTTGGTGGGTGTCGACAGGTCGCCGGCTTCAGAAGGGGCGACCGAGTTGGCCTTCGACGAAGCGTCGCGTCGGGGGGTGCAACTTGTCGCTCTGCACGCGTGGAGCGATGTCGGGGTCTTTCCGATACTCGGCATGGACTGGCGGGATTACGAAAGCCAAGGCGCGGAACTCCTGGCCGAACGCTTGGCGGGTTGGCAGGAACAATATCCCGGCGTGCAGGTGCAGCGACGGCTGGTCTGCGACAAGCCTGCCCACTGGCTCATTGAGGAATCCCAACGCGCTCAACTCGTGGTGGTCGGCAGCCACGGCCGTGGCGGATTCCCCGGCATGCTTTTGGGCTCAGTTAGCTCGGCTCTTGCGCATTCGGTGAAGAGTCCCTTGATCATTCACCGAACCGGGTGAAGCAGCGGTCCGCCGATGATGCAGAAGCCTGGGGCGTTCGTCGCTGGCTTGAACCGAGCGTTGTTATCGGATTTCGGAACGGGCTGCGAACCCTGATGGATCAACGCCGACGCGCGACGATCACAGGTACATCGGCGGCGTGCACCACGGCCGTACTGACTGATCCCAGCAGCATTCCGGCGAATCCGCCGCGACCGTGGCTACCGACCACGACGAGTTGAGCGGATTGAGCTCTGTCGATAAGGTGGCGGGCCGGCTGCTCCCACTCGATCAGACGTCGAATGCTGACGTCGGGGTAGCGCTCCTGCCAGCCGGCCAGGCGCTCCGCAAGTGTCTTCTCTGCGGCGGATTGCCATGCCGACCATTCCATCGTCGGAATGTGTCTGATATCGCCGTCATTGCAGGCATGTAGGGCAACCAATTCGGCGCCGCGCCGGGACGCCTCATCGAATGCGATTGCAGTGGCCAACTCCGAGGCTGGCGAACCGTCAATGCCAAGAAGCACCGATGAACCCGGGCGGTGGCGCTGTGAAGAGAGTTCGTCATGGATCACCGCGACAGGGCAGTGCGCGTGGTGGACCAACGCGGTGCTGACCCAACCGAGCAAGGCGCGGTGCCAGGTGCTCTGACCGCGGGACCCGACCACGACCATCTCAGCGTCCTTGGATTGCTCGACGAGCGTTGCCGCGGGTGCCGAGAAAAACACTTCAGCGTTGACCTTGGTACTACTGTTGCCCGCGGCGCTGTCTTCGGCGACCCTGATTGCATCGCTGAGCATCTGCCGGGCGCCTTCTTCCCGCTGTTCGAAGAACTCAGCCTGGATTGGGGTCGCGGGTATTGCCAGGATTGGTAAGCCGGTCACTACCGGTCCGGCGATCACATGGACGAGCGTGAGCGGGATGTTACGCATCGTCGCCTCGCATGCAGCCCACCGCACAGCCGCCGCCGAACACGCCGACCCGTCGACACCGACCAAGATTCCCCAACGTGGCGTGGGACCGGACATTCCGTCACCCTCCTATCTCGACTTGAACCGTTGCGGCCAACGCAATGGCCGGCGACGCGGGTAATGCATCGGCGCTTCGTCGATGACGGTAGAAGCCGAATTGTCACCGGTCAGGAGGCATTGGTCCCGACGACGGAGGGCATACGGCCCATTGGGTCGCTCGCCGCGACGAACGGCCCTGCAATGCGGGACTTCAGTCCCTACCGCGGAAATCGGTCACGTGGTCGGATCAAGATATCGCTTCACGAAGAACCGAAGAACCACCATAGGAGGCATCATGACTCTTCCCGTTCGGCGTCGGACGCGTTCGCTCTTTCCGGAGTTGTCCGAGCTGTTCGCCGGTTTCCCGTCACTGGCCGGATTCCAGCCGGTCTTCGAGACCAGGATGATGCGGCTGGAGGACGAGACCAAAGACGGCAGTTATGAGGTGCGCGCCGAGCTTCCCGGTATCGACCCGGCCAAGGACGTCGACATCACGGTTCGCGATGGGATCCTGACCATTAAGGCGGAGCGTAGCGAAAAGAAGGAACTCAACGGAAGGTCCGAATTTTCCTACGGTTCGTTCGAACGCTCGGTGTCGCTGCCGGCGGGCGCCAACGAAGATGACATCAAAGCCACCTACGACAAGGGCATTCTCACGGTGTCGGTGCCGGTTGCCGAAGTGAAGCCCACCGAAAAGCGCGTCCAGATCCAGTCCAACTGACATGACTGAGCGGTCCCGGAGCGCTTGCTCCGGGACCGCGTGACGCGTGAGCACCCTCCTTGCACGGTTGACGAAAACGGTTAACGAAAAAGGAAAAGCCATGGGACGTCAGATGCGGAATTCGGTTAAGCAGCCAAAGATGGCTACGCCATGACTCGATCGGCCGATCTCAGGAGGGGAGCACCGCGACGGGTGTTTCGGGACCGCCGGGAGGCGGGCCGGGTTTTGGCCGGCCTCTTGGACGCTTACCGCAACCGCGCGGACGTCGTGGTGCTCGGATTGGCGCGCGGAGGAATACCCGTCGCCTGGGAGGTCGCGGCCGCGCTGCGGGCACCGCTGGACGCCTTCGTGGTACGCAAACTCGGTGCGCCCGGACACGAAGAATTCGCGATGGGCGCCCTCGCTAGCGGCGGCCGTGTCGTGATCAACGACGATGTGGTGCGGGGGCTGCGGATTACGCCGCAGCAGCTGCGCGATATCGCCGATCGCGAAGGGCGCGAGCTGATCCGGCGCGAGGCCGCCTATCGCGGCGGACGGCCTCCTGCTGATGTGACCGGAAAGACGGTGATCCTTGTCGATGACGGACTGGCCACGGGGGCAAGCATGTTCGCCGCCGTGCAAGCATTACGCGAAGCCGAGCCGTCGCAGATCGTGATCGCAGTGCCGGCGGCCCCGGAATCGACTTGCCGGGAATTCGCCGGCCTCGTCGATGACGTCGTCTGCGCCACCATGCCGACACCCTTTTTTGCTGTGGGGGAGTCGTTTTGGGACTTCGGCCAGGTCAGTGATGAAGAAGTTAGTGAACTGCTCGCCACGCCCACCCCAGGGGCCACGGTACCCCTCGCGCAGCCCCAAGCCACCGCGGCCGAGGTGATAAGGCGCGTTGCCGTTGAGGCACCCGCAGGAGTGCCGTCTCCGGACACCTTGGAAAAGGTAATCGGCGAAGCGCGGATCGTATTAATCGGTGAAAGTTCACACGGCACGCATGAGTTCTACGAGGCCCGCGCCGCCATCACGAAATGGCTGATCGAGCAGAAGGGCTTCTGCGCTGTGGCCGCAGAAGCCGACTGGCCCGACGCCTACCGGGTGAACCGGTACGTCCGCGGGCTTGGCGAGGACAAGAGCGCCGACGATGCGCTGAGCGGGTTTGAGCGGTTCCCCGCCTGGATGTGGCGCAACGTCGTGGTCCGCGACTTCGCCGAGTGGCTGCGCGAGCACAACCAGCGCTGCCGGTCAGCGGGTGGTCGGGAATCTGGCTTTTACGGCTTGGACCTTTACAGCCTGCACCGGTCGATGAATGAGGTGATCGCCTATCTCGACAGGGTCGACCCCACAGCGGCAGCCCGGGCCCGCCTGCGTTACGCGTGCTTCGACCACGCCTCGGCCGACGACGGCCAGGCTTACGGGTTTGCCGCTGCGTTCGGCGCCGGACCATCGTGTGAGCGACAAGCGATCGAGCAGCTGGTCGAGTTCCAGCGCAACGCATTGGTTTACGCCCGCCGCGACGGGTTACTTGCCGAGGATGAGGCCTTCTACGCGCAGCAGAACGCACGAACCGTCCGCAACGCGGAGGTTTACTACCGTGCGATGTTCAGTGGACGGGTCACATCGTGGAACCTTCGTGACGCGCACATGGCCGAAAGCCTGCAGTCGCTGCTGGCGCATTTGGACCGCCACCAGCAGACCGAACCTGCGCGAATCGTTGTGTGGGCGCACAACTCTCACGTAGGTGACTGCCGGGCAACCGAAATGTCCGCCGACGGGCAGCTCACGCTTGGGCAGCTTGTCCGCGAACGATACCGTGAGGAGTCGCGTCTCATCGGGTTCACCACGTATGCCGGCACCGTGACTGCGGCTAGCGAATGGGGAGGCATTGCCGAGCGCAAGGCCGTGCGGCCAGCGCTCAACGGAAGCGTGGAAGAACTGTTCCACGAGGCCGGTGGAAGCGCCTTTCTGGTGTCGCCCGTGATCGGCCCCGGCGCCGCCGTGCCGTTGGACGCGGTTCGACTCGGGCGCGCTATCGGTGTGATTTATCAACCGGCGACTGAGCGGCAGAGCCATTATTTCCACACCCGGCCCGCCGATCAGTTCGACGCGATCATTCACATCGACCACACCCGCGCGCTCGAACCGCTCGAACTGACCAGCCAGTGGATCGCTGGCGAGACGCCGGAGACCTATCCGACCGGCTTGTAGACCCTGGTCCGCAAGTGAAATGGAGTGTTGTCCGAGATGAAACCGCCGACGCGACCTTCGACGAGTGGATCGCGGCTTGTGACCTTGACGATGAATCCCGCACTCGATATCACCACGACCGCCGACCAGGTCCGCCCCACCGAGAAAGTCCGTTGCCGCGGTGCACGGTATGACGCGGGCGGCGGCGGCATCAACGTGGCGCGGATCGCGCGGGTGCTCGGCGCATCGGTGTCTGCGGTATTTCCCGCCGGCGGTCAGAGCGGCGACGTCGTCGCCGATCTCGTTGTCGAGGCAGGTGTTCCGTTTCACCGTATCAAGATCGCCGAGGCTACGCGGGAAAGTTTCACTGTCAACGAGGCCGCCACCGGCCAGCAGTATCGGTTCATCCTTGCTGGTCCGCGGTTGAACTTCGCAGAACAGGCACGCTGCCTCGACGAGCTGCGTACAGCGGCACGGTCGGCCGAGTTCGTGGTGGCAAGTGGAAGCCTGCCGCCGGGTATCCCTGCCGATTATTACCAGCGGGTCGCAGACATCTGCAAGGAGCTGGACGCGCGACTTGTCTTGGACACATCCGGCAGCGGCTTGCGGCACATCACTTCCGGTGTATTCCTGCTGAAAGCCAGCGTGCGAGAACTTCGCGAATGCGTGAGATGTGATCTCACCACCGAAGCAGACCAAGTGGCGGCCGCGCAGGAGCTCATTCGATGCGGACGTGCCGAAGCCGTGGTGGTGTCGCTGGGTTCGCAGGGCGCGCTGCTCGCAACATCTCGTGGGAACCAACGGTTTTCCGCGATCCCGATGCGCTCCGGCAGCGGTGTCGGCGCCGGTGACGCGATGGTGGCCGCGATCACCGTCGGGCTCAGCCGTGGCTGGCCGATCGAGAAGTCGGTGCGCCTTGGAATCGCGGCTGGAGCAGCGATGTTGATGACACCCGGCACAGCCGTCTGCAACCGTGCCGATGTGGATCGCCTATTCGAGATAGTGCCAGAGCCGACAGAGGTGTGATTGGGGGTACGCTGCTCCGCGGCTAGTCGCGCTGGGTCTTGGTCGCGGGGCGCGAAAGGTCTTGCGGCACGCGGCGAACCTGCCGGGTAACGGTCATTGGTGTCTTTACCGAAGCAGCGGCATCTCCACGAGCGCGATGGCTCGACTGGGTAATGCCGGGTATTTACCAGGTGAAAAGTGCGTTAACGACCTATCGCGAACCTAGCACGCGACGACCCATGGCGACGATCATCGATTAATGCCAGTGGGCGCAGCAGGTTCCGCATCTACCTTTACGGCGGACGTCGTCGTCCTGCTTCCGCACCGCCTGTCAACGGCGCGTGTCGATGAACCCGCCCACACCAACGCCCCGGGCAGGGATCACGCCACCGAGGACGGGTAAATGGATAAGCGGATAGACGAAGACCGCGTTCAATGCCAAATCTGCAATGCGCAAATCGGCCTGAGCGTCCGTCTCCCGGGGACTACCACGCAACAGATCACCACAACGCAATAGAGAGAAACTCGCTCAACGAACTGTTGGTCGATTACGGCTGGCTACCCACATCCAAGGGCTACTACTGCCCACACCACACTCCGCAGGCGCGGACCAGGTTTCAACACCCGTAGAGACCTTCACTTACCGTACGGCTGTTCGGCTGATCTGCTGACGATTTCGGCCACAGCCGCACCGACCACATCCGGCACCGCGGCCGCCACCTTCGGCGTCAACCCGACGCCATGGCCGATGTCGGCGGCGTCGACGGTGAATACCACCAGCTGGTCGGGCACCCGGCCCAGCGCTTGTCCCAGTGCGAACACCTGGGCGATATTGAGGCTGTGCGAACTTACCCCGCTGGCTGCAGCGACATCGTCGGCGGTAACCCGCCGAATCCGCCCGGGCATTGACGGCGATGCGGTCACCGCGTCGATGAGCAACGCCAGCGCCGCGCCAGACCAGGCGTCCAGCAGGCGCATCGGGTCCTCAATTCCGTTCAGAACTCGGACACCGGGCAGCGCCCGTTCGCTGATAGCCGCGGCCACAGCCGGCCCGACACCGTCGTCGCGGCGATAGGGGTTTCCGATGCCGATGACGACGGTGTTCAACGCCGATCCACTGTGAGCCTCAGGAAGTGCGCCGAGCAGGAGATGCACGGGTCATAGCTGCGAATCACGCGCTCGCACAACGTCGTCAGTTCGCTGTCGTCCAGCGATAGGTTCTCCGACACCACCTTTGCCAGATCGGCTTCGATGGCGGCCTGGTTCTGCGAGGTGGGCGGGATCATAGTCGCGGCTTGGATCAGTCCGTTCTCGTCGAGCTGGTACCGGTGATACAACAGCCCCCGCGGCGCCTCGCTGACACCATGGCCGACCCCGGCCCGAGCCGGCACCGCGACGAACGGCCGCGGCGGTCGTTCGTAGTCGTCGATGATGCGCAGCGCCTCTTCGATTGCGTACACGACTTCGACAGCACGAACAACGATGCTGCGAAATGGGTTTCGGCATTGCGCTGAAAGTCCGGAATCGGAAGCGGTCTGGCGGGCGATCGGCGAGAGCGCCGACGAGTTCAGCGAATAACGGGCCAACGGCCCGGTGAGATACCTGCCGCCATCCAGGGTCGCGTGTAGGGCGGTGGAATAGGGCACCTGCGACTCGATGACGTGATCGCCGAATTCGGCGGCCCCGAACGGTGTTCCGGCGCTGCGCGCGATCTCGCCATTCTCGATTGCGTAACAGCCGGGCGCGCTGAGCGCCAGCAGCTCGTGCTCGAGCTCAAGGTCAGGAAAATCGAATCCCGACGCCCATGCGACCGTGGCCAGCGCATCGTCGAGCGCTTGGCGCAGCTGTTCGGCCAGCGGCGCCAGCTCCGCGCGGGTAGGCACGGAGTAGAACCCGCCCAGCCGAACGTTGATCGGGTGAATCGCCCGCCCGCCAATAACTTCCATCAGCCGGTTGCCGGCCTTCTTCAGTCTCAGGCCGCATTCGACGACCTCGCGTTGGTCCCGCGCGAGGGCGATTGCGTCGGGGTAGCCGAGGAAGTCCGGCGCGTGCAGCAGGTAAATATGCAGCACGTGACTGTGGATCCACTCCCCGCAGTACAACAACCGCCGCAGCTGGACCAAGGTGTCGTCAAGCTGTACCCCGCAAGTGCTTTCGATCGCGTTGCAGGCGCTGACCTGGTAGGCCACCGGACAGATGCCACAAACCCGCGCAGTGATGTCCGGGGGCTCGGTGTAGGCACGCCCGCGCAGGAAAGCCTCGAAGAACCGCGGCGGCTCGTAGATGTTCAGCTCGACGCTTTCCAGCGCCCCGTCGCGCAGCGTGACGTGCACCGCGCCTTCCCCTTCTACCCGGGTCAGCGCGCCGACGCTCAGCGTGCGGGTGCCATCGCTCATATGCGCCGCTCCTCCTCATCGCTGTGCTCTGCATCGTCGCCGGCGCGGCTCATGTGTCACTCCGTACGGCAGCGAAGCTGGCGACGTTGAACGTCGAGAACACCCGGTCGACGTCGTCTTCGGACATCCCGTCGCGGCGCAGCAGCGGGATCAGGGTCGCGGTTGTCGGCACCGCGGACGGGCCGAAACAGCCGTAACAGCCGCGACGATGCCGCGGACACAACGCGCCGCAGCCCGCATGGGTGACCGGCCCAAGACACGGGATCCCGTCGGCGACCAGGACACACGTTACGCCGCGCAGTTTGCATTCGGTGCACACCGTTTTGGCCGGCAGCCGGGGTTTGCGTCCGACCAGCAGCGCCGTCAGCGTGTCCAGCAGCTGTCCGCGGTCGATCGGGCATCCCTGCAGCTGGTAGTCGACTTTGACGTGCGCCGACGCCGGCGTGGACGTCGCCAGCGTGTCGATGTATTCGGGTTTGGCGTAGACGACAGAGGCGAATTCGGTGATGTCAGCGAAGTTCCGCAGCGCTTGGACACCGCCAGCGGTAGCGCACGCACCGATGGTGACCAGAACCCGCGACTGTTCCCGGATCTCGCGGATGCGCCGCTCGTCGGCCGCTGTGGTGATGGATCCTTCGACCAGCGACACGTCGTATGGCCCGGCGACAATCGTGCTGGAGGCCTCCAGGAAGGTGGCGATCCTCACCTGCGTGGCCAGCGTGAGCAACTCGTCCTCGCAGTCCAGCAGGGTTAGTTGGCATCCGTCGCAGGAGGCGAACTTCCAGACCGCCAGTGTGGGTGGGCTCATTTACAATTCCTTGACCGCAAGTAGGGGGCGGGCGATGTCGTAACCCACCACAGGCCCGTCGCGACAGAGCAGCAGCGGGCCGAGCTGGCAGTGGCCGCACCAGCCGATCCCGCACTGCATGTTCCGCTCGAGTGAGACGCGAATATCCTTGTGCGTCAAGCCCTTTTCCAGCAGTGCTTCGCCGGCGAACCGCATCATCGGTTCCGGCCCGCAGAGAAAGGCCGTGGTGCGATCGGGATTTAGCGCCAGCCTACGCAACGGTTCCGTGACGAACCCGATCTCACCAGACCACCCTTGCACCGGCACATCCACCGTCAGGTGCACCTCGAGCGGCTGGGTCCGGGCCCACTCTTCGAGCTCGTCACGGAACAAGAAGTCCGCATGCGAGCGGGCACCTGCGATCACCACTACCCGCCCGTAGCTCGCTCGGTTGGCCAGTGCGCCCAGTACCACCGGACGCAGCGGTGCCAAACCCACCCCGCCGGCGACGATCACCAGGTCACGACCGCCGGCCTCAGCCAGACCCCAGCTGGTGCCGAACGGGCCTCGCATCCCGATCACGGTGCCCGCTTGTGCGTCGTGCAATGCGCGGCTGACCGCACCAACCGCGCGGATGGTGTGCGTGATCGTTCCGTCGGTGACGCTGGAGTCGCCGCTCACGGAGATCGCTATTTCGCCGATACCGAACGCGTAGAGCATCATGAACTCGCCCGGCTGTGGGCTCCGTAATGCAGCTGCTAGCGGCTCCAGCGACAATGTCGCCGAATCGTGGTTCTCTTGAACCCGGCTGCGGACCCGGTAGGGAACCGGCGCCATCGCCGATCTGTGCAACGCGGCGTCGCGGGTGGCGCTGTCAGTCACCATCGGCGTCCGCCCGGGCCATCTTGTTCATCTCGTCGGTGATGTCGATCCCGGTCGGGCACCAGGCGATGCAGCGTCCGCAGCCCACACAGCCCGACATCCCGAACTGGTCGTGCCAGGTACCCAGTTTATGGGTCAACCAATGACGGTAACGGGATGCGCCGGACTGCCGAACGCAGCCGCCATGAATGTAGGTGAAGTCGAACTCGTAGCATGACGCCCAGTGCTGCCAGCGCTCGGCGTGTTCACCGGTCAGATCGGTGACGTCCTCGGTGCTGGTACAAAAACAGGTGGGGCACACCATGGTGCAGTTCCCACAGGTAAGGCAGCGGCTGGCCACCTCGTCCCACTGGGGCGACTCACGTGAGCGGATCAGGAGCTGCCGCAGATCCGTCTCCGGCATCTGGCGGCCCATCCGGTGGGATGCCGCCTCGACATCGGCTCGGGCACAGCTGATTTCATCGACGCTGGCTTCGCCGTGCGGCACCGCAGCGAGCACGTCGGCACCCTCCTGGGTGCCGACGTCGACGAGATAGCGCCGAGCGTTACCGTCGATTTGTTCGGTCAGCGCAAGGTCATAGCCCGGTCCGGCATCGGGACCGGTGCCCATCGACGCGCAGAAGCAGAGGCCGCCCGGCTCAGTGCAGTTCACCGCGACGACGAAGAGCTGCCGGCGCCGCCGCGCAAACGACCCGTCCGGATACGCGCCGGCGCCGAGAACCCGAGCCAGCGTCGTGATTGCCGCCAGATCGCAGCCACGCACGCCGATGAAGGCGTACCGCGGGACCTCTTCGGTGGACCCATCGCTGGTTTCGCCAGCGCGGTCACCGGACCACAACCGCTGGCGGGGTGGATGCAGAAACTGCTTCCAGGACTGCGGACCGGCCGAATGGCCGAACACCGCGTCATCGTCGCGGCGCTGCAGCCGGTAATGCCCCGGCCCTACGTCAACACCCCAACCACTCGGGAGGTCCTCGGCTGACTCAAGCTCGGCGAGCACGATCGCGTTGTCTCGCGCCGTGGGGCCGACCACCCGATAGCCGCGCTCGATCAAGACACTGATGAGGCGGTCGAGTGCTGCCGCATCCAGCATCGCAGGTTGTTCTGTGTTAGATGCTTCGCCGCGTTCGTTCATCCATAGCCCTTGTTGTTACGGCCGCCGTTATCGTTGGCCAGGCATCGTAGCTCGCGTTCCCAGTTGGCGTTGCGCATTCGAGTCAGCAGCAGATACGTGATCGTCACCAGTGTTGCTGCCGCCGCGACCGCACTGAGCAAGATCGCTGCTCCCGCGCAGGCCCCGTCGATGCCAGCATGCGCCGTTGCATTGTTCAGCCAAACATCGGTCGCTCCAACCGCTTTGGCTCGACTATTCGCAATCGGGTCGGCGGTACGCTCGGCTTGAACTTCTGCTGCGTACTGCTGACGGCGCGCGTCGTAGACAGCGGTGCCTACCGCACCCGCAATGGGTACAGTCAGCAACGACGCGGCGACAACTAACACGATGATCAGCGTTTCGAAGCGATTGGTGCCGCGCACCAGCGGATTACGACCGAAGGCACACACCAGCGACCAGCGGCGAGGGTCAAGCGTGAAAGTCAACACGACAACTCCTCCGGCATGCATGCCGCATCCATCGAGAGCCATCGTCCTCCCGAGGTCGTGGAGTTCTCCAGAGTCGAAAGGCCCTGCCCCAGCGCCACTCGTCACAGCCTACGACCACGTTGGGACCAACGGTCGGCAAACCAAGGACCAACGGCCCCTGAAGACACCGCGTGTTATCGATAGCCTTGCCAGTTGTCGGCTCACGCTGCGCCGACACGGTTAAAGCCCGGAGTTGACCATGAACGGTTCGAATAGACGGCCCGCGGTTGTGGTTGGCGTCGACGGTTCGACAGCGGCCCTGCGTGCTGCACTGTGGGCCATCGACGAGGCAGTCAGCCGGGACATCCCGCTGCGCCTGGTTCACGCGCTCGATGGCGGCGATCTGGACGGTGACGACACCGCCCGCCAGCTCGCCAGCGCCCAAAGCGCCGTCCGTCGCGTCGTCGCCGCCGTTGAGGCCACCGACAAACCAGTGAAAGTAGACGTCGAGCTCACGCAGGGGCGGGCAACGGCCACACTGCTGCGCGCATCGCGCCAAGCTGCAATGGTTTGTCTTGGCGCCGTAGGATCCAATCACTTCCAGCCTGGGCGGATTGGCTCAACCGCCGCCGCGGTAGCCGCCTCAGCGCACTGCCCGGTCGCCATCATCCGCGGACATAGCCGTCCGACCCGACCCCGAGCCAACGTGATTCTTGTCGAAGCCGACGAGTCGCCTGATGACGGAGTTGTGTTGGAGACCGCGATCAAGGAAGCGCGCCTGCGGGGCGCCCCACTGCGGGTGATCACCTGCTGGCAACCTCCCTACGCGGACCCGGGGGCTGCGGCCGAGGGTGATCGCCGGATACTCGCACAGCTGGATCGCCGATTGGCCCGGTGGCGGCGACGCTATCGCGACGTGCAAGTAGAGGCGCTCGCCGAGCACGGCAGCATTTCCGAGTATTTAGCAACACACGCTGCAGAGCTGCAGTTGATCGTCGTTGGTGCACGCGGCGCGGGTCATGTCCGCCAGGTTGTTGGACCGGCAGGCAATGCTGCACTGGGCGATTCCGACTGCGCAGTGTTGGTGGTCGATCACCAACACCTGTGAGAAGGAGCGAGCATGATAGATGCCAACGCGCCGACGCCCGGTGCTGAACGGCAACAATCTCATGGAGGGTTCGCCATGGTGGTGAGGGTCTTTTTGGTTGACGACCACGAGGTGGTCCGCCGCGGAATCGTTGACTTGCTCGGTTCGGATCCTGAGCTGGAAGTCGTCGGCGAAGCCGGCTCGGTTGCCGAAGCGATGGCGCGGATACCGGCGGTGCGGCCTGACGTTGCCGTGCTTGACGTCCGCCTGCCCGATGGCAGCGGAATTGAGTTATGCCGGGATTTGCTGTCGGACATCCCGGAGCTGCGTTGTCTGATGTTGACGTCGTTCACTTCCGATGAGGCGATGCTCGATGCGGTGTTGGCCGGCGCCAGCGGATACGTCGTCAAAGACATCAAGGGCATGGAGCTGGCGCAGGCTATCAAAGAGGTCGGTGCCGGCAAATCGCTGCTGGACAATAGGGCTGCCGCGGCATTGATGGCGAAGCTTCGCGGCGCTGCCGAACGCACCGATCCGCTGCTCGGGCTCACCGACCAAGAGCGGACACTGCTCGGGCTACTCAGTGAGGGGCTGACCAACAAGCAGATCGCCGCCCGCATGTTCCTTGCCGAAAAGACGGTGAAAAACTATGTCTCGCGGTTGCTGGCTAAGCTCGGAATGGAGCGGCGGACCCAAGCGGCGGTCTTCGCCTCCAAGCTAGAAGGCACTAACCGACCGGAGAGATGAGTGGGACGGAAGTCTCGCCGAGTGCCACCATGGTCGTGTGACTGAGCCGTTCGATCCGAGAGGTGGCGGGCATCCGGTACGCGATACGTTGTCCCAGCTGCGGCTGCGGGAGCTGCTGACCGAGGTTCAAGAACGCATCACGCAGATCGTCGAGGGGCGCGACCGGCTCGACGGCTTGGTCGAGGCCATGCTGGTGGTCACCTCGGAGCTCAACCTGAACGCCGCGCTGCGCACCATCGTGCACACCGCCATCGAGCTTGTCGATGCTCGCTATGGGGCGCTGGGCGTGCGGGGGAGTGGACACGACCTGGTGGCGTTCGTCTACGAGGGAATTGATGCCGAGATGCGCGAGCGGATCGGACACTTGCCCGAGGGCCGCGGCGTGCTCGGGGTGCTGATCGACCACCCGAAGCCAATCCGATTGAATGACATCGCGCAGCACCCGGCTTCGGTGGGATTTCCCCCGAACCATCCGCCAATGCGGGCGTTCCTCGGGGTGCCCGTCCGGATCCGTGACGAGGTGTTCGGCAACCTGTATTTGACAGAGAAAGCCAACGGGCAACCCTTCAGCGAAGACGACGAGGTGCTTGTCGAAGCATTAGCGGCCGCTGCCGGGATCGCCATTGAGAATGCCCGTCTGTATGAACAATCCAGGGCTCGTCAATCCTGGATCGAGGCGACCCGCGATATCGCGACGAAGCTGCTGTCTGGCGCCGAGCCGGCGACGGTATTCCAGCTCATCGCCGACGAAGCCCTGAAATTAGCTGGCGCTCAAGCGACTTTGGTTGCGGTGCCAGTGGACAGCGACCTGCCGTCCGCCGATGTCGCTGAACTGCTAATCACCGAGACGGCCGGCGAGTTAGTGTCATCGATCCAAACGCCGACGATACCGGTCAGAGGGACGCCAGTCGGACAAGTTTTCCTGGACCGCATCCCACAGCGATTCGACAACTTCCAGATCGGCGTTGCAGAGCTGCGCCCCGGTCCCGCGCTGGTGTTGCCCCTTCGGACCACTGACAAGTCTGCCGGTGTTCTGATTGCGCTCCGACCCGACGGCGCGACGACATTCAGCCAAGACGAGGAAGAGATGATGGCCGCGTTCGCCGACCAGGCAACGCTTGCCTGGCAGCTGGCCACTACGCAACGTTTGGCGCGTGAACTCGATGTCGTGACCGAACGCGACCGTATCGCCCGGGACCTTCACGACCACGTCATCCAACGCCTCTTCGCCGTCGGCCTCGCCCTGCAGGGAACCATCCCGCGGGCACGATCGCCCGAAGTACGACAACGACTGTCGGAGTACATCGACGACCTTCAAGCGGTCATTCAAGAAATCCGAACGACGATCTTCGATCTCCATGGGTCGGCTGGCGGCGCGACCCGGCTGCGTCAACGGCTGGACGAAGCGATCGCCCAATTCTCCGACGGGAAGCTACACATCACGACGCAGTTCATCGGACCACTCTCGGTGGTTGACGCAGGCCTGGCCGACCACGCCGAAGCCGTTGTGCGCGAGGCGGTCAGCAATGCCGCACGACATGCCAACGCCACCACACTTACTGTCAGCGTCAAGGTCGAGGACGAGCTGTGCATCGAAGTGGTTGACAACGGACGCGGCATTCCCGAACACATCACCGGCAGCGGGCTGACGAACCTGCTTCAACGCGCACAGCAGGTGGGCGGCGCATTCACCGTTGACACCCCCCCAACCGGAGGCACGTTGCTGCGGTGGTCCGCCCCATTGCCCTAACCGACTTGGGCGATGTACTTATGCGTGCGACTCGCGGGCCACGATCACCGGCATGCGCGCCAACTGGGCAACGGTTTCGCTGACCGAACCAACCAGTATTCCGGCGAAGCCGCCACGACCACGACTGCCGACCACGACCAGCTGAGCTTCCTCCGAACGTTCGACGAGCTGACGTGCCGGCTGATCGCGGACCACGATACGGTCCACGTTCACATCGGGGTACTGTTCTTGCCAGCCCGCCAGGCGCTCGGCCAGTATCTCTTCGCCGATCGAGTGCGTTGCCGGCCAATCGACATCGGGCCACTCCGATACATCAACATCGCTCCAGGCGTGCATAGCGATTAGTCCAACTCGTCGACGCGAGGCCTCTTCGAATGCGATTGCGGTCGCCAACTCGGATGCCGACGAGCCGTCAATGCCGACCAACACGGGTGCCTGAGCTGGATGCGGCATCAACGGGTCCTCGTCGTGGATGATTGCGGCCGGGCAATGTGCGTGGCGGAGCAATGCGGAACTGACCGAACCGACAAGCCGTCCGGGCCACCTCCCACTGCCACGGGCTCCGGCGACGAGCAGCTCGGCCTCTCGGGACAGGTCAACCAGTGTGGGAATGGCTGCCGACGACAAGACCTCAGTGTGGATCTGGATGGCACCTACACGGTCGCAAGCGTCTTCGGCGACCTGCCTGCGTCATCAAGCAGTCGCCGCCCATGTTCTTTCTGCCATTGCGTCAAGCCCGGGGGCAACGGCGTGTTCCACCATGTTGTTAAGTTCGGCGAAATCGCGTGCACGAGCGTTAGCGGGAGGTTTCGCGGCTCGGCCTCGCGCGCTGCCCAGTCCACCGCTACCTTGGCGGCCGGTGAGTCGTCCACGCCGACGATAATTCCCAAATGCACGTTGCGCGACGACATGGCTTCTCCTGTGGGCGGTTGGATTTCTAAGGGCTACAAGCGACAGTATTGGCGTGGGCAGCGCGGGTCAGGGGGCATTCGTCACTGGCGATATGGCCATAGGACCCCTACTGTCCGACGTCAAGTGTCTGCCGCCGTCAGGAGTCCTTTGAAGATGGAGCCTTTCGGCTCTAGCGGCCGCCACCCGTGCCGGGCGACGCTGGATTCACTTCGGTAATTACAGAAGGCGGTGAGCCGATGAGCGCCCACTTCCCAGACCGCGAGACCGTCCACACGGTCTTGTCGCTGGCAACCCGTGCGCCGTCGGTGCACAACACACAGCCGTGGCGTTGGCGGATAGGCTCGAACAGTCTGCATCTCTACGCCGACCGCGGGTTACATCTACCCAGCACCGATCCCGACGGCCGCGATCTGATTTTGAGCTGCGGCATTGCGCTGCATCATTGCGTGGTTGCGCTAGCGGCGCTGGGATGGCAATCGAAGGTCCATCGGCTGCCCAACCCCGATGAACCCGAACACCTTGCTGCCGTGGAAGTTTACCGTCATCCACCTAACGAGGTTGATATCACGCTGGCGGCGGCGATCCCACGCCGGCGCACCGACCGGCGCCATTACAGCTCGTGGAGCGTGCCTGCCAACTACGTCGCCCTGATGGGTGCTCGGGCGGCGCGGGCGGGGGTAATGCTACGCCAAATCGAATCGTTGCCACGATTGCAAGACATTGTGGCGCAGGCGGTTTGGCGGCATATAGCGGATTATGATTATTTGAGCGAACTCACCACCTGGAGTGGACGCTACGCATCGCTGGCGGGCGTGCCGGCGCGCAGTACACCGGAGTCCGACCCAACCGCGCCGGTGCCGCCACGACTGTTCGCCGGTCCCGCACTGGCGCAGCCCCCTGAGACTGAATCGGTCGACGACAATGCCGTCATATTGGCGCTCGGTACCAAAGACGACAGCACGCTGGCACGGCTGCGCGCCGGCGAGGCGACCAGCCTGGTGCTGCTGAGCGCAACCGCGCTCGGTTTGGCGAGCTGCCCAGTCACCGAACCGCTGGAGATCATCGAGACACGCGATTCCGTGCAGATCGAGGTTTTCGGGATCAGCGGGTTTCCTCAGATGTTGCTGCGCCTCGGCTGGGCTCCGGTCAACGCCGACCCGTTACCGGCGACTCCGCGCCGTCCACTAGAAGACGTCGCTGCATATCTGGACGGATCAATCTTCCATTGAGGTTGCGTCTTCGATTCCAACCAGATCGACCTCAAGATGTACGACGCCGTCGTCGCAGCTGCGGTGTATCGGATACGGCCCGGCATCGTGAAGCAGCTTGAACATCAGGTGATTCGTGGTCAAGACGTCGGCGACCAAGTGTTGGATTCCGTTGGCGCGGGCAATCTGAACGAGCCGCCGAAGTAAAACGGTTCCGACACCGCGCAGGTGATCGTTATGAGCCACCACGACAGCGACCTCCGCGGTCGCCGGTCTACCGCAGACCGTGTAGTTCGCGACACCGATCAGCATTCCGGATTCGAAGGCGCCCAATGCACAGTCGTCGCCGCCCCCTTCAATGAGGTTGTCAACAAGGGTTTTCAGATGCATCGGGTGCATCGTGAAGAACCTTAAGTAGCGTTCCCGATCGGTGAGTGTCTGATGGAGTGCGATGACCGCGTCGCCATCCGCCGGCTCGAGGCTACGCAACAGCACTGGGACGCCATCTCGAAGCGTTGCGAATTCATCGTCCACAAGTGCGGCTCCGGTCATCGTCGATACCGCTTTGGGTATTTCGCTGATCCACCCTAGGGCCGGACGACCAGCACTGAGACTTTGACGGGTTTCCCAGCGGCTTCCACCCGAGTGGCGACCACGTTGTGGGCAGTCTCCGTTCCCGTCAACTTTTCAGGCGCAGAACTTCGGACGGCGGTCGCCGCGGTGTGGGCGGCGGCGCTTTTTCGGTGATCGGCACCACGCCCACACGCACCAAGACTTGCGGTACGGCGTCGCGGTCCACGAGCGACTGGAGGAGTTCGCGGGTGACGCGGAGTTCGGTCAGGTGCGTTACCGGGCAGGTGGCCAGGCCGGCCATCGTGCATTCCAGCAAGACCGCGGAAAGCGCTTCGCCGGAAGCCAATGCGTCAGCGCGACCGTTGTCGTCGCTGGAAAGCAGCAGGATCTTGGCGTGGTCTTCCGGAATTTCGGCGCGTCGTTCGGGCTGATGGGTGAGCGGGAACACCCGGTCTATCCCGACTCTCTCACCCTCGGCGGCCGAGACCAGGGCGCTGTACGGAATACCGTCTGAGGCCTCGAAAGGCGCTGTCCACCAATGGAGGTCGTGGTTGTACGGAATGTCATAAAACCGCAACGATTCGGCGAGCTGGGTCGCTTCCACGATTCGGGGACGTGAATCGTCGGAGAGGATGTCCAGGTGCACAGCTGCTCCGTCAACCGCGTTGTTCACTGCCGGTTCGAAGGATTGCCAGTCCGTTGGTCCGCTGAAGGGCAGTCGATCTGTGTGGCGTGACCAGATGGCGGAGGCGCGACGCCGGTCTTGGTCAGTCACAGCCTCGGTCGGGGTGAATTTGATCGACGCCAGGTGGTTCGGGCTGTTGGGACTTGGAAACCGTTCGACGTGGGACTGCCACCCGGCCGCGGCCATCGCGACCCGAAGATGATCGAGGGCCGCGCCGCAACCGATCAGCGCTTCTCGCGCGGACTGGTCGGTGTCCACTACGCGCTTTGGATCCAGGAACAACTGGAGTTGATCACCGTCGAACACCCACTGCGAGGGTTGGCTGTTGTGTAGCGACGGGGCGCGGCAGGCTAACCTCACCGCATCCTCGATGACTTCGGCTTTGACCGTGGTGGCAGGCATCTTTCGACCTCCGATCTTTACCTGCCATCAAGGGTTATCCGGTGGCGTCGCCGACGGCAGGGCCATTGGTCCTCGATCCCGGGTGCCATCGGGGCATGCCGATGCAGGTCATCACCGCGCCTCGGCTGCTCGCCTTGCCGGCGGGCGTTCGTTGGCGAACCCTCGGACCAGTGACACCCCCGCACGCTGGCTGCTCGAGGAATCCGGACGTGCGCAACTGGTGGTTCTCGGCAGTCGCGGCCGCGGCGGATTCGGCGGCATGCACCTCGGCGCGGTCAGCTCTGCGGTCGCACAGTCGGCGAAGGTGCCGGTGATCGTCGTACGTACCAGCTATCCGATGGCTTTGAATCCGGCAGCACCTACTGCACGACGGTGACGAAAGTCCCGACAGTGCAGGACTTCAGCCGCTACGGCACCTCGGCACGCAAATGATCAGATATTGCTACGAGATCAACATATCTCGAGGACAACTAACAACGGTTGTCATCTCGCCGATGACAACCCTCGAATGGAGGTAACGCAGTGAAATCTTCACACCAACCCCAGAAGAGGACACAGATGTTCGGTCGCGTGATGGGCCCGTACATGGTCATTCTCGCGGTAATTGCCGCGTTGCGGCCGGACGACTTGCGGGCGATGCTTTCGAAATTCGAAGCGGACCCGCTGGTGTCGTGGGTAACTGGGGTGTTCACACTGCTGCTTGGTCTCGTGGTCGTCGCTCTCCATCCATACTGGCGGGGCGGGGCAGCAATCATTGTGTCGGTGGTGGGTTGGCTTGTCGCAGTCCAGGGGCTGTTGTTGGTGATCGGTTCCCACGCATACTTTGCGGTCGCCAACTCCGCAGTCGACACGATGGGTTGGGCGACCGCCGGCGCGGCGGCGGAGGTCCTGACCGTGCTGTTCCTGGGCCTGTATCTTTCCGTCGTCAGCTGGGTGCCCCCGCGGAACCGCTCGGTGTCGCAACAGGCTAGTTCGCCTGAGGACCTCTCGCGTACTGCATGACGAGCTGATGTGTCGAGGACGAAGGCGGCAGCCCTTGCCTGGGGCCGCCGCCTTCCACATTTGGCATTCATCACCAAAGGCCTCTGCGCATTTGTGCCTAACTGCGGTGTCCGGCTCGCCGGCGAACTATGACGGCGAATTCCTATCTTTGATGGCTGAGGCGAAGAAGCAGATGCGGGCGGCTCAGGACATCATCGATCAGATGTTGACCAACGTTCAGCACCCGTTCACTCGCGGACGATGAGTACCGAGGATTGCGTGTGCCGGAAGACGGGATGGTCGTGCGCCCCAACGATCTGCGCAAGATCTCCGGCTTTAGCAGCGCCGACAACGGCCATCGGGACTAGGTCATCGATGGTCTTCAGGAAACGCGTGACGTTGGCGCCCGTTGTCACGGGGTAGATGTGGACGTCCGGGTACCAGCGCCTCCATGGCCACAAACGGTTGTCGAGTTCGTGAGATGGTGCCTCGGCCGCGTCTGCTTGTATAGCGCCGATGGCCAGCACCGGCAGCTTGCGCAGCTGTGCTTCTTTCATCGCCTGATCGACGACGGTGTCGCGTTCAGGTGCGTCGCCGACTGCCACGACGATCCAGTTGATATTCGGTCCACGCTGGTCGGGTAGGGAACGGATTACCGCGACAGGACAGAGGGCCTTCTCTGCGACTTCCGTTGCGGTCGAACCCAACAACGCCCGGGCATAGCGACCGATCCCCGCCGACCCCACGCAGATCATCTCGGCGTCGTCGGATTCGGAAACCAGAATGGCACCCGGTTGCCCGCGCAGAATCTGCGTTTCAACATTCACCGGTTTTCCCATCGCCTCGACCGCGACTTGTGCTTCGTGAAGCGATGTCTCGGCGTGTACCACGTCTCGGTGGTAGTCCTCGGCGGATGGGTGAGTGGCCTTGATGATCGCCAGCATAAGTAACGTGACCCCACGCGCGACGGCCTCATCTGCGGCCCACTCCGCGGCATGGATCGCCGCCTGCGAACCATCTACGCCGACGATAACGGCCGGCCGAATTCGCCTCTCGCTCATGGTACCCTCCTCGCTCCGCCTTCTTCATACCCGCGCTGGTGCCCGTCAGCGACAGCGACGCCCGGCCTTGCGAGCCGGTACACATCGATCAAACGAGTGAGATCGCTTGGGGTGACGATGCCTACGACAGGCGCCCCATCGACAACGAGAGCACGGTTGCCGTAGCCCGATGCCAGCCGTTCCATGAGCGCGGTGACCGGCTCGTCCGGCGTGGCGGTCGGGACCCGGCTCAATGGCATGGCGATTTCACCGATAAGAGTGGTGGGGCGATTGCCCGGCTCTACTTGACGCAACTGGGTCAGCGTCACAAGCCCCGAGATCGACCCATCGCGCTCCTTCACCGGATACGCAGAGTGCCGGTCGCCGAGCAGATAACGCTCGATGAAGTCCTGCACGGTGATCCAGGCCGGCGCCGTATGCGGTTGGGGAGTCATTGCGTCGCCGACATGTACGCCCGTCAGCGCATTCCGGGTCAGCGCCGACGCCTCATCTGTGTGCGCAGCGGTGTAGATGAACCAGCCGATGAACGCCAGCCAGACTCCGGCGACCATCGCTCCGGCCAGAAACTCCAGCAGCCCGAATGCGATGAGGACGAACGCGAGGGTGCGCCCGGCCCGCGCTGCGCCTACGGCAGCGCGCGTTGGGTCACCGTGGCGACGCCAGAGCCACGCGCGGAGAACTTGACCACCGTCCAACGGCGCACCGGGCAGCAGATTGAAAACGCCCAACAGCGCGTTGATCCCAGCCAGCCACCACGCGACACTGATAACGATGTGCGTTACGCCCACGATACGTAATCCCGCACCGGCACCGGCGAATACCGCCGCCAGCACCAAGCTGGTGGCCGGCCCGGCCACCGCAATACGGAACGCGGTCTGCGGTGTCTTCGCTTGACCGCCCAGGCGTGTGACGCCGCCGAAAATCCACAGCGTCACACTGAGAACCGGGATACCGGCGCGGCGGGCCGCGATGGCATGCGCAAGCTCGTGGGCAAGCAACGATGCGAGCAATACCGTGGCGCCGCATGCGCCGGCGGCCCAATAGGACCCCGTCGAGTAACCCGCGGCGGTGGTGGGCAGAGTTGAGGCCAAGCTCCAGGTAAATAGCCAGAGGATGACTAGGACGCTCCAATTGGCGTTGACCGGAAACGCTGCGATCCGCCCCAACGGGATGCCGCCCATGCTTGAACCTCCAAAAAGACGGTAGTGGAACAGATTTCTGCCATTCGATCACTACTGTCGGGCGACGATCACTGGCACGCGGGCCGCCTGCGCCACGGCCGTGCTCACCGATCCCAACAGCATGCCGGAGAATCCGCCGCGGCCACGACTGCCGACGACGAGAAGTTGTGACGATTCGGCCTCCTCCAGAAGATGACGAGCCGGAGCATCCAGCACAATCTTGCGCCGGACGGCAACGTCGGGATAGCGCTCTCGCCAACCGGCCAAGCGTTCCGCCAAGGCTTCCTCCCCGACCGCTTGCTGAGCCGACCACTCAATGCTCGGAATGTCGGACACATGGGCGTCGGACCATGCGTGCACAGCGATGAGCTCGCCTCCTCGCCAGGACGCCTCGTCGAAAGCGATCGCTGTCGCCAACTCCGATGCCGGGGACCCGTCAATGCCGACCACCACCGGCAGCTGCGAAGGCTGGGTCGCAACGGAGGTCTCATCGTGGATCACCGCCACCGGACAATGTGCGTGGTGGATCAGCCCGGTGCTCACTGAGCCGAGCAAAACGCGACCTACCGTGCCGTGCCCGCGGCGGCCTACCACCATCAGTTGCGCTTGAGTGGATAGATCGAAGAGCGCCGGACCGGGCGCCGAGAAGTACACCTCGACATGTAGTTCTGGAAGAGCCCTGTTTTGGACGCTGTCCTTGGCGAGCTCGACTGCGGCCGAGATGATCTCCTCGCCTTCTGGTTTGTGCCATTCATTAATTTCGGAGGGAGGTGGAACTGCGCCTCTGCCCAGGGCTAACATGCCCCATGGGTGTCTCTCGACGACATGAACGAGGCTCAGCGGAACGTTGCGCATCCCCGCTTCTCGCGCCGCCCAGCGGATCGCCACATCCGACGACGGCGATCCGTCGACGCCGACAACGATTCCCCGATGAACCGAGCGATCGGACATTGCCGGTCCTTCCTATTCATGGTTTTGCTGGGCTCGTTACTGCTGACATTAGGAACCTGCTTGACGACGGGCAGGGGTCATTAGTCCCGAAATATCCTGGCGTAGTACCCGACATGACGGGATGAATTAGTCAGCGGGATGACCGCCGATGGGCGCGGCGTGCCCGGTAAAGCCACCGCCAACATTTTCGTCGAGATGCGACGTGTCGCCGAAGAGATCGGAGGCAGCCTCACCCTCGAGACCAGCCCTGACAGCGAGACGACACTGCGCTGGTCGGCGCCGTTGCCCGACTGAAGGGCCGAATTACTCTGTCCACAACTACGGTTGGCGCGCGACGATCACCGGCATCCGAGCCGAGTGAGCCACAGCGGCGCTGACCGACCCCAGCAACATGCCGGCGAATCCACCCCGTCCATGGCTGCCGACCACCACGAGTTGCGCCGATTCGGACTGCCTTACGAGGTGATAGGTCGGATGGTCACATTCGACGACGCGCCGCACCGTTACATCGGGGTAGCGCTCCTGCCAACCGGCCAGGCGCTCGGCGAGGATCTCTTCTGCGGCCGGTTTCATGGCCGGCCAATCGATGGCGGGGAAATCGTTCACCTCGACGTCGCTCCAGACGTGCAGCGCGACGAGGTCGACGCCTCGCCATGACGCCTCTTGGAAAGCGATCGCCGTCGCCAGCTCCGATACGGACGAGCCGTCGATGCCAACCAGCACCGGCGCCTCAGCGGGATGAGGCATCAGCGGGTCCTCGTCATGAATCACCGCAACCGGGCAGTGCGCGTGGCGGATCAGACTGGAGCTCACCGATCCGAACAAGCTGCGCGCGAACGGCCCACGCCCCCGGGACCCGACGACGACCATCTGGGCCTCCTTGGACAAATCGACCAAGCTCGGAATGATGGGCGAGAACAGCAGCTCGCTTTCAACATTTGCGGGTCCACCATCCGGAGTGCTCCTGCGCGCGATCTCGACAGACTCATCAAGGATCGTCTGCCCCCGCTCTACTTGCCAGCGCGCAAAGGCCATCGGCGCGGGCAATGGCGGCAGGGTGGGACCGATGGGTTGAACGGTATGCACGAGGGTGAGACGAACATTGCGCATTGCGGCTTCACGCGCCGCCCAGTCGACGGCATAGTTGGCGGCGGGCGATCCGTCTACGCCCACCAAGATGTCCGAATGGCTTATCGGAGCGGACATTTGCATCTCCTTCTGGGATCGACACCTCATCATTGCGGACGGTTGGTGCGCCCGCCGTCCTCATCGACGAGGCAGCGGATGTCTCGCTCCCACTGAGCGTCCCGCATGCGGATCGTGTGGGCACGCACAACCAACGCCACTTGTGCGGCGGCCGCGACGACGATCAACCATCCAATGGCGGCCACCGATAGCGCGTCGACGGCCGCGCGCTCGACCGGGCTCGGCTGTTCAACTCGGTTGCCACGGTCATCGACCCAAATCTGAAGTTGGTCACCGACTTTGACACTACTATTCCAGCCAAGCAAGTCAGCGTGATCAATGCCGCTCAACCGCCATCGGGCTTGCACCGTGAAGGCTCTCGTCTCCGGTGAAACCGCTGATTCGCTATCGGCAACCGCGGTGGCCACGACGGCATGTCGCGTTTGAGCTTGTTCACGATACGTCTGGGCCTTCGCGTCGTAGACGGCCGTGCCGAATACACCCGCACCAGCGGTAGCGATGATGACAAACAACAGCACGAATGCGATGACCGCAGACTCGATGCGGTCGCTGGCCCGGACAAGCGGGTTGCGGCTGAAAAGCCGAAGGCCCGGCCACGTCATCGGCCGAACAACGAAACTCTCCATGGCAGTTTCACCTCACGACTGTTGCGATGCTGTAGTCAGCATGTCGATTTACAAGCCCGGCTCGTAGGGCCCAATGTCCACCCCTAAAGGGCACTACGGCTCCTGTCTGTGGGCCGGCCCATGGATAGCGTCATCAATGTCCACGTCAGATGAGGAGCATCCAATGAACGACAATGCAGATTCACCCGGACCGGTTGTCGTTGGTATCGACGGTTCGGACGCAGCGATCGGAGCTGCCCGATGGGCAGCCAAAGAAGCCGTTCACCAAGATGTACCACTTCGGCTTGTTTACGTAATCCAGACCACCGACGGGCCGATCGCGTCGGCGACTGATTATCCAGCCGAGGAAGAATACGCCGAGAGTAGCTTGCACGCTGCTCGTTTGGCCGTTGAGGCGACCGGCCTGCCGGTGACGATCGAGACCGCAGTTCTATGCGACGACCTCGATTCTGCACTGATCGCCGAGTCGAAAAGCGCGACCCTCGTGTGTGTCGGATCCATGGGTCTAGGCCGAGTGGCCAATATGGTGCTCGGATCCACCGCGGCAGTACTTGCCGAGCAAGCGCAATGCCCGGCAGCGATCATCCGACACACTAAAGGCAAGACGCTGCCGAAGGCAGCCTTCATCGCGGTGGTCGTCGACGATCAACCCGGGTCGGACGACGTCATGCAATGGGCCATGGAGGAAGCTCGGACGCGGCGAGCTCCCGTGCTCGCGCTCCGCGTGGGGCGCCGCTGGGGGCACTTCGAGATCGGCGATGAACGGTTCTGTCGCCGCCTGGATGGTTGGTTACGGCGCTACCCCGACGTCGAGGTTGAAGTCGCCGCCACGCGGCTGAGTCTGGCTCGGTATCTCGAGGGTTACCTTGGTGCGGTTCAACTGGTCGTGATCGGCACTGAGGATGCCCACCGGGTGCCGCAGCTGGTCGGCCCCCAAGGTCTGCCGATCTTCGCCCACGCCGACTGCTCCGTGCTCATTGTGCGGGGCAAACAGGAATGACGGTTGCCTGCACCGTCACGTCAACGCGGTATCCAGCACGCCCGGGAGACTTGTAACGAACTGGTCGAGCTGAGATTCGGTGATCACCAGCGGCGGCGCCAGCCGAATCACGTCCTTAGCGGGAGCGTTAACCAGGAAGCCGGCCTCGCGCGCCGCGGCCTCCACCGCCTTGGCGGCCGGCCTCGTCAGCACTATCCCACGGAGCAGGCCTCGGCCCCGAACATGATCTACCAGAGGATGATTGAGGGACTCGATGCCGTCGTGGAGCAACTTGCCGAGCTCGTCAGCACGTTCGATCAGGCCTTCCTCCGACAAGACGCGCAAGACCGCCAGCGCGGCGGCCACACCGACCGGATTGCCGCCGAACGTGCTGCCGTGCAAGCCGGGTGTCAGCAATGCCGCGACGGGCCCGACTGCCAGGCACGCCCCGATCGGCAGTCCGCCACCCAGCCCCTTGGCCATCGTCACGACATCCGGGGTGATCCCATCGTGCTGGTGGGCGAAAAATGCGCCGGTGCGGCCCATCCCGGTCTGCACCTCGTCGATCACCAACAGCGCGCCATGCTCAGCGGTAATCCGCCGAGCGGCCACTAAATAGCCAGCCGGTGGGACGACGACTCCGGCCTCGCCCATGATCGGTTCGAGAAACACCGCCGCGGTTTCGTCGGTGACGGCCGATGCCAAGGCGTCGACGTCCCCATATGGCACATGGGTGAGCTCGCCGGGCAGCGGAGCGAACTGTCTGGAGAACTCGGGGTGGCCGGTCAGTGCCAGCGCTCCCATCGTGCGGCCGTGAAAACCCTCCTGGGCCGCAACGAGTTTCGTTCGGCCGGTGAGCCGGGAAAGCTTGAACGCGCATTCGTTGGCTTCGGCGCCCGAATTGCAGAAGAACACCCGTGCACCGTCAACGCCCCATCGATCCACCAGCGCTTCGGCCAGGGTGACGCCGGGCTCGTGAGCGTAGAGGTTGGACGTGTGGCCTAACGTGTTCAGCTGGCGGATCGCCGCATCGACCACCGCGGGATGGCAGTGGCCCAGAATATTCACCGCGATGCCGGCAAGCAGGTCGATATAGGTGTTGCCGTCGGCATCGGTAACCACCGCACCCGCACCCGAAGCAAGGACGAGGGGCGGGGTGCCGTAGCAGCGCATCATCACGGCGTCCCAGCGCTTGAGCAGCGCGTCGGTGTTGGTCATAAGCGCCGCTCTCCCCCGCGAACGGGCGGTACCGCTACTGCATCGTCGCCGGCGCGGATCATGCGGGCATCACCTTGGTTCCCGCGCCCTCGTTGGTCAGAAGCTCGACCAGCACGCCGTGCTCGACCCTGCCGTCGATGATGTGCGCGGCGGGCACCCCGCCCTCGACCGCACGCAGGCAGGCCTCGACCTTGGGTGCCATGCCGGATTGCAGTGACGGCAGCAGTCCGGCCAGCGTCACGGTGTCGATCTCGGCGACCAGCGAATCCTGGTTCGGCCAGCGCGTGTAGAGCCCCTCCACGTCGGTCAGGATGAGCAGCTTTTCGGCGTGCAGCGCCTGGGCCAGCGCTGCGGCGGCGCTGTCGGCGTTGATGTCGTACACCACACCGTCGGTGTCCGGGGCAATGGATGAGACCACCGGAATGCGCCGTGCCGCCATGAGATCGCTTATCGCTGCGGTATTGACGCTTTGGACGTTGCCGACCAGCCCAATGTCCGTGGGAACTCCATCGACCATGACGCTGCGCCGGGCCGCGGTGAACAGCTGCGCATCCTCGCCCGTGAGGCCTACCGCGTATGGTCCGTGCGTGTTGATCAGGTTCACCAGCTCGCGACCGACGTGGCCGAACAGCACCATCCGCGCGACGTCGAGCACTTCGGGTGTGGTGACGCGGAAGCCGCCCTTGAATTCACTTTCGATACCGAGCCGTTTGAGCATTGCGCTGATCTGCGGGCCGCCGCCGTGGACGACAACCGGGAGGATGCCGGCCTTCCGCAGGAACACCATGTCGGCGGCGAACGCGCGCCGCAGCGCGTCGTCGGTCATCGCGTGGCCGCCGTATTTGACCACGACTTTCTTGCCGTGCAGGTGCTTAAGCCACGGCAACACCTCGGCGAGCACCTGCGCCTTGACGGCACGGGGGACCGCAGACGCCGGGCCGTCGACGGTGGGAGCAGGAGCCGCCTGGTCGGCGACATCTGAATCGGTCATGAGCTGTAGGCCGAGTTCTCTTCGACGTAGCCGTGGGAGAGGTCGGTGGTGCGGATAGAGGCCTCCTGGGTACCGAGGCCCAGGTCGATCGTGACACCGATGTCGGCGCCGCTCAAATCCACCTCGCGGGCACCGGGCACCCCGACGCCGTCGATAAAGACGGGAAACCCGTTGAATGATACCCGGATCTGGCTGGGGTTCACTGTGACCGGCGCTATGCCCACGGCGGCCACCACCCGCCCCCAGTTTGGGTCCGATCCGAACAGGGCGGCTTTGACCAGGTTGTCGCGCGCCACGGTGCGCGCGACGGTCAGCGCGTCGGCTTGGCTGCGGGCGCCAGTCACAGTGACTGTGACACGCTTGGTGACACCCTCGGCGTCGGCCTGCAGCTGAGCTGCCAGATCGTCACAGGCGCGCAGCACCGCATCGTCGAGATCGTCTTGGCTTGGCGCTGTTCCACTGGCGCCTGACGCCAGTAACAACACGGTGTCGTTGGTCGAGGTGCAGCCATCGATATCGAGTCGGTCAAAGGTCAGCGCGGTCGCGCGGCGCAACGCGCGATCCAGCGCCACCGCATCGGCGACCGCGTCGGTGGTCAGCACGCACAGCATGGTGGCCAGCGAGGGTGCCAGCATGCCTGCGCCCTTGGCCATGCCGCCGACGGTCCAGCCGTCCCTCGATCCCACCGAGTGGCGCAGTGCAACCAGTTTGGGCACTCTGTCGGTGGTCATGATCGCCCGGGCGGCCTCCTCGCCGCCGGCACGGTCACCAGCGATCACGTGAACGATCCGCTGAATGCCGGCCAGCACCTTGGCCAGCGGGAGGCGGTCGCCGATCAGTCCCGTCGAACAAACCGCCACCTCGATGGCCTCGGTCTCGCTTCCACAGCCCGACAGTGCGTCGGCAACCGCCTCGGCGGTGGCGTGGGCGTCGGCGAAGCCTTCCGGGCCCGTGCAGGCGTTGGCGCCGCCGGAGTTGAGAATCACCGCGCGCAGCCGCCCGGTGGTTTGAACCCGCTGTGTCCACAACACCGGGGCGGCCTTGACCTGGTTGCGGGTGAACACCCCGGCCGCGCAGCAGCTGGGCCCCTCGTTGAACACCAGTGCCAGGTCCAGCGCACCGCAAGCCTTGATATCGGCGGCGATGCCACCCGCGCGAAAGCCCGCCGGTGCGGTGACACCCTGGTTGCGGACTAACCGCGTTTCGGCCGCGACGGTAGTCATGGCGTCGTCCCTACCACCGAGAGTCCCTCGGTCTCCGGCCAGCCCAGTGCCAGGTTCATCGACTGCACGGCCGCACCGGCGGCGCCCTTGACGAGGTTGTCAATCGCGCAGACCGCCACCAGGGTTTCGGCGTCCTCGTCGACGGCGACCGCTATCTGGGCGGCGTTGCTACCGCTTACGGCGTTCGTATGGGGCAGTCGACCTTCTGGCAGCAGGTGCACGAAAGGCTCACCACTGTAATGCTTTTCGTAGGCAGCCCGCACGCGCGACAGCGGTGTGACACAGCGGGCGGTACAGGTCGCCAGGATGCCGCGGGTGATTGGGATGAGCACTGGGGTGAAACTCACCGACACATCCCGTTGGGTCACGGCCCGCAGGCCTTGGGCTATCTCGGGTGTGTGGCGGTGGACACCGGCGATGTTGTAAGCGCGCGCCGATCCGATGGTCTCGGAGCCGAGCAGATCGGCCTTGGCCGTTCGGCCGGCACCCGACGTGCCGCTGACCGCGACGACCGTCACCGCGGGCTCGGCTAGCCCCTCGGCCACTGCAGGCACCAGCGCGAGCAACGCGGCGGTGGGATAACAGCCTGGCACCGCGATCCGAGTGACGCCGCGCAACTGGTCGCGGGCACCGGGCAGCTCGGGCAGCCCATAGGGCCAGCTGCCCGCGTACGGCGTGCCGTAAAACCGCTCCCAGGCAGCCGAGTCACGCAGCCGAAAATCGCCGCCGCAATCGATGATCACCGTGTCTGGACTGAGCCGTCGCGCCAACGGGGCTGAATTGCCAGGCGGCAACGCCATGAACACCACATCGTGACCGGCTAACACGTCTAGATCGGTGGATTGCAGCACCCGGTCACCGAGTGGCAATAGGTTCGGATGGTGCTCGGCCAGCATGGTGCCTGCGCTGCCCGCGGCCGTCAGGGTGCCAATGGTTAACCGCCCCTGGTTGAATGCCGGATGTCCCAGAAGCAAACGCAGGATTTCCCCACCCGCATAGCCACTGGCGCCGGCCATCGCGATCTTCGTAATAGCGCCCATTCGGGTTCCCTAATGTCTTGTGCCGCTGATGTCTTGCCAACGTTAAAGCCGGCCCCGACGCGCGACATAGGGCCGTTTGACCCTGATACAGCCGGACGTTTGACCACAGGTGTCGGAAGCAAACGCCCGCGATCAGTACCACACCGATGCGAGGAACGCGCCGCGAGGCTCCGAATAAAGACCGATCGTCATCAGATTCAACACAAGAACCGCACGCAGCCCATGGGCCAGGCACCAGCGAAGCAGTTCAGTGTTGCGCATCGGGACAAGGAACCCGGGGCCCGAAAATGCCTCAGCCGCGCCGATCAGGGCCTGCAGGTCGTCATTGGTCTCGGTCACCGAATGCCCGTAGAAGCCTGTCCCAGTCGTGTATCCCGTGACTCGGCCGCAGCGTTCGACCACCCTGGCCGCACCCTGCGTGAGCGCATCGCTCAACTCGCCGCGGCGGTCATGGCCGTGCACCCGCAAACAAACGGCGTTGCACGCCTCGAAGTCAGCCACCGTGGCCATTCGCACGTCGTATCCCGGGATCTGCACGGACAACGGGTCGCCCTGCATGACCGCGACGGGCTCTCGGACGTCAAAACCGAGCTTGGCATACAGGCACATCGAGCGATTCTTGTAGGCAGCCTCCAGCAGTCGCACGCCCGGTACTCGCCGCTCCGCACACCGCTGCAGCATCGCAGTCATGAGTGCGCGGCCAATGCCACGGCCCTGCATGTCGGGAGCGACCGTGACATGGCCGACACCGACAATTGCCGATCGCTCATCAAGAAAGCTGCTTCCGACGATTCGCCCGTCGCATTCAGCGACGAGGGCGAAAAAGCCCGGATGCTCGATCAACTGGGAAACCAGCGCGGTGGCGACTTCGACCGACGGGTATTCCGGCGGAAATCCGTGCCTGGCGGCGATCGTCGCGAATGCGTCATAGCAGACACGGCCGCACTCCGGCACGTCCGCTTTACTCGTCGGACGTAGCGTCAAAGGCACAGCGACCTCCCGCTGTCGCTGCAAACTGGAGGCGCTCATGCTGTGGTGTTGGCGGTCGCGAGCTTGGATCGGACAAGCACCTGCGGTGCGTTTGGGTCCTGCAACCGCGGAACGGCCGCGAGGGCGAAGTCGGCGATGGCGCCCGGGCGAAAAATAAGGCAGTGCGTCGAGCCGCCGAATTGGAAGTAACCCAGTTCCTCACCTTTTGCGACGTGGCAGCCGGGTTTCACATTGTCGCCGATCATGCAGGACGAGACCTCGTCCATGCCGACTGCGACGAAAGCCACCCGCCCGATGACCGGATTGTCGGCGTCGATGAGGATGATCGCCCGCACCGCCACATGGGCGAGATAGGACTGCGAAACCGGCGGGGGTACCGCGTCCCAATCTTCCGAAACGACCTCGGAGAAGTAGGTACCCCCGCGGCGGAAGGCGCTGACAATCGTCCCCGCCACGGGGCTATGCCAGCGGTGGTAGTTCATCGCACTCAGATACGCCTGATAAACGGTTCCGCCGACGAACTGCTCAACCGACTCATCGTGGGCCAGCATGTCCTGCAGCGAGTACGGCTGCCTCTTGATCCAGAAGCGATCCCGGCGCTTGACGCCGGTGGCCAAGCGGTACGGCGTCGACTCGCAGGCGTTGACGATCACGTTGTCGTCGTCCGGTGAGGCCAGCGGACGCGCGCTCTCCTTGAAGCGCCGAGTGAAAAAGTCGTTCCAAGACCTGAAGCCCCAGTGCGCATCTCGGGGATCGTGCTCGAACTGCTCGATGCCGATGGCACGCTGCGCCGCGGCACACTTCCAACCCGACGGCGAATCGTTGAGCACATAGAGCGACGCCGCGCTGTCGAGGAATTCACACCAGACGGTCAGGATTTTCTCGAGCATCGCGTTGATTCGCGGGTCGCGAAAGGCCGCAAACCCGGCCGGCGTGCCCATCGTCCAGTCGAGAATCGCGCACATGGGGGTGATTACCGCGTTCTTGCCGTACTCCGGCGCCATGGCCAGCACCTCGTTGATCAGCCGCAGCAACTGCTCGACGCTTTCAAGGTGGTACTTGCGGTAGTGCCTCCTGTGGGGCACCTCGGCGATCATCCGGTGGACGTACATGCGCACCACCGGGTCAGAGTCGATCAGCTCCTGAAACTCGGCGATCACGGGATGCAGCATGACCTGCTCGCCTTTGGCCTGCACCCGCCTCCGGTGACCGGAAAGCCAAGATTCCAGTTCCTCCTGGCTGTCCGGCAACCAGCCGGCCCGGCGCCGCACGTCAACAGTATCGGAAGGAGTGGTCACCGCTGTTTCGCTTCGGGTCGGCTGGTGAATCGGCAGCGGCTCAACACGTCAGGCCCCGTTGATGATCCACTGTCGTGCTTGGTCAAGCTGTTCGCCGGGAAAATGCCGGATCCTCGCTGACACAAAATGTGATGCGAGATGCTGGGCGACGTCTCCGAGGTGCGAGTCGGTTACGAGGGCGACTTTCTTGATGTGCTTCTGGTGGTCCCTGACGAAGCGGAAGTGGTTGACCATCGTTCCGAAACTGTCCCAGCCGGGGAATTTCGGAGCGTTGATGATGAGGCCAGCGAGATCGCCATGGGCCTCGATCTGCGGATCGACCGCCTTCGCCAGCTCGACAAAATCGGCTGTGTCGAGCGCAGATTGAGGTCGCACCAGCAGGATGGAATGCGCGGTATCGAGATCAAATTCAATGATGGTTTGCTCCTGAACGATCTTTGTCGAATGAACGGGTGTGGGTTCCAGCCCAACAAAGCCGGCTCGGTTTCAGCTGAAAGCTCTCAGCCGCAACACTTCGGACAGCGGTCGCCGCGGTGTGGGCCGTGGCGCTTTTTCGGTGATCGGCACCACGCCCACGCGGACCAGGATTTGTGGCACGGCGTCGTGATCCATGAGCGACCGGAGGAGGTCGCGGGTGTCTTCGAGCTCGGTAAGGTGTGTTACCGGGCAGGTGGCGAAGCCGGCCATAGTGCATTCCAGCAAAATCGCGGAAAGCGCTTCGCCGGAAGCCAAAGCGTCGGCGCGATCATTGTGGTCGGTGGACAGCATCAAGATCATCGAGTCGTCTTCGGAGATTTCGGTGCGCCTTTCGGGCCGATGGACGACGGGGAACGCCCGTCCAACACCAACCCGGTCGCTCTCTGTCTCCGAAACCAAGGCGCTGTAAGGGATGCCCTCTTCCTCCTCGAATGGTGCTGTCCACCAATGCAGCTCGTCGTGATAAGCGGAATCGTATAGCCGCAACGACTCCGCCATCTGGCCCGCCTCTACGAGCCGCGGACGCAAATCTTCGGGAATGGTGTGCACGTGAACGGCGCTGCCGTCGACGCCGCTGGACATCACCGGTTCGAACGACGTCCAGTCCGTTGGCGCGCCGAACGGAAGCCGGTCGGTACGACGCTCCCAGATGGCGCTGGCGCGGCGCCGATCCCGTTCAGTCATATATTCGATCGGAGTGAACTCGATCGATGCCAGATGGTTTTGGTTGTCGGGATTCGGAAACCGATCGACATGCGCCCGCCACCCGGCGGCGGCCATCGCCACACGCAGGTGATCGAGCGCTGCGCCACAACCGATCAGCGCCTGTCGCGCCGACTGGTCGGTGTCCATGACTCGACTGGGATCGAGGAATAACCGGAGTTGGCCGTCGCTGAACACCCACTGCCAGGGTTGACTGTTGTGCAGCGAGGGCGCCCGGCACGCTGACCCCACCGCATCCTCGATGACTTCGGCTTCGACCAAAGTTGCATTCATATCCTGACCTCCCGACCGTTGCGTACCGCTAAGGCTTGTCGGACGAAGTACGCAGTGCCAGGGCCATTGGTCCTTGAACCCATGGCCCATCCGGCCATTCCCCGATCCATGACGGAAACAAGTCGCGGCACAGCGTGCGAGCGTTCACAACGCATTGCCCGGTGACGAAGGCCCAGACACTCAAGGCTTTTGTACTGTGGCAAACCAACAGGCGGCAAAGCCGATCCGCACCGCGTCGCGATCTGAATTCCGGGTAGCCTGCAGACGTGCTGCTGAGCTCGCTGGATCCCGCCGCGGTCACCGGCGGCCGCGATATCGGCGACGCCGTCCGCATCGGCGATGTCACGCTGAGCCGCAGCGATGTCGTGGGCGCCGCGACGTCCGTGGCCGAACGTGTCGGCGGCGCGGGCCGGATCGCGGTCCTGGCCACGCCGACCGCCTCAACCGCGTTGGCCATCGCCGGATGCCTGATCGCCGGCGTGCCGGTGGTGCCGGTGCCCGCCGATGTCGGACAGGCCGAGCGGCGCCATATCCTCACCGACTCGGGGGCCGAGGCCTGGCTGGGTCCTGAGCCCGACGAGCCGGAGGGTCTGCCGCACATCCCGGTGCGGATGCACGCTCGGTCCTGGCACCGGCTCCCCGAGCCGTCCCCGCAGGACACCGCGCTGATCATCTACACGTCGGGCACCACCGGCCCGCCCAAGGGGGTGCAGGTGAGCGGTCGGGCGATCGCCGCCGACCTGGACGCGCTGGCCGACGCCTGGCAGTGGACCGTCGACGACACGTTGGTGCACGGGTTGCCGCTGTATCACGTGCACGGGCTGGTGTTGGGTCTGCTTGGGTCGCTGCGAGTCGGAAACCGCTTCGTGCACACCGGAAAACCAACGCCCGAGGCCTATGCGGCCGCACAAGGCACGCTGTACTTCGGGGTGCCGACGGTGTGGTCACGGGTGGTCTCGGACGCGGCGTGCGCCGAGGCGCTGCGA
>JAFAID010000224.1 GCA_019236925.1 Mycobacterium sp. | reverse complement strand
CACCAATCGCCGTCGAGCACGCCGCCGGCCGCGCCGAGTATGTGCGTTGCCAGAAGGCCATCGCCGCACGTGCAGCGCCGTTACGTGCAGCGCTGCTGGCCCGGTGTGACCTGCTGCTGCAGGCCGCTGGTTACCGGCTTTCGGACTGCCGGCCGGTAGGCTGAACAGAACTTCATTAGGGCCAAGTGGAGGAGAACGATGAAGGATCGCGTGTCGGTGGGGAACCTGCGCGTCGCCAAGGTGCTGTATGACTTCATCAACACCGAGGCGTTGCCCGGCACCGACATCGACCCCGACAGCTTCTGGGCTGGCGTCGACAAGGTCATCACCGACCTGCACCCGCAAAACCAGGACCTGCTCGCGCGCCGGGACCAGTTGCAGGCGCAGATCGACAAGTGGCACCGGCATCACGTCATCGAGCCGATAGACCCGGAAACCTACCGCGAGTTCCTCACCGAGATCGGCTACCTCAATCCGGAACCCGACGATTTCACCATCACCACGGCGGGCGTCGACCCCGAGATCACCACGACGGCCGGCCCGCAGCTGGTGGTCCCGGTGACCAATGCCCGATTCGCCCTGAACGCGGCCAACGCCCGGTGGGGCTCCCTGTACGACGCGCTGTACGGCACCGACGTGATCCCGGAAACCGACGGCGCCGAAAAGGGCACGAGCTACAACAAGGTCCGCGGGGACAAGGTGATCGCCTATGCCCGCAAGTTCCTCGATGACGTGGTGCCACTGTCGTCAGGGTCGTGGGCCGACGCGACGGGACTCAGCCTCGATGACGGTCGCTTGCTGGTGAGTCTGCGAGGCGAAGAGTTGTCCCGAGGGCTGGCCAACCCCGGCCAGTTCGCCGGCTACACCGGAGAGCTCGGCCATCCCAACTGGTCGGTGTTGCTGGTCAATCACGGGTTGCACATCGAGATCCTGATCGACCCGGAGTCGCCGATCGGTAAGACCGACGCCGCCGGCATCAAGGACGTGATCCTGGAGTCGGCGGTCACCACGATCATCGACTTCGAGGACTCCGTGGCCGCCGTCGACGCCGACGACAAGGTCCTCGGCTACCGCAACTGGCTCGGCCTCAACAAGGGTGACCTGGCCGAAGAGGTCAACAAGGGCGGCGAGACCTTCACCCGCGTGCTCAACGCGGACCGCACGTACACCACCCCGGGCGGGGGTGAACTGATGCTGCCGGGCCGCAGCCTGCTGTTTGTCCGGAACGTCGGCCACCTGATGACCAACGACGCAGTCATTGTGAGCAACGGCAACGGTGAAGAAAAGGAAGCGCCCGAGGGCATCCTCGACGCGCTGTTCACCGGCGTGACCGCCATCCACGGGCTGAAAACAGGCGATGCCAACGGCCCGCTCGCGAACAGCCGTACCGGTTCCATCTACATTGTCAAGCCCAAGATGCATGGACCCGACGAAGTCGCATTCACCTGCGAGCTTTTCAGCCGTGTCGAAGACGTTCTGGGCTTGCCGCAAGGCACCTTGAAGGTCGGCATCATGGACGAAGAGCGCCGCACCACCGTCAACCTCAAGGCGTGCATCAAAGCCGCAGCCGACCGGGTGGTGTTCATCAACACCGGTTTCCTGGATCGCACCGGCGACGAAATCCACACCTCAATGGAGGCCGGCCCGATGATCCGCAAGGGTGCGATGAAGAGCACGACGTGGATCAAGGCCTATGAAGACGCCAACGTCGACACCGGCCTTGCCGCCGGCTTCTCGGGCAAGGCTCAGATCGGCAAGGGCATGTGGGCGATGACGGAACTCATGGCCGACATGGTGGAGCAGAAGATCGGCCAACCGAAGGCAGGAGCCACCACTGCGTGGGTGCCGTCGCCGACGGCGGCCACCCTGCACGCGATGCACTACCACTACGTCGACGTGTTCGCTGTGCAGAAGGAACTCGAGGGCAAGACACGCACCACCATCGACGAGTTGCTCACGATTCCGCTGGCCAAGGAACTGGCCTGGGCGCCCGAGGAGATCAAAGAAGAAGTCGACAACAACTGCCAATCCATCCTGGGCTACGTCGTCCGCTGGATCGACCAGGGTGTCGGCTGCTCGAAAGTGCCCGACATCCACAACGTCGCTTTGATGGAAGACCGTGCCACACTGCGGATCTCGAGCCAGCTGCTGGCAAACTGGCTGCGTCACGGTGTGATCACCGAAGAGGATGTGCGGGCCAGCCTGGAGCGGATGGCTCCGATGGTGGATCAGCAGAATGCCGGCGACTCGGCCTACCTGCCGATGGCGCCCAACTTCGACGACAGCATCGCCTTCCTCGCCGCCCAAGAGTTGATTCTGAGCGGAACCCAACAGCCCAACGGTTATACCGAGCCGATCCTGCATCGGCGCCGTCGCGAATTTAAAGCCCGCGTCGATGACTGATTTCGGCACGGTGCGCATTTACCATCCCAATGACTAGACGAGGCTGCTGGACGTACCTCCCGCTTGCAGGGGAGCACTTCTGGCCCGCGGGAGAACATCGGCATGGGTAGGCACAGAGCTCCAGATCCAGACGAGCCCAACGGCGAACCGTCGGACGACTATTCCGAACCTCACGATTTCGGCGACCTCGGTGGCTTCCCCGGTCCGCGCTACCCGGAACACCCAGCCGACGACTATCCGGGCGAGTTTCCCAGCGATCCAGGGTATTTCGACTACACCAATCCCTCCCATCACGACGAGCGTGAAGAGCACCACGAGGACGAGCCGCATCCCGCCGACGTCGACACGCCGGATGACTTCCCGGACTTCCCGCGACGCGGGCCGGAGCCGCCCGCTCCGCCGCCACCGCCACCGTCCGGCGGTCATCGGGGCCTGAGCGACTGGCGGGGCGGTCACCGCACTGACGGCGGGCGACGCGGTGTCAGCATCGGGGTGATCGCGGCGCTGGTCGCGGTCGTCGTGGTGGTGGCCGGAGTCATCCTGTGGCGGTTCTTCGGCGACGCGTTGTCCAACCGCTCGCACACCGCCGCGGCATGCACTGGGAGCAAGGAAACGGTCGCGGTCATCGCCGATCCTTCGATCGCCGACCATGTCCAGCAGTTCGCGGAGCGGTACAACGGGTTCGCCGCCCCGGTTGGCGACCACTGTGTCGCGGTCAGCGTCAAATCGGCCGGTTCCGACGCCGTCGTCGACGGTTTCATCGGGAACTGGCCCGCGGACCTGGGCCAGCGACCGGCGTTGTGGATTCCGGGCAGCTCTGTGTCGGCGGCGCGGCTGACGGCCGCTGCGGGCAAGGAGACGATCACCGACAGCCGGTCATTGGTCACCTCGCCGGTTGTGCTCGCGGTGCGACCCGAACTGCAACGTGAACTCGGCGACCAGAAATGGTCGACGCTGCCCGGGCTGCAGACCAAACCCGACGCGTTGGCCGCGTTGAAGCTGCCGGCCTGGGGCTCGCTGCGGCTGGCGCTGCCGCTCGGCGGCAACAGCGACGCAGCCTATCTGGCCGGTGAGGCGGTGGCGGCGGCCTCGGCACCGCCCGGCGCGCCGCCGACCGACGGTAGCGGCGCGGTGCGCAGCCTGATCGCCGGTCAGCCGAAGCTCGCCGACAACACTCTGGCCGAGGCGATGAATGCGCTGGTGCGGCCGGGTGATCCGGCGACCGCGCCGGTGCACGCCGTGGTCACTACCGAGCAGCAACTGTTCCAGCGCGGCGAATCGTTGCCCGACGCCGGCAGCACGCTGAGTTCCTGGCTGCCGCCGGGGCCGGCGGCGGTCGCCGACTATCCCGCCGTGCAGCTCCGCGGGTCGTGGCTGTCTCAGGACCAAGTGACGGCAGCCAGCGGGTTCGCCCAGTTCTTGCACAAGTCCGATCAACTCAACGAGCTGGCCAAAGCCGGTTTCCGCGTTGAAGGGGTCAAGCCGCCCAGCAGCGACGTCACCAGTTTCGCGGCCCTGCCGTCGACGCTGTCGGTGGGTGACGACTCGATGCGCGCCACGCTGGCGAATACCGTGACCACGCCGTCGAGCGGACCGGCGGCCATCATCATGCTCGAGCAATCGATGACCACCGAGGAAGGCGGCAAGACCAGGCTGGGCAATGTGGTTGCTGCGCTCGACAATCGGATCAAGGCGCTGCCGCCAAACTCGGTGATCGGTCTCTGGACGTTCGACGGTAAGGAAGGCCGATCGGAGGTGCAGGCGGGCCCGCTGGGCGATGATGTCGACGGCCAACCCCGGTCGGCGGCGCTGACGGCCGCACTGGACAGGCAGCATGCGTCGTCCGGCGGCGCGGTGTCGTTCACCACGCTGCGGATCATCTACAAGGACGCGCTTGCCAATTATCAGGCCGGGCAAACGAATTCGGTGCTAGTGATCACCGCCGGACCGCACACCGACCAAAGCCTCGGAAGCCAGGGGTTGCAGGACTTCATCAAGGAGAACAACGACCCGGCCAAGCCGGTGGCCGTCAACGTCATCGACTTCGGCTCCGATTCCGACCGGGAGACCTGGGAAGCCGTCGCGAAGCTGTCCGGCGGTAGCTACCAGAACCTGGCGACGTCGGCATCGCCCGAGTTGGCCACCGCGGTGACCAACTTCTTGAGCTGACCGGCCGGCTACTCGGCCAACAGCGGTTTTCCCGTACCACCCTCCGCGCATCGAGGGGATGAAATTCGGTGTCTGGGTGCTGTGGCCGACAAGATCCGATATGTCGGAGCTTCACTCCGGATTTACGGATAACCAGCGGCTTTATTGCGCGTATGAGCAATTCTGCGTTGTTTCTTAGCTGAATCTCAGCTAGAGTCCGGGCCAAGCTGTGAGATGCATCACAGTCGGAAACGATATGGAGGATGCTGACATGGAACACGCGCTTCGCCCCTACGCCACCGCTGGAGTCGCCCTACTCGGGGCCGGCATGATCGCTGTCACTCCGGTGGTAAAGCTGCCGACGCTACCGGACATTCAAACGTCCGCGATCCAACTCGCAGCTAGCGAGGCCGACGCCTTCGCGGTTTTAATCAATGTTCTCGACCCCGGCGCGTTTGCCAACGGCATTTCTGCAACGCCTACCGACTCCCTTGGTGACCTCGCCGTATCCCTTGATCAAGTCATTGATCTAGGCGGCACGCCCTACATAACCGCGGCCGACAACCTCGCTACCGACCTCCTCCCGTTACTTGACGTCACCAGCGTGTTCGGTGGCGTAACTACTGCCCTTAACAACCTTTTGAGTGACCTGACCGGCCTGCCCGACCTGAGCACCCTGCTGAGCGAGCTGGGTAACCTGCCCACTGCCACCGACATCGCAAATGACGTGGTCAGTGCCCTGACCGGCGCGGATGGTGCGCTTACCACGATTACCGGTGATCTCGGGACTATTAGCACCGACCTGAACGGCCTGCCCTCAACGCTCACAACCGACCTGATCGCCGCCCTGACTGGCTCGGGTGATTCGCTTACCACCATTACTGGTGATCTAGGGACTATTACGACCGATCTGGGGAGTATTTCGAGCGAGCTCACGACCCTGGGAGGCGGAATAAACGAGATCCTTGGCCACCTGGGGTTGAGCCTACTCACAGGCCTGTAACCGGTCGCCTGGCTGTTGCGACCGCGTTTAGCTGAGCGCTGCGTCTTCAGCAGCGCTCACGCGTAAGCCTCCACCGGCGGGCAGGAGCACACCAGGTTGCGGTCGCCGTAGGCGCCGTCGATGCGGCGCACCGGCGGCCACACCTTCGGCCGGAAGGACTTGCCGAGCGGGTAGGCGGCCTGCTCGCGGGTGTACGGGTGCTCCCACTTGTCGGCCAGCAGGCACTCGGCGGTATGCGGCGCGCCCCGCAGCGGGTTGTCGTCCACCGGCCACTCCCCTGCCCCGACCCGGTCGATCTCGCCGCGGATGGCGATCATGGCCTCGCAGAATGCGTCGACTTCGGCCAGGCTTTCGCTCTCGGTGGGCTCCACCATCAGCGTGCCGGCTACCGGGAAACTCATGGTCGGAGCGTGGAAGCCGTAGTCCGCCAAGCGTTTTGCGACATCGTCGACGGTCACGCCGGTCGCCTTGGTGATCGGCCGAAGATCCAGGATGCATTCGTGGGCGACCATGCCGTTCTCGCCCGTATAGAGCACCGGGTAGTACTCGTTGAGCCGGCGGGCAATGTAGTTGGCCGACGCGATCGCGGTCAACGACGCGGCCCGCAAGCCGTCCGCGCCCATCATCCGGATATACGCCCAGGTGATCGGCAGAATCGACGCTGACCCGTAGGGCGCCGACGACACCGGCGCGCCCTGCGGCAGCTCCGCGGCCAGCGGATGCCCGGGCAGGAACGCCGCCAGATGCGAGCGCGCCACCACCGGCCCGACGCCCGGTCCGCCACCACCGTGCGGGATGCAGAACGTTTTGTGCAGGTTCAGGTGGCTGACGTCGCCGCCGAACTTCCCGGGCCGGGCCAGGCCCACTAACGCGTTGAGGTTAGCGCCGTCGACGTACACCTGGCCGCCCGCGTCGTGCACCGCCGCGCAAATCTCGGCAATGTCGTGCTCGTACACACCATGCGTGGACGGGTAGGTGATCATCAGCGTCGACAACCGGTCGGCATGCTCGCTGACCTTGGCGCGCAGATCGTCGAGGTCGACATCGCCGTTGTCGCGGCAGGCCACCACGACGACCCGCATGCCGGCCAGAGCGGCGGACGCGGCGTTGGTGCCGTGCGCGCTGGATGGGATCAGGCAAACATCGCGCTGCGGTTCGCCGCGGCTGGCGTGGTAGGCGTGAATCGCCAGCAGGCCGGCGTACTCACCCTGCGACCCCGCGTTGGGCTGCAGTGAGACCGCGTCGTAGCCGGTCATCTGCACCAGCCAGGTCTCCAGATCGGCGATCAGGCGGCGCAGACCCGGCGTGTCTGATGCCGGGCCGAAGGGATGCTGGCGGGCGAACTCCGGCCAGGTGATCGATTCCATCTCCGCGGCGGCATTGAGCTTCATCGTGCATGAGCCGAGCGGAATCATGCTGCGGTCCAAGGCAAGATCCTTATCCGCAAGAGCTCGCAGATACCGCATCATCGACGTCTCGGTGCGGTACCGGGTGAACGCCGGATGGGTCAGGAACTCCGACGTGCGCGTGGCGATCTCGACTGTGACCGGCTCGGCGGCCGAGATTCCGAACGCCTCCAGGACCGCCGCAACGTGCTCGCCTGTCGTCGCTTCGTCGCAAGCCACCGACACGTGGTCCTGGTCGACGCGCCACACATTGACACCGTTGGCCTTGGCGGCGGCGATCACCTCGTCGGCGCGCCCCGGCACCCGGGCCAGCACGGTATCGAAGTACTTGTCATGCAGCACCGCGTCACCCAGAGCTGCGGCGATCGTCTCGGCATGGGCGTGCACCCGGCGGGCGATGCCGGCCAGCCCGTCGGCCCCGTGGTAGCTGGCGTACATCGCGGCCATCACCGCCAGCAGCACCTGGGCGGTGCAGATGTTGCTGGTCGCCTTGTCCCGACGGATGTGCTGTTCGCGGGTCTGCAGCGCCAACCGGTAAGCGGGTGAGCCGTCGGCGTCGAGCGAAACACCGACCAGCCGGCCCGGCAGTTGGCGGGCATGCTTGGTGTGCACCACCAAGTATCCGGCATGTGGACCGCCGAATCCCATTGGCACACCGAATCTTTGGGTGTTGCCGAATGCCACGTCGGCACCGATCTCGCCCGGCGGGGTCAGCAACGTCAACGCCAACAGGTCGGCACCGATGGCCACCAATGCGCCGCGGTCGTGTGCATCCGATACCAGCGTCGACCAATCGGTGATCCGGCCGCTGGCGCCGGGCAGCTGCGCGATGACGCCGAAGAACTCGCCGTCCGGCAGGCCCTCGCGCAGGTCGGCGGTGACGATCTCGATGCCCAGCGGCTCGGCGCGGGTGGCCAGCACCGCGGCGGTCTGAGCGAACACGTCGACGTCGACGGCCAGCCGGTTCGCGCCGCCCTTCACCGCGCGGTGCATCAGTGTCATCGCCTCGGCGGCAGCGGTGCCCTCGTCGAGCATCGACGCGTTGGCCACTTCGAGACCGGTCAGGTCGGCCACCATGGTCTGGAAGTTCAGCAGGGCTTCCAACCGGCCCTGACTGATCTCCGGTTGGTAGGGCGTGTAGGCGGTGTACCAGGCCGGGTTCTCCATGATGTTGCGCAGCAACACCGGCGGCGTGAGCGTGTCGTAGTACCCCTGCCCGATCATCGACACCGCGACGGTGTTGGTGTCGGCCAATGCCCGCAACTCCGCCAGCGCCTCGGCCTCACTGGCGGCCGCGGGCAGCCGATCCAGGCCGGGAGCGGCGCCGGTGTCGGTGAGCTTGTCAAGGATGCCCGCGGGCACGGCGCGACGAGCCAGCTCTTCCAGGGAGTCGACACCGATGACCGCGAGGATGGCAGCGATGGCGTCGCTGTCCAGGCCGATGTGCCGGTCGGCGAAAACATGGTTGGTCACTCTGGACTCCTGACGTGGGGCGGAACGGCACCTGCTGTGTTGTGCGTTCCTCTCCCTCTGTCGTCTACCCGTACCGGGTGCCTGAGAGATTCGACATCCGCGCTGACGCGATGTCTTTCCCCATGGGCGGGTGACCCTAACTCAAGGGCCACCGCTTTCCAGAGGCATCGGGGTCCGGCGCGGTCCGGGTGCCTGAGAGGTTGACGGAGAGGTGTTGCTCCTTCGGCGTCCGTGGCTGGCAGTCACGGAACTCTCCCGCGCAAGCGCGATGCAGTGCCGATTTTACCCGCTCAATTGCCCTCGGGCCTAGGCGGCGGTGTTGCTAGGCCGGCGCCGTACGACCTTCCGTCTCGCCGGGGTGCCGTCCTGGGCGCTGCGGCAGGACAATGAGCCCGGCGATCATGATGGCCGCGATCACCGCGGAAGCCAGCGGGCGGCTCAAGTCCAGGCCGCCGTGGCTGACAGGCTTGTCGAGGAAATCGCCGACAGTTGCGCCGAGAGGCCGAGTCAGGATGAAGGCGACCCAGAAAAGGGTGACGCGCGACACGCTCGTCCAGAAATACAGAGCTGCGACGACGACGAGACCAGCAGCAAATACCAGCGCACCGCCTTCGTACCCAACCCCGCCCGTGTCGGCGAGCCAATCGCCGAGTGCGGTGCCCAGCGTCTGCGAAAACGTGATTGTGGCCCAGTAGTACGCCTCTACTTTCGGCGTCGAAACGGTGTTAACCGACACCGTTCCCTCCGACCTATGCCAGAGCCCCAGGGTGGCCAAGAGGCAACACAACAGCAGAAGCGATCCACCCGCGTAGCCGATGCCGAGCGATCGGTCGGCGAAGTCCGCCAACGTCGTGCCGAACGTCGTCGAGGCGACGATCGTCGCCCAGTAGAGAACCGGATGGAAGCGCTTGGCGACGATCTGCGCTGCGACGAGCGTCACCAGCGCGACGCCGAATAACGCGACTCCGGCCAGATAGCCCCAATTCAGCGTCATCGTTACGGTGTCGCCGCCCGTCTCGCCGAGGGTCGTCGCCAAGACCTTGATGACCCAGAAGCCGAGGGTGACTGCAGGTACCTTGCTCAACGCCTGTTTCGAAACGTCGCTCACGCCAGTCCGCCTCTTTCCGCTCGGCGCAGCCGTCGATGCCGCCTTCATGGTTAGCGGCCGAAATGAGGAGATCGCTCGAATTGCGATGAGTTGGCGCAAAGTTGGGCAGGACTTTTTCCGCCGGTAATCAGCGGCGAATGCGGGTCAGTCCTAGCCGATTTTGCGGTCGCGGTGCTTACGGCGGGAGGCCAGCTCGTCTTCCGGCGCGGCGATCGACTCGCCGCCGTCGGCGCGTTCGCCTGGGAAGTCCGCGATCGCGCCGGTCAGCTCCCGCATCGCCCCGGAGACCGCGATTCCGAACACGCCCTGGCCGCCCTGCAGCAGGTCGACCACCTCTTCGGCCGAGGTGCACTCATAGACCGTGGTGCCGTCGGAGAACAGCGTGATGTTGGCCAGGTCCCGGACACCGCGCTGGCGCAGATGATCGACTGCGACGCGGATGTTGTGCAACGAGATGCCGGTGTCAAGCAACCGCTTGACGATCTTGAGGACCAGGATGTCTTTGAACGAATACAGCCGCTGGCTGCCGGATCCCGCTGCACTGCGAATCGACGGCACCACCAGCGACGTGCGTGCCCAGTAGTCGAGTTGGCGGTAGGTGATGCCGGCGATTTGGCACGCGCTCGGACCCCGATAGCCGACCAGTTCGTCGGGCACCGAGTCGTCGGGGAACAGGCCGGCTTGCACAGGTTCGCTGGGCGCGCGGACGGCCTGATCGGGGCGGGTTGCTGCGTTGTCGTCGATCGAGGTGACGGACTCGAGGTCCAATTGGTCTTGACGTGGTTGGTCTCCCACGGTGCTTCCTCTCGCCGATCGCGCTCGTTACGGGCTGCCGGTAGCCGCGGTTCCTCAGCCGAGTGCTTGTGAGCATACGCTTTTCGACACGCTGTGGTGTTGCTAGAACTAATCAGGTCGAGATCAAAGTATGGCGGTCGCCGCGATGACTCCACGCTATCCAACGGGCGTGTCGAGCTCGAACTCGCAGATGAGACGGATCCGTGACGTTGCCGGCGCCGGCATGGGGTCGCCCGACAGGTGTCGACCAGGTTGCTGACGTGCATCGTCGGCGCGCTGACCCCGATTGTCGCGCGTCAGCAGCGCGGCGTCATCGCGTCAGGTGGCTTTGAAATCGTCGGGCGACACGCTGTCCAAGAATTCTTTGAACTTCTCCACCTCGTCTTCTCGGACCGCGGTGGAGGGCTCTTCGTCGCTCTCGTCGGGAATCAGCAGGCCCGCCTCCGCGAGAACCGCTTCCTCGACGTAAATCGGCACGCCGACCCGCAAAGCGATAGCCACCGAATCCGATGGCCGCGCTGAGACCGTGATGTTGCGGTCGAAGACCAGATCGGCGTAGAACGTGCCTTCTTGCAAGTCGACGATTCGCACCTCTTTGAGCGAATGGCCCAGCGCGGCAATGAGATCCCGGATCAGGTCATGCGTCAGCGGGCGTGGCGGCTCGACTCCCTGCTGTTCAAGGGCGATCGCCGCAGCCTCAGATTGGCCGATCCAGATCGGCAGGTACCGGTCACCGTTGGCCTCGCGCAGCAACAGCACCGGCTGGTTCTGCGGCTGCTCGACGCGAATGCCGACGACGCGAACTTCACCCATCTGTGTCTGCCCTCCGCACCTGCTGCCGTGTCCG
>JAFAID010000170.1 GCA_019236925.1 Mycobacterium sp. | reverse complement strand
TTCGGCGATCCGGGCGCGCAGTGGAGTCACGCCCTCTTCCTCGAGGTCGTAAATGGTCCGCAGGTACATCTCGGTGGTATCAACCAGGTCGTTCATTCCGCACCCTCCATTGCCGCTGAGTCTACTTGTCCAGCTGCGTGAATGGTCTGCTAACACTCCAGCACGGCAGTATGCCCGCCGCTGGCGCGACGGGCATACCGATACGTGCTCATCTGGGCCGTGTCAGCTCGCGTAGGACCGCAGTCGGTCGGCCCGGTCACCGTTGCGAAGCTTGGCCATAACCTCGCGCTCGATTTGACGAACCCGCTCGCGGGAGAGGCCGAACAGCTTGCCGATCTGGTCAAGCGTGCGGGGCTGCCCATCGTCGAGCCCGAAGCGCAACCGGATCACCTGATGCTCGCGCTCGTCGAGGGTGGCCAGCACCGTGCGGATGTCGGTATGCAGCAGTTCGGCGATCACCGCGTTCTCCGCGGACATCGCTTCGGCGTCCTCGATGAAGTCACCCAGTGGTGCCTCTTCTTCGGAGCCGACCGGCATATCGAGGCTCACCGGGTCGCGGCTGTGCTCGAGCAGGTCGTTGATCTTCTCGATCGGGATGCCGGACTCGCTGGCAAGTTCCTCGTCAGTGGCTTCACGGCCGAGGTTCTGGTGCATCTCGCGCTTGATTCGTGCCAGCTTGTTCACCTGCTCAACCAGGTGAACCGGCAGCCGGATGGTGCGGCTCTGGTCGGCCATGCCCCGGGTGATCGCCTGCCGGATCCACCACGTCGCATAGGTCGAAAACTTGAATCCCTTTGTGTAGTCAAACTTTTCCATCGCGCGGATCAGACCCAGGTTGCCTTCCTGGATGAGGTCCAGCAGCGGCATACCCCGGCCCGTGTAACGCTTCGCCAACGACACGACCAACCGCAGGTTGGCTTCCAGCAGGTGGCCTCGTGCCGCTTCGCCGTCGCGGACCACGGTCGCGAGCTCGCGTTTACGGTTCTCGCCGAGGCGCTTGCGGGTTTCGAGCAGATGCTGGGCGTACAGGCCGGCCTCGATGCGCTTGGCGAGTTCGACCTCGTCGGCGGCATTGAGCAACGCCGTTTTGCCGATCCCGTTCAAATAAACGCGCACCAGGTCCGCGGCTGGGCTCTGAGCATCCAGATCGTTGTCAACCCGGCTGGTGGTGGCGTTTGCCATAGCGGCCTCCTGATAGGCGTGAGCTGTCATGAGGTACAACGACGACCCTGGCCTTGGAGTTCCCACTGAGTCGCCGTCTCACACCCGTTGACGTGCGCGAATGTCCGCACGGTCTGAGAATGTGCTAAGAAGCCGGTGCAGCAGCGGGTTATTCGGAACCGTCAACTTCGGTGGCTGGTGACTCCGGTTGCGGCGCTGGGTGACTGTAGCGTTCGAGCGCCGGGCGTTCGGCAGTGGGGAACAGCGGGGTGCGTCGCGAGACCCCGTCGAATCGCCGCGGTTCGTCAGGGCGGCGCGGCGGGCGGTCGTTTGCGATCAGCACCGCCATCCACGGCAGCGGGACCGACGCCGCGATTATCAGCAGTGAGATCAGACCGTTGTGCCACATGCCATATGCGACGGCGGCCAACACCAGCGCCGGAATTCGGAAGGCCATCAGCGTCAGGTATTTCCGTACCCGCTGGCGGTGCTGCACGTCGTATGAGGGCGCGGCCGCCGTGATGAGTACCGGCCGACCGTCGTCATCGAAACCCAGCTCAGTGCCGCGCTTCATTTCTCTACTGTTCCACACTTCTGCGACGCCGTCGAAGGTGGTTCGGGCACAATATGAGACATGCGAACCCAGACGATCGAACGCACCGAGACCGACGAACGCGTCGACGACGGGACCGATAGCGACACTCCCAAATACTTCCACTACGTCAAGAAGGACAAGATCGCTGAGAGCGCCGTGATGGGCACACATGTCGTGGCGCTGTGCGGTGAGGTGTTCCCGGTGACGAAGGCGGCCAAGCCGGGCTCACCGGTCTGCCCGGACTGCAAGCGAATCTACGAGAAGCTCAAGAAAGGCTGACCCGATCGGCGCTGACGTAGGGCGCTGTCTCCGTCGTGTCGTCGGAGTCGTCGGCGCCGTCAGGCTTGGCGCGCGATACCAGCCACCGCCGCAGCCTATGGGCATGGGTGCGCGGGGCCGGCCACTCCTCCTGGATGGCGGCATTGAACTCCGCGCCCAACATGATGGCGAACCCGGCGAAGAAGGCGAACAGCAGAAACGCGATCGGTGTGGCCAATGCGCCGTAGGTGTAGCCGGTGCCGGTGATCCACCACAGATAAATGCGCAGTCCGAGCGTCGCGATCACGAAGGCCACGCTGGCCAGTGCAGCACCGAAGATCAGCCGATGCGACGGCAGGGGCTCGGGCAACGCCACGCGATACAGGATCACCACGGTGACGATCAGGCCCGTGAGCAACGCCGGGTAGTAGCCGTAGGCCAGCACATCCTGCAGACCGTCCGGGATGAGTTCGGCGATCTTGCGCGGGCCATGCACCATCAGCGGGGCGGTGACGATCAAAAAGAGCAGCATCACCACGTACAACAGCAGCGCGAACAGGCGCTGGCGCACCGGATGGCGCAGGGGAGTCTGGTCGTGGGCTTCAACTACCGAATCGACAAATGCGGAAATCGCCGAGGACCCTGCCCACAGTGAAATCAAAAAGCCCAGGGACACCACTTCACCGCGGGCACCCCGGTCGATATCCGCGATCGTGGGCTCGATGATCTCGTGGACCACGCTCGGGGAGAAGACCTTGTTCGACATCGACACCAGGTGTTGTTCGATCACTGCCATGGTGTCCGGCCCGAATAAGGGAGCCACGTAGGCCAGGCTGCCCAGCATTCCCAGCAGCAGTGGCGGCAGCGACAGCGCCGACCAGAACGCAGCCTGCGCCGACTCAGAGAAGATCGAGTCGTCCCAACTCTTTGACAACGCCCGCCGAGTAATGCGCCAAACGTGATGGCGCGACGGCTTCACTACGCGGTCGCTCATGACCCGTTCAGGATTACTGATGAATCGCGCTGCCGCCAGGATTGCAGGTGGCGAGTCGTCTGTTAAGACTCCAGCGGGTCCGCGCTGGCTTCCAGCACGGCGGACGCCTCGATCAGTTTCGCCTCGTGCTCGTTGGCGTGATGCTGGCAGAAAAGAAGTTTGGCACCAGACGGAAGCGTCGCGCGCACACGGGCGGCAGCGCCGCACCGATCGCAACGATCAGCCCTGGTTAGTTCCGGACTGGTCAAAGTCGCGTTCATGGGTACTCCTTCTGGCCTTAAAACACTGTCGCAGATGACAACGCATTTGGCCGTCTTCACCGCGCGTTTACCCGGTGTGTCATTTCTCACGCCTGCGCTTTTGCGCTCCGGGCAGGATGGCGGTATGGGCCACGACCCGGCGGTGCTGTTGCACCTGTGTTCCAGCGACGAGTGGTCGTCCGCCAGGATGCACGACGAACTGCGACCCGAGTCGCTTGCCAGCGTCGGGTTCGTCCATTTGTCGACGCCGGAGCAGGTACACCTGCCTGCCAACCGCCTTTACCGTGGTCGCGACGACCTGGTGTTGCTGCACATTGATCCGGCCCGCTTGGACTCGCCCATTCGCTGGGAACCGGGGGTAGCAACCGATCCGGAGGCGATGCTGTTCCCGCATTTGTACGGAGCACTGCCGGTTGGTGCTGTGATCAGTGTCACCAGTTACCGACCGGGCCCTGACGGCGTCTTCCCGCCCGTCGGCGGATCGGCTTCTGAATAGGCGTCGGCTTCGATCTCTACTAAAAACTCGGGCGCGATGAGCGCGGCCACCTCGACCATGGTTGCCGCGGGGCGGATCTCCCCGAAGACCTCCGAATGGACTGCCGCCACCTCACGCCAACGGGATATGTCGGTCACGTAGATGCGAGTGCGGACTACGTCGCTGAGGATTGCTCCCGCCTGATTGAGAGCGACCTCGATGCGGCGCAACGCCTCTCGGGTCTGGGCGCCGATGTCATCAGCCGGTCCCGGGCCGGTTGTCCCGGCTACAGCGATGTGTGGGCCGATCCGGACTGCCCGGGAATAGCCCACGGTCGACTCGAAATCGGATCCGGACGAGACAGCGATGCGGCTGGCCGACATTCGGTCAAGTTAGGCCAGCGGCATCGCCCGCCGCAGCCGAATTAGATCGGAGCCGGTTCCGTCAGCCGATCTGGTAGGAACCAGGTGACATGTAGAAGAAGTGGCCGCTGGCAGAATCGGTGCACCTCATCGCCGACGGCTCGCTGGTACAGCTGAAGGTGCCGGAAGACAGCGTCTGCCCGTCGTTGAGGACCTGCTCGCCCCGCACGTGCAGAGTGTCGTTATGACAGTCGATCGTGACGCCACCGGGGCCGAGCAAGAAGCGATCCCCCCACGCGGAGTGCTGGGCGCACGGTGGTGGCGGCGTGGAAATGGTGTAGGTGCGGTTGCTGATCTCGCAGGCGGCGCCGCCGCTGCTCAGGTTGCATGAGACGTGTCCTGCGGCGTTCTGGAACTGGTAATTCTGCGCCGGTGCGGGCGACGGCGAGGGCGATGGTGCGGGGTTTGGGGGCCCGCCGGCGTGCGCGTTGCGGGGAATGCAATCACAATGGGGGCAGACACCATCGACACCGCCTGAATCGCTGTCATTTTCATGGTATTGCTCGCATTCTGTTGGGACACTTGTTCTTTGGTGGGGCATGGCCTGAATGGCACCGGCGACGCGAGCCAGATTCATTGCGACGGGCAGCTTCTGCTGGTTTGACCGGACACCTCCGCCAGCCCTCGAGAACAGTGTCGGAGCCAGAAATAGCTCTGACGTTGCGCGTTGGATTATTCTCCGGCGAATCGACCGGCATTGGATGCATGCAACACATTCGTCCAACTTGCACAAAGCATGAGAATTCGGGCCTGACGCGCGTATTGTGCCGGAACGAATTCGTGCTTACGCAGCGGATGGAGCGCCGCGTCCCGATGAACTGGCTCAATCCCAGTACGCCGCACCAGTGTTCGCGCATACTGGGAAGCATGAGGATAAGCGGGGCGTTCCTGGCTGAAAAGACCGAAGCGGTAGCCAACAAGCTGGACGTACAGGGCGGCGTGATAGCCAAGTACAAAGTCGGCCCCGACCGAACAGCGCAGTTTGACATCGTGGTGTTGACGCAAGGGGATGACGGCGGTGCAGACCGCCTGGTTGTCATAGAGGTGTTGCCACCCGACCTTGGAGAACCTCTGCATATGCACCGCGAGTTGCCTATGAACCTGACGAACGCGGACGTGGGCTTTGCATGCTTCCAGTTCAAGCTAACCTTCAATTTGAATGGTCGCTGGACCATTGCCGTGAAAGGCGCAGCGGGAGCGGTATCGCTTCCGCTGACGGTGAGTGGTCCATTGCCGCGCAACAGACCCTAGAGAAAATTGACGGGTGGGCACCATCGTCTTGTGGCCGCTGACGGATGGTCACTGATGACCGAACAGGAACTCCTTGAATCCAAGATTAACTTCAGATAAGAAGATGCGATGACGCAGATCACAGTGCGGGTGCGCCGGTAAGAGCAAAGGAGTGCAGCGGTGAACGGATACAGGATGCTCGCGAAGGTCACCGCAGTTGGCATGATCGTTGGCGCGGCCAGCGCGCCAATCAACCCACCCGCCCACGCTGACGTGACTCTCCTGTCTGGGGACGACCCGCTAGCTGGGAGCGACACGGCAATCATCCTCGGCGGAACCTTCGAACCGACGCCGTCGACCGCTTTCGCGCAGACCGCCGAGGATCTGTATCTGCACCCGCTGGGTTTCGACGATGGCGCGACCTACTCGACGGTCTGCGACATGATCGGGACCGACCCGTGCAGCGCGCCGCTGCAGGTGCTGACGACACCCGAACTGATCCAACAGGGCCCGAGCACTCTCACAGCCGCGTCGGACGTCGTTCTCGCCGTGGAGAACGAATTCAACGCGGATCCGGGCGCTTTCAGCGCCGAGCACCCGCTGACGGTCTTCGGATACTCGCAGAGCGCCACCGCCGAGTCGATCGCCATGAGCCGACTCGCAGAAGCCGGCATCCCCAGCGCCGATCTGCACTTCGTGTTGATCGGCGACCCCTCCACCCCGGGCGGCGTAGATCCCAATCTGGTACCAGACCTGGACGCGGTGCTCGGCTCGAGTCTGACGAACTCTGTTCTCCCGGCTCTCGGCTTGGATGGCCTCGCGGGTACCGTGACGCCGGATGATCTATACCCCGCGACGATCTACACGCTGGACGGCGACGGGGCCGCCGACTTCCAAGAGGACTTCACGGCCGGAGGTCTGCTGGAACCGTTCGAGAGCATATTCGTCGAGCACGAGGAGTACCTGGGGTTGACACCAACGCAAGTCGCTGACGCGACCACGTCGACCGACGGCGACCTCACATATGTCGACATCTCCGACAACATCAATAACTCTGTCGCGTCGATTGATGCAATTGAGCACGGGGTCGCCGGCAGCGGACTATTCGAGAGCATATTCGACTCTCTGCAACTGTATTTGACCAACATGTTCTGACCTGAGTCATGGGCGCACCCAGCAGCGGTGCATCATGTGTGCCGCGCTTCCCGCGCCGAACTACCTGGCGCACTTGAGGATCAACGACGAGTTGTCCCGTCTCGGCATCAACGGTCCGCAGGTCGGGCAGTTCAAACGCGATGCCGTTGTCGCATACTGCCCACAGCTCGGCGATGCAAGCGGCCACGTAGGGTGAACGACACCAAAGCAAGGAGAGCGCGTTGATCATCCGCGCCTCATCACTCATCGCTGCATCCACCGTGATCACTATGGGGTTGTGTTAGAAGGAGATCCGCTATGCGAATTGCCGTCATACCCACAATTGCCGCGTGCGCAAGTGCATTGATCGCTAACGCGTCGCCAGCTCATGCCGACGATCAGAGCTTCCTCAATTACTTACAGGCTCATGGACAATCCACGACTGCATGGCCGATGAGTCCGGCACAATTTGTGATTCTCGGGCACGGGATATGCACCAACCTGCGTGCCGGCGCCGACCCGTTAGCGGGCGCTAACCCAATGGAGCGCGTGACAGGGGGTCCGATATCTGTAGAGGCTGCCCAGCACGAACTGTGCCCGGACACGTTGCACAGCTCATGAGTTCTCTGCTTGCGGAACCGGGACGGCCCGACCTGTCCCGGCTCCGTTCCCGCCGCGTGGTCCCCAAGACGAAAGCACCGCGGCGGGAGGTTCCCGCGTCCCCCCGTGAACCCGACTTGGCTCAAATTAGTGCACACCGTGGCTGTTGATTTCGGCGAGAACCTGGGTGAGGTTGTCGGTTGGCGGGTCGGCAGCGGACGCACGGGAACCACACAGCCCAGCACCGACCGCAGCCACGGCCGCGAACTCTGATACCAGGCGACGGTGTCCGATGCCTACGTGGGACGGAAAAGGTGTTTACTGGCGCGGGATTTGAGTAGTCGACTACGCGCGAGGAACGTCTTGCGGACGTGCAAAATACCGGACGAGCCTAGTGGCCCGCGCCAGGAATCCGCTGTAGATATGTGGTGAGTCGGTCGAGTATCTCGTCGGCGGTTTGGTCCATGCGAACGGCTTTGGGTTCTCGTTCCAGGTACTGATCCAGTTGTGGATGTCTTTTTCCAGTGCGGCCACGCTGGTGTGCGTGCCGCGTCGCAGGCGCTTGTCGGTCAACAACGCAAACCATCGTTCGACCTGGTTGAG
>JAFAID010000556.1 GCA_019236925.1 Mycobacterium sp. | reverse complement strand
CTTCGCTCTGCATCGTCGCCGACGCGCGTCACGAGCGCCACTCCTCCTCATCGCTTCGCTCTGCATCGTCGCCGACGCGCGTCACGAGCGCCGATCCTCCTCATCGCTTTGCTCTGCATCGTCGCCGACGCGCGTCACTACTGCCCTTCTGCCGACCCGCGCCGCGCCCCGCGCTCCATCAGCCGCGAGCGCACACCCAACCCGCCCCGAAATGCCCAGCGCAGCGGCGCGTGCCGCCATCCAGGATGCCGGTCGGCGAGGTAGAGGTAGGTGCTTTTGTGGTGGGCCGCCAGGTTCGTCGCCGACTCGCGTCCGGTGGAGTGGCCCTTGTGATGCAGCACCTCCGCCGACGGCACATAGACATTGAGCCAGCCCGCCTTACCTAACCGGTCGCCCAGGTCGACGTCTTCCATGTACATGAAGTAGCGCTCGTCGAACCCGCCGATCTGCTCGAAGGCCGCGCGGCGCACCAGGAGACACGACCCCGAGAGCCAGCCCACCGTCCGCTCGCTGGGTTCCAGCCGCTCCTGACGGTAGGCCGTCGACCACGGGTTGTTCTTCCACAACGGTCCGACGACGGCGTGCATGCCGCCGCGGATCAGGCTGGGCAGATGGCGCGCCGAGGGATACACCGATCCGTCCGGGTCGTGGATCAGCGGGCCCAGGGTCGCCGCACGCGGCCACCGCGCGGCAGCGTCCAGCAGCGCGTCGATGCTGCCGGGCCCCCACTGCACATCCGGGTTGGCCACCACCACCCATTCGTCAGCGTCTCCCAGCTGCGCTATCGCGCGATTCACCGCGCTGCCGTAGCCGAGATTGGACCCGGTCGAGAACAGCCGCACACCCGGGTAGCGCTCGAGCGCGGCCTGCGGCGCCCCATCGGTGGAGCCGTTGTCGGCCATCAGCACGCTCACCGGCCGTTCGGTCGCATGCGACAGCGACGCCAAGAACCGATCCAGGTGCGGGCCCGGGGAATAGGTCACCGTCACCACCGGCAGGACGTCACTCACGCGTCGAGGGTAACGGTCAGACTTCCAGCGGCGCGGACAGCGCCACAGTGAGCGCTTCCTGCCACGGCCTCAGCGGCGACAGACCCGCGGCCTCCGACGCCCGACCGGACAGCACCGAATACGACGGCCTTGCCGCTGGCCGCGGGTTGTGGGCACTGCTCACCGGCACCACCCGCTCCGGGTCGGCGCCGACGCCCTCGAACACGGCGCGGGCTTGTCCGAAGCGGGTGATCTCGCCGCCGTTGGCGGCATGCACCAAACGCGCATGCACTTGCCCGTCGGCCACCTCGAGCAGCGCGGCGACCAGATCGGGGACGTAAGTCGGCGAGCCGGTCTGATCGTCAACCACCTCGAGGGTGCGATCACCCGCCGCCAGCCTGCGCATGGTGGCGACGAAGTCCTTGCCAGTTCCGCCGGTGTAGACCCAGGCGGTGCGCACCACCACGGCCTCAGGCAACGCCGCCAGGACCGCCTGTTCGCCGGACAGCTTGGTCTGCCCGTACACGCTGAGCGGCGCCGGCTCGTCGCCCGGCTCGTAGGGGTGCGGTGCTGCCGCGCCGAAGTCGCCGCTGAACACATAGTCGGTGGAGATGTGCACTAGTCGCGCGCCGGCGCGCGCGCAGGCCTGCGCGATGTACTCCGGGCCTGCCGCGTTCACCGCGTATGCCCTGGCCTGGTCGCTTTCCGCGCCGTCGACATTGGTATAGGCCGCACAGTTGATCACCACGTCGCCGGTCTGCACGATCCGCGCCGCTGCCTGCGGATCCGTGACGTCCCACTGCGACGACGTCAGCGCCAGCACGTCGCGTCCCTGTCGTATCGCCTCGGCCGCCAACACGCTGCCGACCTGCCCACCGGCGCCGGCGATCACGAACCTATTCCGCACGGTCACGAGTCTGGCACGCCGACGTCACGCTAACGGCGATATTGCTGTGACGAAAGTAATCTGGTGTGATGCCTGCGCAACGCGTGACTCGTGTGATTGCAACCATGGCGGCCATCGTTGTCGTGCTCGCCACCGGGGTGGCATGGGGCAGGGTGCGTTCTTTCGAGGACGGCATCTACCACATCTTCGCGCCGTCACTGGGTCACGGCGGCGACGACGGGGCGATCGACATCCTGCTGGTCGGCATGGACAGCCGCACCGACGCCCACGGCAACCCCCTGAGCGCCCAGGAGTTGGCGTCGCTCAAGGCCGGCGACGAGGTGGCGAGCAACACCGACACCATCATCCTGGTGCGCATTCCCAACAACGGGAAATCGGCGACCGCGATCTCGATCCCCCGCGATACCTACGTTTCCGCGCCCGGGCTGGGTAAGACCAAAATCAACGGCGTCTATGGTCAGACCAAGGAAGAGAAACGCGTCAGCCTGGTCGAATCCCGCGTCGCGCCCGCCGAGGCCGAGGCGCAGGGAACCGAGGCCGGCCGTGAGGCGCTGATCAAAACGGTCGCCGACCTCACCGGTGTCACCGTCGACCACTACGCCGAGATCGGGTTGCTGGGCTTCTCGTTGATCACCGACGCCCTCGGCGGTGTCAATGTTTGCCTCAAAGAGCCGGTGTACGAACCGCTTTCGGGCGCCGATTTTCCTGCTGGCTGGCAGAAGCTCAACGGTCCGCAAGCGCTGAGCTTTGTCCGCCAGCGTCACGACCTGCCCCGCGGCGACCTGGACCGGGTGGTGCGCCAACAGGTGGTGATGGCCTCGCTGGCCCACCAGGTGATCTCCGGCAAGACGCTGTCGAGCCCGGCGACGATGAACCGGCTGCAGCAGGCCATCCAGCGCTCGGTGGTGCTGTCATCGGGTTGGGACATCATGGATTTCGTGAACCAGCTGCAGAAGCTGGCCGGCGGCAAGATCGCATTCGCGACCATCCCGGTGCTCGACGAGTCCGGCTGGAGCGACGACGGCATGCACAGCGTCGTGCGGGTCGATCCCCATCAGGTGCAGGACTGGGTCAGGGGCCTGCTGCACGATCAGGCGCAGGGCAAGACCGAGGAACTGGCGTATACGCCCAACAAGACAACCGCCAACGTGTTCAACGACACCGACATCAACGGGCTCGCCGCAGCGGTGTCAGAAGTGTTGGCCTCCAAGGGATTTACCGCAGGCATGGTGGGCAACAACGACGCTGCCCACGTGGCCGGCAGCCAGGTGCAAGCCGCCAAGGCCGACGACCTGGGCGCTCAAGCGGTCGCCAAAGACCTCGGCGGACTGCCCGTCATCGCCAATGCATCGGTCCCGCCGGGATCGGTTCGAGTGGTGCTGGCCAACGACTACACCGGCCCGGGCGCGGGCTTGGGCGACGGCCCCACCGCGATGTCGGCCGGTTCGGCGAAGTCCGGCCCGGCCGACAACACCGCTCCCCCGCCCTCGCCGATCCTGACTGCCGGCTCTGATCACCCCGAGTGCGTCAACTGACGTGACCACCCTCAGCGAAGCGGTGCTGGACCCGATGCTGCGCGCTGACCCGGTCGGCCCGCGGATCACCTACTACGACGACGCCACCGGCGAGCGCATCGAACTGTCGGCGGTGACACTGGCCAACTGGGCGGCCAAGACCGGCAACCTATTGCGCGACGAGTTGGGCGTCGGCCCCGCCAGCCGGGTGGCGGTGTTGTTGCCGGCCCACTGGCAGACGGCGGCGGTGTTGTTCGGGGTGTGGTGGATCGGCGCGGACGTGGTGCTCGGCGGCTCAGATGCGGACGTCGCATTGTGCACCGAGGGCAGGCTCGACGAGGCGGACGCGACCGGAGCCGGAGAGGTCGCGGTGCTGTCGTTAGACGCGTTCGGCCGGCCGGCGGCCGATCTGCCGGTCGGTGTCACCGACTACGCGACCGCGGTGCGGGTACACGGCGACCAGATTGTCGCCGAGCGCAATCCCGGGCCGGCCTTGGCCGGCCGATCGGTCGACGAAGTGCTGGCTGCCTGCCAACGGTCCGCGTCAACCCGGGGTTTGACGGCCGGCGAACGGGTGCTCTCGACGGCGTCCTGGGATGAGCCCGACGACTTGATCGACAGTCTGCTGGCGGTCCTGACGGTCGGCGGATCGCTGGTGCAGGTAGCCAACCCGGATCCGGCGGCGTTGCCTCGCAGGATGGAAACCGAGAAGGTCACCCGCGTCTTTGAGTAACCCTTGAGTTACTTTGCCACCAAGGGCCACACCAACACCTGCTCCTGGTCCTGTCATGCTTTCCCAAAGCAAGGCATATGCGATATCACTGCCGACGGTGCTATCACATGCGGGCACAAAGCTGGAGAAGGTCCTATCCCCCGAGCCAGTGACTGGTGAGGTTATGGATGCTCACGCTGATACATATTGATATCGCAATATTTCGATGTTAGTTTGGCGGGACGGCGACAAAGGAAGGTATGGGGATGTTGGTGCACGGGCTATTGGGGAAAGCGGCCGGAACGGTATTCACCGGTCTGGTCGGGGTGACCGCGTACGAGATTGTACGCAAGGCCATGGCCAAGGCTCCACTTCACGACGCCGCCGTGACCGCGACGGAGTGGGGACTGCGCGGAACCCGGCGCGCCGAGGAAGCAGCGGAGTCAGCCCGGCTGAAGCTGGCCGACGTGATGGCCGAGGCCCGCGAACGCGTCGGTGAGGAGGCACAGCCTCCGGCGATCGGCAACCACGACCACGAGCACTGACGTGCGCGTCGTTTCCGACGCCGCCGGGCGGATGCGGGTGCACGTCCCTTGGGTGCGCTCGGATTCACGGCGGGCGGTCGCGGTGGAAGAGGCGGTGGACCGGCAGAACGGGGTTCGGGCCGTGCACGCCTACCCGCACACCGGCTCCGTCGTCGTCTGGTATTCGCCGAGGCGCTGCGATCGTGAGGCGGTGCTGACGGCGATCACATCGGCCGAACACGTTGCCGCCGAGCTGATCCCGGCTCGCACTCCCCGGTCGTCCGACGTCCGCAATACTGAGGTGCTGCGCATGGTGATCGGCGGCACGGCGCTGGCCTTACTCGGAGTGCGCCGCTATGTCTTCAAACGACCGCCGCTGCTGGGTCCGTCCGGCCAGCTCGTCGCAACCGGCGCGACGGTGTTCATGGGCTATCCGTTCCTTCGCGGCGCGTTGCGCTCGCTGCGGTCGGGACGCGCCGGCACCGATGCGCTGGTGACCGCGGCAACCGTAGCCAGCCTGGTGCTGCGCGAGAACGTCGTCGCACTCACGGTGCTCTGGCTGCTGAATATCGGTGAGTACCTTCAGGATCTGACGTTGCGGCGGACCCGGCGGGCCATCTCTGATCTGCTGCGCGGCACCGCCGACACAGCGTGGATTCGGCTGGCCGACGGCCCCCAAGCAGGAACTGAAGTACAGGTCCCGATCGACACCATCGAGATCGGCGACGACGTAGTGGTCCACGACCACGTGGCGATACCGGTCGACGGCGACGTGGTCGACGGCGAGGCCGTTGTCGACCAGTCCGCGATCACCGGCGAGACGCTGCCGGTCAGCATCGTCGCCGGCGGGGCGGTACACGCGGGTTCCGTGGTGCTGCGCGGCCGCCTGGTGATTCGCGCGAGCGCCGTCGGCAACGAAACCGCGATCGGCCGCATCATCAGTCGCGTCGAAGAGGCCCAACACGATCGGGCGCCGATCCAGACCGTCGGGGAGAACTTCTCCCGTCGCTTCGTGCCCATTTCCTTCATCGTGTCCGCGATCACCTTGGCGCTCACCGGAGATGTCCGGCGCGCGATGACGATGTTGCTGATCGCCTGCCCGTGCGCCGTAGGCCTGTCGACGCCGACCGCGATCAGCGCGGCGATCGGCAACGGCGCCCGGCGCGGCATCCTGATCAAGGGTGGGTCGCACCTAGAGCAGGCCGGTCGGGTGGACGCGATCGTCTTCGACAAGACCGGAACGCTCACTGTCGGGCGCCCGGTGGTAACGAATATCATTGCACTACACAATGATTGGCAGCCAGAGCAAGTGCTCGCATATGCGGCCAGCTCGGAGCTGCACTCCCGTCACCCGCTGGCCGAGGCCGTGATCCGCTCGACGGAGGAACGCCGCATCTTCATTCCGCCGCACGAGGAATGCGAGGTGCTGGTTGGCCTTGGCATGCGGACCTGGGCCGACGGCCGGACGCTGCTGCTGGGCAGCCCGTCACTGCTGCGCTCGGAAAATGTCAAGGTGTCGAAGAAGGCAGCGGGCTGGGTCGACAAGCTGCGCCGCCAGGCCGAGACCCCGTTGCTGCTCGCGGTGGACGGCACGCTGGTCGGGCTGATCAGTCTGCGTGACGAAGTCCGGTCCGAGGCCCCGGATGTGCTGAAGAAGCTGCGCGCCAACGGAATCCGCCGGGTCGTGATGCTCACGGGCGATCATCCCGACATCGCCACGGTCGTTGCCGGCGAGCTGGGCATCGACGACTGGCGCGCCGAGGTACTGCCAGAGGACAAGCTCGAAGTGGTACGCCAACTCCAGGACGAGGGCTACATCGTCGGCATGGTCGGCGACGGCATCAATGACGCCCCGGCGCTCGCGGCCGCCGACATCGGCATCGCGATGGGCTTGGCCGGCACCGACGTCGCCGTCGAAACCGCCGATGTTGCCTTGGCCAACGACGACTTGAACCGCCTGCTTGACGTGGGCGACTTGGGCGCCCGCGCCGTCGAGGTCATCCGGCAGAACTACGGCATGTCGATCGCGGTCAACGCCGCCGGGTTGCTGATCGGCGCCGGCGGCGCGCTGTCACCGGTGCTCGCGGCCATCCTGCACAACGCGTCGTCGGTTGCCGTCGTCGCAAACAGCTCTCGGTTGATTCGGTACCGCTTGGACTGAGCAAAATGCGAGAATGTCGCACGTAAGGCGATGACGATGTAGGAAGCCGGTGCAAATCCGGCGCGGTCCCGCCACTGTCATCGGGGAGCGAACCTCACATGCCACGGCCGCGAGCTGGAAGGCGAGGCGAGCAGCGATCCGAGAGCCAGGACACTCGCGTCGTCGCATCCTGCGGACCGGGGCGGTCGACCCCGAGAGAGCTGTTGAACATCCATGGTTCGTCAACGCTTCGACACCGGCAACGGCGTCTCCGAGGCGCAGACTGTCGCGCTGCTTGCCAAACTCTCGCCCCACGGCGGGCTGTGCGGTGATTGCAGCATGGCTGGGGGAGGCTATCGATGACCGCACCGATTTGGATGGCCGCACCGCCGGAAGTGCATTCCGCGCTGTTGAGCAGCGGCCCGGGTCCGGGCTCGT
>JAFAID010000561.1 GCA_019236925.1 Mycobacterium sp. | reverse complement strand
ATTTCTCCGGGCGCCGCCACACCTTCGATGTCCCGTTGGATTGGCAGCTCTCCAAGGGATTTCGCCGGGTGGTGCTGGAGCATCTGGCGGTCGATGTCGGCTACGGGACCACCGCCAGCTACGGCACCCTCGCGCGACTTTCAGGGTCTCCCAAAGCCGTTCGCGCCGTCGGGACGACCTGCGCGACCAATCCCATCCCCGTCGTGGTGCCATGCCATCGGGTCGTCCGCTCCGACGGCACCTTGGGCGGCTACCGCGGTGGGCCGGCCGCCAAACAGGCCCTGCTCGACTTGGAAGGTGTTCGGTGCTAATCAGTCGGTCTGGTTCAACCGGTCGAATTCGACCAGGCGTCCTTGCATCGCCGGGTAGGCGGTGGCGGCGCGCGGGGGCACACCCTTGCGAACGTTTTCCGCGACTTCGACCGCGGCATCGATGGCGGCCCGATATGGCAGGGATCCGGTGCTGACTCGACGCACGCCCAAATTCGCCAACTCGGTGAGGCTCAGCCCCGGTACCACGAGCACATTGACGGGTACCGGAATGTTGGCCGTCAGCTGACGTAGATCGGACGGCTCTGACGCACCAGGGATGAATATTCCGTCGGCACCCGCCGCGACGTAGGCTTCGGCTCGGTTCAACGTGGCTGAGACGTTGGCATCCTGATTGAGCCAGTAAGTGTCGACCCTGGCGTTGACGAAGACCTCCGGTGAACGCTTCTTGATCGCAGCCACTTTGGCGGCATGGGCCTGCGGGCCGATCAATTTCTCGTCCGTGCTGTCCTCGATGTTGACGCCGGCCGCGGCGAGTTTCGACACGTACGCGGCCACCACCTCAGGATCATCGTGGTAGCCGTCCTCGACGTCGGCGGAGACGTAGACCGGCAGGTTGCGAAGCCGCGAAACCAAGCTGCTGGTCGGCTCCTTGCTCGAACGCCCGCCATCAGGATGCCCCGCGGTCGCGGCGACCCCGAAGCTGGTGGTACCGACCGCGCGATACCCCGCGTGGTAGAAAGCGAGCGCAGAGGGCACATCCCATGCATTGGGCAATAACAACGGCTCGTCGGCGTAGTGCAGATCGCGGAAGCTCATGACTGACCATCATCGCTGTCGGGGGTGACATCAAACTGCTCGACCACTCTGCTTTGCAGGCTGGATTCGGCGGCTGAGCACGCGTTGCGCTGACCGCCCGGCACTACGCGGCCAGAACAGCGTCCAGCGCCGAATAAAACAGCCCGAGCCCGTCGTCTGACGGCCCGGTCAGCGCCTCGATGGCATGCTCGGGGTGCGGCATCAGCCCGACGACACGGCCGTTGGCTGAGCTGATACCCGCGATGTCGCGCAGCGAGCCGTTCGGGTTGTCGTGGTAGCGGAACACCACTCGGCCTTCACCTTCCAGCTCGTCGAGCACGTCGGCCGACGCCACGTAGCGACCCTCGCCCGACTTCAACGGGATCAGCAGGTCGGCGTCGGGCTCGAATCGCGACGTCCACGCCGTCGCCGTCGCCGCCACCCGTAGCCACACATCGCGGCAGACGAAATGCAGGCCGGCGTTTCGGGCGAGCGCGCCGGGTAGCAGACCAGCCTCGCATAACACCTGAAAACCGTTGCAAATACCCAAAACCGGTAACCCGCGGCCGGCAGCCGCGATGACTTCACCCATCACCGGGGCGAACCTAGCGATCGCCCCGGCCCGCAGATAATCGCCGTAGGAGAACCCGCCCGGCACCACCACCGCCTCGACGCCCTTGAGGTCGGCGTCGGCATGCCACAGGCTGACTGCCTCGGCGCCGACGACGCGCACCGCCCGAGCGGCGTCCACGTCGTCGAGTGTCCCGGGAAAGGTGATCACGCCGATCCGGGTCGTCACTGCGGTTCCCGGCTTACTGTCCAGTCTTCGATCACCGTGTTCGCCAACAGCGACTCGGCAATCTCGGCAAGCGCCGAATCGTCGACGCTATCGTCGACTTCGAGTTCAAAACGCTTGCCCTGCCGCACATCTGAGATGCCGGCATGCCCAAGCCGGCCCAACGCACCGACGATCGCCTGACCCTGCGGGTCGAGAATCTCGGCCTTGGGCATCACGTGCACAACCACCCGGGCCACCCGCGCTCCTCCTACTGATCCGGTTTGCTCGGCCCAACTCTACCGTTCGATACCGCAACCGCCCTGCTAGCACGAGCCGATGTAGGCCGCGCATACCGGCGACGTCATAGCGTCCAGAACTTGGGCATCAAAGATCACCGGCCAGGGCACCTGCGGCGGCTCCGAAGACCACAGGGTCAGCTCGCTGATGGTGCTGTTTTCTGGGTGGGCGACCAGGTAGGTGTGCACGATCACCGGTCCGCTGATCACCGCGGCCAGCCGATTGGGCTCGTCGGAGGTGATCGATGGCGACTCTGCCGCCGCCCCCAGCTGGCAACCGCGCAGTGCGGCCGCGGCGACCTCCAACACCGACGACGCGTTCTGACCACCGCGCGCGGTGTCGCCGCGCCAGTGCAGGACTTGGGCCTGCAACTGCCACTGACCCTGGGGATTGGTTACGGTCGCCCGGCTGGCGACCGCCGAGTTGCGGATGTCCTGCGGCAAGCCGGGAGTCGCACACACCTCCTCGAACCGGAACCGCGGCGTCGCCGTCCCGGTCATCGGGACCGCCACCCCAGCCGGCGAGGGCCAGCGGTAGGTCGAGTTCAGCGGTATCGCCGACGACGAGATCCATGCGGTGTCCGGGATCCGGTCGCATACCGGCGGACAAGTCTCCGGGTCCGCGTGAGCGGCGACCAAGGGCATGCACCCGACGACCACGCCGCTGGCGATCAGCATCGTGGCCAGAACTAGGCGCATGCCAGGCACCCCATGAGCGCACAATCGTAGACATGCAACTCACGCATTTTGGCCATTCCTGCCTACTCGTCGACTTCGGCCACACCACCCTGCTGTTCGACCCGGGAAATTTCTCGCACGGTTTCGAAGGCATCACCGGCCTGTCGGCGATCGTGATCACCCATCA
>JAFAID010000130.1 GCA_019236925.1 Mycobacterium sp. | reverse complement strand
CGTGACCCACGCCGGTTCGACAACCCGCACGAGTTCCAGCTGGACCGCAAGAACGTCCGCGAGCACATGGCGTTCGCCCGCGGAGTGCATTCCTGCCCCGGTGCGCCGCTGGCTCGGGTCGAGGGCCGCGTCTCGATCGAGCGGATCCTGGACCGGATGTCCGAAATCTCAATCAGCGAAACCAAACACGGACCGGCCGGCGAACGTCGCTACACCTACGAGCCGACGTACATCTTGCGCGGGCTGTCCGAATTGCACCTGACGTTCACACCCCGGCCGGCGCTGGCGCCGGTCCGCTAGGTTCGCTCATCCGGTGACGACGGGTAGGCGTGCCCACCCGCGCACGCTTGCGGTGTGAGCTCGTTCGGCGTTCGCGTAGTCGACTTCCCAGTCCGGCCAGCGTTTGAGCACCTCTTCGAAGGCCACCCGGGCTTCCATCCGGGCCAGCGCCGAGCCGAGGCAGAAGTGCAGGCCTTGCCCGAAGCTGAGATGGCTGCCCCGACGGTGGATGTCGAAACGGTCGGGGTCGGGGAACTGATGTTCGTCCCGGTTGGCGGAAGCGTTCAGCAGCAACATGAACGACCCTTCCGGGACCACGCGGCCATGATGCTCGGCGTCCTGGGCGACGTAGCGGGCCTGCACCGGTGATGGGGGTTCGTAACGCAGTGTCTCCTCGACCGCGCCGGGGATCAGGGAAGGGTCGGCGACGAGTTCGCGCCGTTGATCCGGGTGATCCGACAGCAGCTGTCCCATGAAACCGATGAGCCGAGCCGTGGTTTCATTTCCCGCACCGGCGATCATGGCGGTGTAGGCCAACACCTCGGTGCGTGACAACGGCCGACGCGTCCCGTCGAGCTCGTCGATCTCGGCCGCCAGCAGCTCGGTCATCAGGTCATCGGACGGATGCTCGGCCCGCCATTCGATGAACTCGGCGAACATCACGATGGTTTCCTCAAATATTTTCTGACTGACTTCGCCAGGCTTGCGCCCCTTGGCTGTGTCGATGAAGGCGCCGTTGCGATCTCGGATGCGCGCTTGATCCTTTTCCGGGATACCCAGGAGATAACCGATAGTCCGCATCGGCATCATCGCTCCGAGATCCGCGATGAAATCGAAACCGCCGACACCGATTAGCGGATCCAATTCGCTGGTGCAGAATTCGCGCACTAGCGCCTCCACGTCAAGCATGCGCCGTGGCGTGAAGACCCGGGACAACAGGCGACGGTGCAGATCGTGCAGCGGGGGATCTTCGAACAGCAAGATGCCCGGCGGCACCTCGATGTTGTTGAACAAGATGTCGGCGGTGGTGCCGCGGCCGGATCGGTACGTCTGCCAGTTCGGCAGTTCGCGCGCGACGTCCTCATACCGGCTCAGCGCGTAGAAATTGTACTTTTCGTTGTAGTACAGCGGCGCTTCTTCGCGCATCCGCTTCCATACCGGGTATGGGTTGTCATCGATGTCGGGATCGTATGGGTCGTAATACAACTCGACCGCTTTGGCGCCTGTCATCTTCTGTCGGGTCCCTTCCGGTGCAGCGTTGGCTGTTCAGTCGTTGCGGTGCAGGAAGCCGTGCAGGATTGCCTGGATGAGCTCGTCAACGATCACCTCCCTCGACGGCGGCTTGGTGCCGAAGTAGGTCGACCGCAGCGCAGCCATGCCGGCGATCATCGCGACCGTTGAATGCGCCGGCAGGTCAGGATGGTCCGACCGCAGCCCGCGTAAGTTCATGCCCTCGGCACTGATTCGGCCGAGGACCTTGAGCGCCCGTCTGACGTCGGCAATCCCGGTGTCGGCCAATTCCTCGTCGTTCAGGGCCTCCGATGCCATCAGCGTTAACAGCAGGCCTTGGTGTTTGACGAATACATCGTAGAGCTGTCCGACGAATAGCCGCGTCAGCTCCAGCTCGCCGGTCTCCTCGGGGATGACTGACTGCCAGGTCCGTCCGAATTCATCGACGAAGTTGGTGAACGGCAGAACGAGGGCCTCGCGGAACAGCGCCGCCTTCGAACCGAAGTTGCGGAACAGCAGATGCTCGGTCACGCCGGCGGCCTGAGCGATTTCACGCGTCGTGGTGCTGCGGTAGTCCTGTCGGGCGAACAAGTTTCGGGCGGCGTCGAGCAAGAGTCTGCGCGGCTCGCCACGGGATCGGCGCATCGCCACAATCGGCGCAGCCGGCACTTCTGGCGTGCTCTGCTTGGCGGCAGATCGCTGGGGCACAACGTTTAGGATAGTATGCACTATCCTAAACGTCGAGTGCGGATCGAAAGGGTGCGAACATGGGCGCTGTGGTCATGCTGGGCACGCTGTTCGGGCTGATCGTGCTGATCTTCGGGCTGGTGCTACGTTTCGACCCCGAAGCGCGTCCGAGTCAAGGGCGCGGCCAATGAGGGCCCAGATGACACCCGTGATGCAGGCGGCCAGTGACTTCGCGCTTGTCGGTGGCATTGCGTTCACCGCCTTTGGCGTGTACCTGAGCGTTCGCCAGGGCCGCGTGCACCCACTCCTGCTGCTCTGCATCTCGGCGATCTCGTTCTCGTGGATCGAAGCGCCCTACGACTGGGCGATGTACGCGCAGTTTCCGCCCGCCATTCCCCGCATGCCGTCGTGGTGGCCGTTGAACATGACGTGGGGTGGATTGCCCTTGTTCGTTCCCGTCGGCTACATCTCCTACTTCGTGCTTCCCGCCGTCACGGGTGCGGCCCTCGGACGTTGGTTTAGCGCAAAGTTCGGTTGGCGCAGGCCCGCAACACTATTGGTCGTCGGCCTCGTCGTCGGATTCTGCTGGGCGCTGTTCTTCAACGGGTTCCTGGGAGCCAAGCTCGGCGTCTTCTACTACGGCCGGGTGATTCCCGGGCTGGCGATACGTGAGGGGACCGTACATCAGTACCCGCTCTACGACTCCCTCGCGATGGGCATCCAGATGATGGTCTTCACCTATCTTCTGGGCCGCACCGATGCGCAAGGACGAAATGTCATCGAGATGTGGGCCGACAAGCGGTCGAAGACTCGACGTCAAGCCTCAATCCTGTCCGTCGTCGCGGTCGTCGTCGTCGGGAATCTGCTTTACAGCGCAGTTTTCGCGCCCCACCTCGTAACAAAGCTGGGCGGCTGGGTGACCGCGGCGCCGACGGGTCAGTTGTTCCCGGGCGTGCCGAACCAACCCAAGTAGGCGCTCGGTGTGAATCGCTCAGTCAAAAGCATGATGCGGCAGTGTCATTGGGATGTCCAACGAGCTGAGCAGGCCCGCAGGCGCATCGACGACATACGGGATCGCATTCACGACACGCATAGCCGTGGAAGTCATCGCAGCCCGGCCCGCACCATGACCTTCGGCCTCGCCGAGCGTCAGCTCGCAGTGGATGTCGGGATCGCCGACGATGTCGACGCGGTAGGTCGCGTCGCACTCCGAGTGCGGCCACTCGGGTGCTACATCGCGCGCCATCCGGATGATGTGCTCGATCACGATGGCCTCCCGGCCGTTGACGATGCCCGCGGCGCGGGTACGCACCGCACCACAGGTACCGGCCTGGATGGTGCCGAACGCCACCTCGATGTCACGATCGGACAGTTGCCGCTCGAGAGAACCCCGTACCTCCTCGACCTCGACGCCGAGACCCTTCGCCATGAGGTATATCGGTGCTTTCCAGGCCATTTCGATGAATCCCGGAGTCTTGAGCATCGGCTCGAAGTCGAGCGGTCGACCGAAGCCCATCCCGTCCATCATCACGTCGGCGACGGGATAGTGGTCGTTCAGCGCGACCTCGCTGGCCGTGATGCTGCGGATGTTCTTCGACTGCGTGGTCATCAACAGCGCGAGCTGATCGGACGCGAAGCCCGGGAAGATACCCGACGCGTAGAACGACGCGCCGCTTGCTTTGGCAGCTGCGTCGAGCTGGTTGTACCAATCCGGCGCGAAATAAGCCGGCGGGTAGACCAGGCTTGTCGACGACGTCGACACGACATTGATGCCGGCCGCCAACAGCCGCAGGTAGTCACGCACCGCGGCCGCATCGCGCTCCGGACCACTGGCGGAATACACGACGCAATCGGGCGCGAGCGCAATCAGCGCGTCGGCGTCGTTGGTGGCCGTGAGGCCGATTGGCCCGCCACCGGCCAAGTCACCGGCGTCTTTGCCGACCTTCTCTGGCGAATGCACCCATACGCCAACCAGTTTCAGGTCCGGACGACGTCTGATCGCATCGATGACTGCCGTGCCCACCCCTCCCGTGGACCATGCAACGACGCGGGCGGGCCCGGGCGAAGCGGACATAGACGTTCTCCTTCACTCGGCCTGCGCCTGCGCGCTGGCGGCCCCGGCAAGTTCCAGGTATCGCCACGCCACATCGGGCGGGATGCCGCCGCACAGCGGGTGCAGCGGCAGGGGCCGACCACTTTTGATGTAGTCGGCCGCCTCGTCGGGCGTGAATATCCGGTACGGGCCCTGCTCCTCCCGCAGCGCCGCCACGTTGTCAGCGCGGGTGATGCTGGCCACCGAGTCGTCGTGGGGTCGGTACGATGCCGCCGTGATCGCGTCGTGTACCACGTGTGGCCCGAGCAGCTCCCATGCCTCGTCAACATCGTCAGCAACGAAAGCCGCTGTCGGAGCGCCCGGTACCGGGAACTGAACGCTGCCAGGCCCATGCCCGGCAGCCCGACACTCCGATTCGTAGAACTCCTTCAGACCCGGGGAGTCGGTTTGCGAGATGAAACCCAGACCATGGGTGGCAGCCCGCCGAGCGGCGGCCCTGCTGCCGCCCGCGATCATCATCGGCGGTCCGTCGGCCGACATGCAGGGCGGGGTGACACGAACCTGTCGGCCCCGATACTCGACAACTTCGCCGTGCAGCAAATCGTCAAGTACGTCGAGGATCTCGTCGGCAACCCTGCCGCGGGTGGCCATGCTCAAACCGAAGTGTTCGTACTCCTCGCTGCGATGACCGATTCCGAAGGCATACATCACCCGGCCCTTGCTGATCAGGTCCAGGACCGCCATTTCTTCGGCAAGTCGCACTGGCTCGCACAGCGGAATCGGCACCGCGGCAAGCAAAATCATCAACTGTTTGGTTCTGGCGGCGATTGCCGAAGCCAAGATCAGCGGGCTGGGAAGATGACCGTCGTCGGCCCCGTGGTGTTCGGAGAGCACAGCGACGATCGCTCCGCGGGTCTCCGCCCACGCGCACATGTCAATCGCGGCGGCGTAGAGGTCGGCAGCCGGGGCGCCCAACGCCGGGGCGCGCATGTCGAACCTGAGTGTGAACATCAGGGTCAACCTAACATTTGTTCGAATAGTCCGACATCTTTCAGCCGTCAGACCATAGCTCGCATGTTTTGGAGCAAAGATTAGGTACCGATGACACCTTTCCAGGAAAGGATCGACATGGCAAAAAATCCATTACGTGTGGTCGTCTGGGCAACGGGCGGCATCGGATCGATCGCCATCCGAGCCATCCAGCGACGCCCCGACGTCGACCTCGTCGGCGTGTGGGTGCAC
>JAFAID010000073.1 GCA_019236925.1 Mycobacterium sp. | reverse complement strand
TGGATGGTCGAGCGGGCGTGCCAACAGAATCTGCCGAGTAACCCGCCCACATACGATGCCGAACTGGCCGCCACGCTGACCGAAATTGTCTGGGGCGCATTGTATCTAGTGCCGACACCGGCGAACTAGACGGCCGCCAGATCGTCGGCGTGCACTGCGGGCCGGCGCAGCTCGGCGGGCAGCTCTGACGTCGACCGGCCAATCATGGTGGCCAGCTCGGCGGCGTCGTAGGCGACCACACCGCGGGCCACCAGGGTTGCGTCGGGCCCCTTCAGGTCGACAACGTCACCGCCGTGAAAACGGCCGGACAGCTCCGTGATACCCGCGGGCAGCAGCGAACGCCGTTGGCCCAGCACCGCACGCACCGCGCCTGCGTCCAGGATCAGCGCACCGGCGGACTCCGCCGCGTAGCGCACCCAAAAGCGGCGTGCCGACATGCGATTGGGCCGCGCGGCGAACACCGTGCCGACCGAGGCGTCCGCCAACGCGGTCGCGGCGTCCCCGGCGGCTGCCAGCAGCACCGGCACCCCAGCGTCGGCGGCCAGCAGCGCCGACGACACCTTCGACGCCATGCCGCCGGTGCCCCGGTGGCTGCTTTGTCCGGCAACCACACCGTCGAGGTCGGGCGGCCCGGAAACCTCAGGGATGAAACGTGATTCGCGGGACTTGCGCGGATCGGCGTCGTACAGCCCGTCGATGTCGCTCAGCAACACCAGCGCGTCCGCCCCGACCAGGTGCGCCACCAACGCCGAAAGCCGATCGTTATCGCCGAACCGGATTTCGTTGGTGGCAACCGTGTCGTTCTCGTTGACGATCGCCACCGCATGCAGCGCCCGCAGCCGGTCCAGCGTGCGCTGGGCGTTGGTGTGCTGCACCCGCATCGAAATGTCGTGCGCGGTCAGCAATACCTGTCCAACGCTGCGCTGGTAGCGAGCGAATGCCGCGCTCCAGGCGTTCACCAGCGCGACCTGGCCGACGCTGGCCGCCGCCTGTTTGGTGGCCAGGTCGGCCGGCCGCCTGGTCAGCCCGAGCGGCTCGACGCCGGCAGCGATGGCGCCGGAGGACACGATGACGACGTCGGAGCCCGCTTTCATCCGGGCCTCGATCGCGTCGACGAGCCCGGCCAGCCTGCCGGTGTCGAACATGCCGGTCGGCGTGGTCAACGCGGTGGTGCCGACCTTGACTACGACGCTGCGCGCGGTACGGACAGCCTCGCGCGCTGTGCTATTCACCAGGGCCGCTCTCGCGACGCTGACGGCGGGCCGCCTTGCGTTCGGCGGCGCCGATGCGATCGGTACCTTCCAGGCGGGCATCGGTGCCGCGCGCAGACATCGTCGTATCGACGCCGGACGGCGTCTGCGGCTCCCAGTCGAAGGTGACCTCGCCGATGGTGACCGCGCATCCGGGCGCCGCGCCCAGCCGCATCAGTTCGTCTTCGACGCCCAGCCGGGCCAGCCGGTCGCCGAGGTAGCCGACCGCCTCGTCGTTGTCGAAGTTGGTCTGGGCGATCCAGCGTTCGGGTCGCTGGCCGCGGACCACGAATCCACCCTGCCCGTCGGATTCCACCGTGAAACCGGACTCGTCGACCGGAATGGGACGTATCACCGGCCGTCGCGGCACCAGTACCGGCTGCGCGGCATGATACTGCGACACCATGTCGGCGAGCGCAAAGACCAAGGGCTGCAACCCTTCCCTGCTGACGGTCGACACCAGGAACACCGGCCAGCCGCGCGCAGCGATATCGTCGCGAACGAACTCGGCCAGCTCGCGGGCCTCTGGAACGTCGATCTTGTTGAGCACCACCGCCCTTGGCCGCTCGACCAGGTCGCCGAGGGCGGAATCTCCTTGCAGCGTAGGGCTATAGGCGGCCAGCTCGGCTTCCAGCGCATCGATGTCGGACACCGGATCGCGGCCCGGCTCGGCGGTGGCGCAGTCGACGACGTGTACCAGCACCGCACACCGCTCGATGTGCCGCAGGAAGTCCAGACCCAGACCCCGCCCCTGGGACGCACCCGGAATCAGGCCCGGCACGTCGGCGACGGTGAAGGTGCGCTCCCCCGCCGAGACCACGCCCAGGTTGGGAGCGAGGGTGGTGAAGGGGTAGTCGGCGATCTTCGGCTTGGCCGCCGAGATCGTCGACACCAGCGATGATTTGCCTGCCGACGGGAACCCGATCAACCCGACGTCGGCGACCGTCTTGAGTTCGAGTGTGAGATCGCGGGATTCCCCCTTTTCGCCGAGCAGTGCGAAACCCGGCGCCTTGCGGGCCCGAGAGGCCAGTGCGGCGTTGCCCAGCCCGCCGCGACCTCCGGCCGCGGCTTCGAAGCGGGTACCCGCACCGACCAGGTCGGCGAGCAATCGGCCGTTCTCGTCGAGCACGACAGTCCCGTCTGGGACCTTGACTTCCAGATCGGCACCCGCCGCGCCATCGCGGTTAGCGCCCATTCCCTGCTTGCCCGAAGCCGCAACGATATGCGGCCGGAAATGGAAATCGAGCAAGGTGTGCACCTGCGAGTCGACGACCAGCACGACGCTGCCGCCGCGGCCGCCGTTGCCGCCGTCGGGCCCGCCGAGCGGCTTGAACTTCTCCCGGTGGACCGACGCGCAGCCGTTGCCGCCGGAGCCCGCCCGCGTGTGGATGACGACGCGATCGACAAACCGAGGCATCGGGTTCCTCTGACTAACTAGAGTCAAGCCTGCGAGCGTGAAGCTGACGCAGCTTCACACTCGTGACGCTCAGTCGGTCGTGGTCTCGGCCGTGACGATGCTGACCGTCTTGCGTCCGCGCCGAACGCCGAATTGGACAGCCCCGGCCGCCTTGGCGAACAACGTGTCGTCGCCGCCGCGGCCGACGTTGACGCCCGGGTGGAAATGCGTGCCGCGCTGACGGACGATGATCTCGCCGGCCTTGACAAGCTGACCGCCGAAGCGTTTGACGCCCAGGCGCTGGGCGTTGGAATCGCGACCGTTGCGTGAGCTGGAAGCGCCCTTCTTGTGTGCCATCTGTTCGTCGCCTTCGCTACTTGATGCCGGTGACCTTCAGGACCGTCAGCTGCTGACGGTGGCCCTGACGCTTGTGGTAGCCGGTCTTGTTCTTGAACTTGTGGATACGGATCTTGGGACCCTTGGTGTGCTCGAGCACCTCACCGGTCACCGCGACCTTGGCCAGCGCCGCGGCGTCGGTGGTGACGGTGGCGCCGTCGACGACCAGCGCGACCGGCAGCGAGACCTTCGCACCGGGCTCAGAGTCGAGCTTCTCGACCTTGACGACGTCTCCGACCGCGACTTTGTACTGCTTGCCGCCGGTCTTGACGATTGCGTAGGTCGCCATGGTTACGTCTACCTCTTCTTCTTCGGGTCCTTCGGGCGCCGCGCGCTACCCAAGGTGCGGGCTGGTCTGGGAGTGCCGGCCAAAACCCGGTCAGCGGGCCTGGCGACAACTGATCAAGGGTACGTGACCAGCGGCTAAAGGGTCAAACCGGTCAGTTCAGTCCTCATGGATCGGTGGTCCGGCCGGCCGGGCCGCAGCCCGACGCCGCCGGGGTTGCGCAGCGGGCGCGGTAAAGGCGGCGATAGCGGATTCGCCGTCGGAGTGATCGCCGTCGTCGGAGTCGTCGGCGTCATCGCCGTTGTCAGAGTCGTCGGCGTCATCGCCGTTGTCAGAGTCGTCGAGGTCCAGATCGTCGTCGAGGTCAAGATCCTCTTCGTCCTCGTCGTCTTCATCCTCGAGGTCCTCGTCGTCGAGATCCTCGTCGTCGTCGAGGTCGACGTCGTCCTCGTCATCATCTTCATCGCTGTCGCCGAAGTCCGAATCTTCCAGGTCTTCTTCCGCAGCCTCGCGCGCGACTTGCTCCTGGAGCTGACCATCGGTTTCCGCGTCGCCCCGGTCGTGGCCGCCGACTGTCTCATCGACATCCTCCGTGCGCGCGGACTCGTCAGCGTCGTCGGTCTCGCCGTCATGGCGACCGTTGGCGGCGGCCATGGCCTTGAACATCGGATGCTCACCGTGAGTGTGCACCGGCACTTTGGCCACCGCCGGCTCGTCGGACTTGCTCTTCTTGGAGCGCCGGCCCCGCTTGCCTCCCGACTCGGATTTACGACTGGGCGCCGATGTCGCGTCCACGGGATCGGCGTGCAGCGTTATTCCGCGGCCGCCGCAGTGCGGACACGTCGTGGAGAACGCCTCGATCAACCCGGTCCCGAGCCGCTTGCGGGTGAGCTGCACCAGCCCCAACGAGGTCACTTCGGAAACCTGATGACGAGTGCGGTCACGAGCCAGCGCTTCGGTCAGCCGGCGCACCACCAGGTCACGGTTGGACTCGAGCACCATGTCGATGAAGTCGATGACGACAATGCCGCCGATGTCGCGCAGTCGCAGCTGGCGCACGATCTCCTCAGCCGCTTCCAGGTTGTTCTTGGTAACGGTCTGTTCCAGGTTGCCACCGGAGCCGGTGAACTTGCCGGTGTTGACGTCGACCACCGTCATCGCCTCGGTTCGGTCGATCACCAGCGTGCCGCCCGAGGGCAGCCAGACCTTGCGGTCCATTGCCTTGGCCAGTTGCTCGTCGATGCGGTGCACCGCGAAGACGTCAGGGCCCGACTGTCCCGCAGCAAGCTCTGCGGTCTGGTATTTCGTTAGCTTCGAAACAAGCTCGGGAGCAACCGAATTCACGTACTCGTTGATGGTGGTCCAGGCTTCCTCGCCGGACACGATCAGCTGAGCGAAGTCCTCGTTGAACAAGTCGCGAATCACCTTGACCAGGACGTCGGGCTCTTCATAAAGCGCCACAGCGGCGCCCGCCGCCTTCTCCTTCGTTTCCTGGGCCTGCGCGGCAATTTGCGCCCATCGATCCTGCAGCCGGGTCACGTCGGCGCGGATGTCCTGCTCCTTGACGCCTTCGGAGGCGGTACGGATGATCACACCGGCGTCTGACGGCACCACCTCACGCAGGATCTCTTTGAGGCGTTGGCGTTCGGTGTCGGGGAGCTTGCGGCTGATGCCGGTCGACGACGCACCCGGCACATACACCAGGTAGCGGCCGGCCAGCGACACCTGGGTGGTCAGCCGAGCTCCCTTGTGTCCGACCGGGTCCTTGCTGACTTGCACGACGACGTAGTCGCCAGGCTTCAGCGCCTGCTCGATTTTGCGGTTGGACCCGCCCAAGCCGGCGGCCTCCCAGTTCACCTCACCGGCGTAGAGCACGCCGTTGCGACCACGGCCGATGTCGACGAAGGCCGCCTCCATCGACGGCAGCACGTTCTGCACGATGCCCAGGTAGATATTGCCCACCAAGGAAGCCGAGGCCGCGCTGGTGACGAAATGCTCGACGACGATCCCGTCTTCGAGCACGGCGATCTGGGTGTAGCGGGCGCCTGGGTGCGGCGGTTCGGTGCGCACCTTGTCACGCACCACCATCACCCGCTCGACCGCTTCGCGGCGGGCCAGGAATTCGGCTTCGGTCAGGACCGGCGGGCGGCGGCGTCCGGCATCGCGCCCGTCGCGGCGGCGCTGCCGTTTTGCCTCCAGCCGGGTTGAGCCGTCGATGCCCTGGATCTCGATGCTGGCGGAGTCGGACTTGTTGTTGGCCCGTGGTGCCCGCTCGTGCACCACGGTGTTCGGTGGGTCGTCCGGTGACGGACCGTCGTCGCCGTCATCGCCTGAACCGGACTTGCGGCGACGGCGGCGACGGCGGCGCTTGCTGGTGCCGTCGCCGGAACCGTTGTCGTCGTCGACGGTGTCGGAGTCGTCCGCGTCGTCGTCGGAGTCGTCGTCGGCGTTGTCGGCCGACGCAGCGTCCGACTTGTCCGGTCTGCCGCCGTCACCACCGGCTTCACCGCTCTTGTCGGCTCCGTTCTGCTCGCCACGGCCGCGACCCCGTCCACGACGCCCGCGGCGACGCCGCCGGTTGCCCGGCCGCTCGGCCTGCTCGTCGTCGCCGTCGAAGTCGTCATCGTCGGAATCCGCGGAGTCATCGCTGTCGTCTAGGTCGTCGGCGCGCTCGACCGGCTGTGGCGCGACGAATAGCGGCATGTACTCGGGACGGTCGACCGCCGTCTCCAGCAGCAGCCGGGACTCGGGTTCATCGGCGGCAACGGCGGCCTCCGGGGGCGCGACGACCGCCGCGGCCGCGGTAGCCGGCGCGCTGGCCAGCCGTTCGCGCACGCGCACCGCGTCCGCGCGGTCCACGGTTGAATGCGCACTGCGGATCCGGCCGTCGAGTTCGGCCAGCGCGTCGAGCACTCGTTTGCTGGTCGTCCCGAGCGCTCTGGCCAGCGAATGGACCCTTAGCCGTTCAGGCAGGTCCTCGTCCTGCGCCGAGTCGTCTGGAAGCTCTGAGGATGGGCCACCGTCTATCACGTAATCTCCTCAAGCCCCCGGGCGCGTCCTTGCGACGCGGCCACGCGAGGGCTTCGCTATGCGTCCGGGTCACTTCTCCCGAACTTGTGATGGTCTCGCTCCGAACGGCTCATTTCGAACGCGCTCGGCGCCGGTTTGAATGATGGCTGGACAGTCGGCGCCGCATCGCGGTCTCGCGGTGGTCGCGCTTGTCGAAGTCTTCATTCGGGCGTCGGAAGCCGGTCCGGCGACGTTCACCCGCTACTTAGTATCCCATACCGTCGAGGCGCCGCGAACCAAGTGCACCCAACCGCGGTCAGGACTTGGGAAACCAGAGCGCGAGCTCACGCTCAGCCGACTCCGGCGAATCGGAGCCGTGCACCAGGTTGAACTGCGTTTCGAGCCCGAAATCGCCCCGGATGGTGCCCGGCGCAGCACTCTCGACCGGGTCGGTGGCGCCGCCCAGTTGCCGCACCGCCGCGACGGCCCGCGCGCCCTCCACGATCGCCGCGACCAGCGGGCCCGACGTGATGAACTCCAGCAGGGATGCGAAAAACGGCTTGCCGTCATGCTCGGCGTAGTGCAGGCGAGCCAGCTCGTCGCTGATGACGCGCATTTCCAGCGCCGCGACGGTCAGGCCTTTGCGCTCGATCCGGCCTATGATCTCGCCCACCAGGCGTCGCTCGACCCCATCGGGCTTGATCAGCAGGAGCGTCCGCTCACCAGCGCGTGTCACGGCGGACAGCGTACCTAACCAACCAGGTGCGCCAACGACGGCGCATCAGTCCGGCGGGCTCTCCTGGCCCGGGAGGAGCCCGCGTCGCTGCCTGCGCAGAACCTCGGCCCGGAAATAAATGATCAGCGCCCAGACTGCGGCGAACAGGACCCCGATGAAACCCACTCCCGGATAGACCAGGAAGCCGACAATGGGTATCAGCTGCACGCCGAGGTTGACCCAGATGGCCCATGACCGGCCCTGCAGCCCCGCCAGCCCGACAAGGACCGCTGCCAAACCCAGCAGGTATCCCAGTGCGCCCGGCGTCAGCCCGCCACCGACCGCGCTGACCACCGGCAACGCCAGCAGCACCACGATCGCCTCCAGGATCAGGGTCCCGGCCGTCACCCCGCGGAAGCTTTTCCACGGATCGGGCGCGTCGGCCGGGTCATGGCGCCACTCCTCGATCCCGGCTTCGCCGGCATCATCGTCGTCGGCGGGGTCATGGCGCCACTCCTCGATCCCGGCTTCGCCGGCATCATCGTCGTCGGCGCGCGTCACGCGGGATCCCGAC
>JAFAID010000454.1 GCA_019236925.1 Mycobacterium sp. | reverse complement strand
CGTGGTCACCGTCGCCCTGTCAGCGGTGGTCCGCTCCACCAGCGCATCGCGTGCCTGACCTTGCCAGTCCATGTTCAGCGACTCCTGCCAGACCTGTCCGTAGACGCCATCCCAGCGGTCGGCGGTGGCTGTCCAGTGGTTGGCGGCTTCGATCAAATGATCGACATCCCAAGCGCGTATCTGCGAGAGGGTCGGCAATCCGGTCGTGATTATGTGTGCCTCACAGTGATTCGCTTAGCACGTCGAGCAGGACAGCTGAAGTTGTTTCGTTTTCGGTATAGGCGGTAGCCGCTGCGGTGGTCTTGACTGCGGTGATCTGTATTCGCGCAGTCAGAGCTTCGCCCGCTGCGGCCACCCCGGCGTGAATCGCGGTAACCGCTGCCGCGCTGGGCTGAAATGACAGGCCCGGCACTGCGGGTCCGGCGGCACTCAGCTCACCGGCCAGCGCGTGCCAGCCGCTAGCCGCGATGCGCAGCTCCTCGGTAGCCGCCCGCAAGGCCTCCATCCTTCGAAGCTTAACTTGCGCCTAGTCAGTATCAAGTCGCTCCTACAGGACGGCTGCGGGAGGAAAACTCTGCCGCCAGGCTCGCGGCATACCCTGCGAGCAAGCAGTTCAGGCCGGGTTTCCGACTCGGGTGCACAACTGTCACGTGTACGCCAAGGATCGTGGCTGCACGGCGCCGGGTTGCGATTGCCGGGATACTACACCGAAGTCCACCACGTCACGCCGTGGGTGAAAACCCACACCACTGACGTCAACGACTTAGCGCTGGCCGGCGGCCCTTATCGCAAAATCGCCGAGCAAGGCTGGACTACTCGCAAAAACCAACGCGGAGATACCGAATGGATCCCACCGCCGCACCTCGACTACGGCCAACCCCGCACCAATACCTACCACCATCCCGAAAAACTCCTCCGCGACGACGAAGACAACGGACCGTAGAACGCTTGCCGCGACAGTTTCCGCGAGCATAGGGTTCGGGCATGACGGCCAACGCCGAGAGGCGAGATCCCCGGATCGTGATCGTCGGCGCCGGCATGGCGGGAATCGCCGCGGCTCATGTCTTCCGGCAAGCCGGCTTCACCAACTTCACAATTCTGGAAAAGGGTTCCGACGTTGGTGGTGTTTGGCATTGGAATCGCTACCCCGGCCTGCGCTGCGACGTGCCCTCCTACGGCTACCAATACGCGTTCGCGCCGAAGCACGACTGGAAACACGTGTGGGCAACTGGTGCGGAGATCCAGCAGTATCACCACGACCTCATCGATCACCTGCAACTCGGATCGCATCTGAGGCTGGGCTGCGAAGTCACCTCGGCGGTGTTCGCCGAGAACCGATGGCGGGTGTCCACCGCGGGCGGAGACGAGATCGACGCGGACTTCGTCGTCGCCGCCACCGGGATACTGCACCACCCGTTCATCCCGGACATTCCCGGCCTTGACTCGTTTAACGGACCGGTGGTGCATACCGCGCGCTGGACCGACATCGATACGCAGGGCAAGCGGGTCGCGGTGATCGACACCGGATCGACTGGGGTACAAGTCTTTTCCGCATTGCAACCAGAAGCGGCACACATCACCCACTTTGCCCGCACACCGCAGTGGGTGATGTGGATGCCGATGGGGCTGAAGCAGCCACGCGTCGTCGGTCGGATGCTACGGGCGCTGCCGAAACAGGACAAGGCAGTGCGGCTATCGCAGCTGGTTGGTTCCGACTACCTGGTCGACCTGGTCATCCGGCCAACCTGGCGACGACGGCTGGCTCAGCGGTACGGGTGGATATGCTTACGAATGTTTGTGCGGGACAAAGATCTTCGCGCTCGCCTGACGCCCGACTACCAGCCTTTTTGCAAACGGCAGGTGCTTTCCGGCGACTACTATCGACGAATTTCCAAGCCGAACGCCAGTTTCGTCAGCGAGCCGATCGCCAAGGCCAGCAAGACCGGTCTGCGAACAACCGACGGCGTCCACCACGATCTGGATGCGATCGTGCTCGCCACCGGCTTCCAGGCGCACAACTACATGCGCCCGATGACATTACGCGGTCGCGACGGGCTGTCCATCGATGACGCATGGGCGAAAGGCCCTCGCGCGTGGGGAATGACCGCTATCCCCGGATTCCCCAATCTGTTCACCGTGCTCGGCCCCAACTCGCCCACCGGGTCGATGTCGCTGCAACATGTTGCCGAATTGACCGCCCGCTACATCACCGCATGGCTGCGGCGATTCCGCGATGGCGAGATCAGCACCGTCGAAGTCACCGAGGAGGCCACCAGCCGCTTCGCCGACGACGTCGCCGAGGCGATGGTCCCGACCGTGTGGAACACCGGTTGCAACTCGTGGTACTTCGCCGACGACAACCACATCGACCTGTGGCCCTTCGACCGCAAGCGGCTCACCCGGATGCTGGCCCAGCCGCACGACGACGACTACATCTTGGCGTAGGCCACGGCCACCTCTGCCGCCAACCGGGCGTTGGACAGCACCAGCGCGACGTTGGCCGCCAGCGAAGCGCCATGCGTCTCACGGTGGAAGAAGTCAAGCAGGAACGGGGTGACGTCCTTGCCGCGCACCCCTTGGGTCTCGACGGCGTTGAGAGCGGCGGCAAGCACCCTGTCGTGCAGCGCGCGGTCCATCTCATCGTCCGGCGCAATGGGGTTGGCCAGCACCAGCCCGTACCCGTCGGTGCCCAGCCGCTGACTGGCCCGCAGCACGTCGGCGGCCTGTGCCGGCGTCTCCACTCGCCAACCCACCGGGTGGCCGGAATCGGCTAGGTAAAAACCGGGGAACCGGTCGGTGCGGTAGCCGATCACCGCGACGTTCAGGGTCTCCAGCCGCTCCAGGGTGGCCGCAACATCCAGGATCGACTTCACACCCGCGCAGACCACGAGCACGCCGGTGCGCGAGAGAGTCGTGAGATCCGCGGACTCGTCCCAGCTCTCGCGCGCTCCGCGATGCACGCCGCCCAGTCCGCCGGTGGCGAACACCCTGATGCCGGCGGCCGCGGCCAGGTGCGCGGTCGAGGCGACCGTCGTCCCGCCGTCCCCGCCCCGGGCCGCCAGCAACGTGATGTCGCGCAGGCCGACCTTGACCACCCCGTCGCCCTCCGCGATGCGCCGCATCGCGGCGTCATCCAGACCGAGGTGCGGCTCGCCGCCGATGATCGCAATCGTGGCCGGCACCGCCCCGCCGGAACGGACCGCTTCCTCGGTCTCGCGTGCGACGCGCAGGTTGTCCGGCCGTGGCAGGCCGTGACTGATGATCGTGCTCTCCAGCGCGACGACGGGCCGTCCGGTGGCCAGCGCGTCCGAGACCTCTGGGTGGATACGCACGGGCTGCACCCCGGCCTAAGCCTGTTCGGGTGTTTCGATCACCCGATACGTCGGGTCGGCCATTGAGATCTGGCGGTTGCCGGTCTGGCGTGCCTTCCCGGTGACACGCAGCACCTGGCCCGGCTGGATTTCGGAGCCCTGTCCGGGCCGAAACGTCACCCGGAACTCCCCGCTGTCATCCCCGATCGTGATCCACCGAGACGTTCTTTGACGCTTGGTGATGTCCTCGACTTCGCTGACTCGCCCTTCGACCGTCGCACTGCGTCCCGGAACCAGGTGGTCCACCGGGATCACCGCCGCGGACCGTTCCGGATGTTCGTAGTCTTCCACGGTCTGGTTTTCGGCCCGCATTATCCGGGTCTCGACCTTTTCGACCTGGCGCGCGATACGCATTTCCAATATGTCGGGGAACGCTTCGCGGATCCGGGACTGCACATCGTAAGGCACGATCGTGGCAGCGGCGTCCGGAATCCGGCTGACAGCCCGGGTGATCTTGTCCGCGGTGCGGTCATGGAGCAGTCGTCCCAGCACTGGCGCGTACGTTCTTCGTGGCAGGAGCACCGTCACGTTGGTGTTCCGACGTTCGTCCCGCGCCTTCACGATCAGCGCATGCAGGGCCCGGATGATCTGTCGGTCCGGACAGTCCACCACCCGAAGTGCCGTATCGAGATCGAAGTCATCCCAACGCTTTCGCAACTCCGCGGCATGTTGAGCGTCGACCATGAAATGCACCGCGAGCAGCTCGTCGGCGCGCAGACCCTTCCCGTAGCGCAGCGCTTCGAGCACCGCAAGGTCAAGTGAATTGACCAAGACAAACACGCGATGACGGGCATACTTCACCAACTCCGGGCGGTCGGTGCGGAAGGCCTCGAGGATCGCCGCCTCGGCCCGGTACTCGCGGTTGAGGCGTATCAGCGCGAAGACCAGCAGGGGGAAGATGACGACGACCAGCCAAGCGCCCTCGGTGAACTTGGCCACCGCGAAAATTCCCACGACGACAGTGGACAGAATCGCCGCCGAGAAGTTGATCACCAACTTGCGTCGCCAGCCAGGTTCACGGTGAGTGAGATGGTGCTTGGTCATGCCATAACCAGCCATCGAAAAGCCGCTGAACACACCGATCGCGAACAACGGGATCAGCGCGTTGACCGACCCGCCGGTAACAATCAGCAACGCCACCGACAGCGCGGTGAGCGTGATGATGCCATTGGAGAACACCAGCCGGTAACCGCGCGTCATGAGCTGGCGCGGCAGGAAGCTGTCTTCGGCCACGAAACTGGCCAGCGCCGGGAAACCATTGAAACTGGTGTTCGCGCCGGTGTACAAGATGGCCGCACTCGACGCCTGGACCAGGACGTACAGGACGTTGCCGATCATCCCGTTGCCGAAGACCGCCCGAGCGATCTGCGAGAGCACCGACGGGTATTCGTCGAGATACGGCACCGCGTGGGTGGCGTAAGCGAGGTAGCCGGTGCCGGCCAACAAAAAGCCCAGAATGCATGCCATCGCGGTGAGGACACGCCGGGCGTTGGGGCCCTGCGGTTTCCGCAAGACGTTGACGGTGTTGGAGATGGCCTCCACTCCGGTCAGCGACGAACCGCCGTTGGCGAACGCCCGCAGTATCACCAGAATCGTCGCACCCATCACCAGACCGTTGCCCTGATGGACCGGCACTGTTCCGGCGAGGTGGCCGGGATCGTATTGCGGTAGGCCCCAGAAGATATGGCGGACGACGCCGGTCACGACCGTCAGCCCAACCATCACCACAAACGAATAGGTGGCCACCGCGAAGGGCAGTCCGGCTTCCCGCAGCCCACGCAGGTTCAAATAGCAGATGAGGAGTACGACGCCGACCGTGATTTCCAGGCTGTAGGGCCCCAGCGCAGGTAGCGCTGACGCCACCGCCACGGTGCCCGCCGCCGCCTGTACGGCCACGGTCACGACATAGTCGATCAACAGCGCCGCCGCAGCCACCTGCGCCACTTTCGGCCCGAAGTTATCCCGCGCGACGATGTAGGAGCCACCGGCTTTGGTGTAGGCCATCACGACTTCGCGATACGACGCGGCCACCAGCGCCAGGATCAACAGGATGACACCCATGATGGGAAGCAACAAGATGAACGCGGCCAGCCCGGCCTGCGGTAGCAACTCGGTCAGGACCTGCTCGGGCCCGTAGGCGGTCGATGAAATCGCATCGGGTGAAAGCGCGCCCAGTGCAACGGGATTCGACAATCTCTCGGAAGACAACTCCTCGGTGATCAACGGCTTTCCGAGAAAGACTCGCTTGCACAGATCCGAAAAAGACATCGGTGTGTCTTGCTCAGCTATTGCTGTCACAACCACATTCCCTATCCGAGATTCAGCGTTCCGGAGAAGTCTAAGCTGCATCCTGCGGCGGTCGTTCGGTGATCAGGAATCTGAATCGTGGCTATCGGGCGACCGACCAGCAAATTATGCCGACGGATACCGCCCGGCTATTGCGGTCACCTGCGTGCTAGTCGGCCTCGGCGCGCAACATCTCCGTGTGCTCGGCGGTTTCGCGCGCGACGCGCGCGGCAAGAGCGTCGGGGTCCACCCGTGCGATCCGGGATTCGACGTCGTAGGGCACGATGATCGCGGTAGCGCCCTGGATCCGGCTGACCGCGCGGGCCATCTTGTCGGCGGTGCGGTCATGCAGCATCCGGCCCAACAGCGCCGAATATGTTCGACGCGGCAACAGCACGGTCACCTTGGTGTCCGGATGTTCCTTCTTCACCTGCAGGACCAGCTCTTGTGCGGATCGACTCAAATGGCGATCGGGACAATCGATCACCCGCAGCCGGGTGTCGTGCTCGAAATGCTGCCAACGCTCTCGCAATTGAGCGGCATGATCGGCATCTATCACGAAATGCACCGCGGTCAGCTCGTCGGCGTGCAGCCCCTTACCGTAGCGCAGCGCCTCGACTTCGGCGAGGTCGACCGAATCCACGAAAACGAACACCCGTAGCCGCGCGTACTTTGCCAACTCGGGACGCTCGGTACGCGACATCTCCAACACCGAGGCCTCGGCGCTGTATTGCTGGTTCAGCCGTATCAAGCCGTACACCAGGATGGGGAAGACAACGACGACCAACCAGGCCCCTTCGGTGAACTTGGCCACCATAAAGATCCCGACGACGATCGCCGACATGATCCCCGCGGACAGGTTGACCAGCACCTTGCGATGCCAGCCTTGGTCGCGGTGGGTGTAATGGTGTCGAGCCATGCCGAAGCCGGCCATCGCGAACGCCGTGAACACGCCGATCGCGAAGAACGGCACCAAAGCATTGACCGAGGCGCGGGTCACCAACAGCAGCGCCACCGCCAGCACGGTCAGCGTGATGATGCCGTTGGAGAACACCAAACGATGACCGCGTTTGGTCAGCGGCCGGGGCAGAAAACGGTCCTCGGCAACAAAACTCGCCAATGCGGGAAATCCGTTGAAGCCGGTGTTGGCACCGGTGAACAGAATTGCCGCGCTCGACGCCTGGACCAAGAAGTACAGCACGTTCCCGATCAGCCCTTGGCCGAAAACCGCCCGAGCGATCTCCGAGAGCATCGAGGGGTATTCGGCCACATATGGGGTGGCGTGGGTGACGTAGGCAAGCCAGGACACACCGGCCAACAAGAACCCGAGAATCACGGCCATCACGGTCAGCACCCGACGGGCGTTGTAGCCTTGCGGCGCGCGAAAGACATTGACCGTGTTCGAAATCGCCTCGACTCCGGTCAGCGACGTGCCACCGTTGGCGAACGCGCGCAGCACTACCAGTACCGTGGCACCCATCACCAGCCCGCCGCCCTGGTGGATCGGCACCGCACCGACAATGTGCGCCGGGTTGTATTTCGGTAATCCCCAGAAGATTTCACGAAACAGACCGATCACGATCGTCAGCGTGATCATGATGACGAAGGCGTACGTCGTGATCGCAAAGGTTCGGCCCGATTGCCGCTGTCCGCGCAGGTTGGCAATGCAGATCAGGATCAGCACACCAATTGTCAGTTCCATGTGATAAGGACGCAGCATGGGTATCGCCGAGACCACCGCCACCGTCCCGGCCGCGGGTTGCACCGCGGCGGTGACCACGTAGTCGATCAATAGCGCGGCGGCGGCGATCTGCGCCCATCGGGGCCCGAAGTTGTCCCGCGCCACCATATAAGAGCCGCCGGCCCGGGTGTAGGTCATGACTACCCCGCGATACGACGCGGAGACCAACAACAAGATGAACAAGATGACGCCGATGATGGGAAGCAGCAACACGAACGCGGCCATCCCGGCGCGCGGCAGCAGCTCGATCATGATTTGCTCGGGACCATAGGCGGTCGAGGAGATCGCGTCAGGTGAAAGCGCTCCGAGGGCAACAGGATTCGACAATCGCTCCGATTCCAGCTGCTCGCTGGTAAGCGGCTGGCCAAGAACGGCGCGCTTCCATCCGTCGACGAAGGACGGTGAGATGCCCGAGCTATTGTCCGATGTCGTCACAAAGTCTCGCTTCCTCGGTCATTGGGCGGCCTTTGGGCGCGGATCATTTCGCGTAGGCCTGTAGCGACTCATGCAGGTCTGTCCGGTCATCCGCAACGCTTGGCTGAGCTGGAGGTTCGGCTGCCCGCGTAGCGTGTGTCATTTTGATTCGAGACTCTATGTCATAGGCCACAATTTGCGCGCTCGCATCCGGGATGCGGCTGACCGCCGCGGCGATCTTGTCGGCGGTGCGGTCATGCAGCAACCGGCCCAGCAGCGGCGAATATGTTCGACGCGGCAACAACACCGTCACCTTGGTGTCCGGATAGTCCCGCTTGACCTCACAAACCAGCTCTTGTGCGGCCCGGCTCAAATTGCGGTCCAGACACTCGACCAACCGCAACTCGGTGACGTGCCCGAAGTGCCGCCAGCGCCGCTGCAGCCGCGCGGCGTGAGCCGCGTCCAACACGAAATGCACCGCGGTCAACTCGTCGGCATGCAGCCCCCGCGCGTAGCGCATCGCCTCGATCTCCGCGAGGTCGACGCTGTCCACGAAGACGAACACCCGATGCCGATCATGCATGTCCAAGTCGGGACGCTCGGTGCGTGACATCTCCAACACCGAGGCCTCAGCGCGGTACTGCCGGTTGAGCCGCATCAAAGCAAACACCAGAATCGGGAAGACCACCACGACCAGCCACGCGCCCTCGGTGAACTTCGCGATCGCGAAGATGGCCACCACGATCGTGGACAGAATGCCGGCGGACAGGTTGATCACCAGCTTGGTTCGCCAGCCGGATCGACGGTGGGTGAGGTGGTATTTGGTCATCCCGTAGCCGGCCATCGCGAAGCCGGTGAAAACCCCGATCGCGTAGAACGGAACTAATGCGTTGACCGATCCGCCAGTGATGATCAGCAGCGCCACCGCCAGCACCGTCAACGTGATGATGCCGTTGGAGAACACCAGTCGGTGACCCCGCTTCATCAGCGGCCGGGGCAAAAACTGATCCTCGGCAACAAAACTCGCTAATGCCGGGAACCCGTTGAAGCTGGTGTTGCCCCCGGTGTAGAGGATCAGCGCGGTGGCCGCCTGCACCAAGAAGTACAAGACGTGACCGAGCGTGCCGTCGCCGAACACCGCCCGCGCGATCTCGGACAGCATTGACGGATACCCGTCGACGTAAGGAGTGGCGTGCGCGGCATGCGCCAGCCAGGCCACCCCGGCCAACAAGAATCCCAGGATTCCGGCCATGACGGTCAGCACGCGACGGGCATTGATGCCCTCGGGCTTGCGGAATGCGTTGACCGTGTTGGAGATCGCCTCGACTCCGGTCAGCGACGAGCCACCGTTGGCGAACGCGCGCAACACAATCAGAATAGTGGCGCCCATCACAATACCGCTGCCATGGTGGATCGGCACCGCTCCAGCGATGTGTTCCGGGTTGTAAGTCTTTAAGCCGCCGGTGATTTCACGAATGATGCCGACAATGATCGTCATCGAGACCATGCCGACGAAGAAGTACGTCGGAAACGCGAAACGAACCCCGGCTTCACGCAGGCCACGCAGGTTAGCAAGACACATCACCAGCACGACACCCACGGTGATTTCCAGGCTGTAGGGACCAAGGACGGGAAACGCCGAGGCCACCGCCACTGTTCCGGCCGCGCACTGCACCGCGACGGTGACCACGTAGTCGATCAACAGCGATGCCGCGGCGATCTGAGCCAGCCGCGGTCCGAAATTCTCCCGGGCCACCACATACGAACCACCCGCGCGGGTGTAGACCATCACGACTTGCCGATAGGAAGCGGCCACCAGTACCAAGATCAGCAAGATCACACCGGTGATCGGGAGCAGCAGTGCAAACGCTGCCAGCCCGGCGGCCGGCAGCAATTCGATCATGATCTGTTCCGGACCGTATGCGGTCGACGAGATCGCGTCCGGTGAAAGCACACCGAGGGCAACGGGATTCGAGAGTCTTTCGTGCTCCAGATCGTCGTTGATCATCGGCTTCCCGAGAACCAGCCGCTTGTACACGTCGGACAACGACGGCACAAAGCTCTGCCCGTCCATCAGGTTCGCCACACGAATTCCTTAATCAGTTCTCGAAGCTCCCGGAAAAGCGTACGTTGCGTTGCGCCAATCGCGCGCGCCGGGACGAAACGGGCTGTGAGGTTTGTTACCGGCCGATTACCAACGTGCCCTCGACCAATTCGTCAAATCGTTCGATCGCATCGTCGCTGTCCACGTCGATGCCGCGTAGGGGTCCCTGGTCAGCGAGGTGACGCAAGGCGTACAACCGGGCAACCAGCGCCTTGCGGTAGCCATGGCCAGAGGCCCGCTCCCAGGCGGCCTGCTCCGTCAACAAGGCCGCGGCGTAGACATCGCCGATGAACTGGGTAAGCGGGAACAGCCGGGCCTCGGCAACCGCGCCGTCCAGCTTGCCCCAGGCCGTGATCGCCGCTTCGAGATCATCGATGCGGCGGCTTACCAGGCGTGTCGTCTCGTCATCGTCGGACACCGAGACCGCGTCGTGCAGGCGCTCCAGCAAAGGCTGATGGGCCTGGGCGCGCTCGATACCTCGGCGAACGTCAAGACACAGGAGATTATCAGGACCCTCCCAGATGGTGTTGACCTGCGCGTCGCGGAGCAACCGGGCTACCGGCCAGGTTTCGATGTAGCCGTTGCCGCCGTGCATCTCGATCGCGTCCGACGCCATGGTGATACCCAGCCGGCACACTTTGAGCTTCGTTACCGGTACCGCGATGCGCTGACGGATGGCTCGGGGCTGACGGTGATTGGCGAAACCAGTGCCGTCGAAAACCAACGCTTGGGCGGCTTCGACATCGACGATCATCTCGGCGAGCTTTCGGCGGATCAGCGGCTTGTCGAGCAATGTGTCGCCGAACGCCCGCCGCTGCCGCGCATAGCACAGCGACTCGACCAGCGCGCGGCGCGCGTTGCCGAGGGCGAACAGTGCGATACCGAGCCGGGCTGCGTTGGTCAGTTCCATCATCCGGCCCAGCCCCTTGCCGTCGGCCGGGCCGCCGTCGGAGCTGGGCTCGCCGGACAGCAGGAAGGCTTCGGCATCGACGAACTCCACCTCGCCGGAGGCCACCGACCGGGTGCCGAGCTTGTCTTTCAGGCGGCGGATCCGAATGCCGTTCGGTGAGCCGTCGCGACGGGTCCGCAACACCAAAAAGTTCGCGACGCCGCGGCCGGAATCCGGCGCGCCTTCCGGTTTGGCCAGCACGACGAACACCTGCCCGTCGCAGTTTGAGGCGAACCACTTGAAACCGTTGAGCAGCCAGGCATCCCCGTGCCGCGTTGCTGTTGTCTCAAGCGCGCCGAGGTCCGAGCCGCCGGTGCGCTCGGTCAATAGCTGAGCGGTCTCCCCCTCCCACTCGCCGGTCTCGAACTTGGCCAGGACGTGGTCGCGAACGTCCGCCGGCGCATAGGCCGCCACCAGCGACTTGACCATCCCGCCGCCGGTCCCAAGCGCGCACCCCATTCCGATGTCGGCCTGGTCGAGCAGGTAGTTGGCCGCGTGCAGCGGCAGCGACGGGTTGACGCCGGCACGCCGTGCGTCGTCTTTCAAGGTCTTATGCGCGGCCAGAACTGCCCTTTTGGACTCGATGAACGACGGCGGCTGGACGACCTGGCTGATGTCGTGGCCCCAGCGGTCGTAGCGCTCCAGCCGTGCCGGATTGCGGTCGGTCTGCTCGGCCCACCGCGCCACCGGGCCGCCCATCAGCTCGCCGATGCTGCTCAGATGGGGTTCGGCGATGGCGAGCTCGTCGGGCTGCAGGTAGTAGGCCATCGTCAGCTGCAGGCTCGGGTCGGCTTCATACCAGTTGAGGCCGACGGCTCCGCGGTAGTTCTCCGTGCGGTAACGCTGCGACTTCTCCGGGGTGCTGAACGGCAGCCGGTCCACCGCCTCGAGGTCATAGGGGTTCATCTGCGCCGCGCCTCCTTTAGGAACTCAGCCGCGCCGCCGCCGCAGCGATCCGCTCGTCGGTGGCGGTCAACGCCACCCGGACATGCCGGGCGCCGCGAGGGCCGTAGAACTCGCCGGGCGCCGCCAGGATGCCCCGCTGCGCCAGCCACGCGACGGTGTCGCGGCACGCCTCATCACGGGTGACCCATAGATATAGCCCGGCCTCGGAGTGATCGATGGTGAAGCCGGCCGACTGGAAGGCCGGCAGCAACGCGTCCCGGCGCCGACGGTAGCGGTCCCGCTGCTCATGCTCGTGGGCGTCGTCGTCGAGGGCGGCGACCATAGCCGCCTGCACCGGGGTCGGCACCATCATCCCGGCGTGTTTGCGCACCGCCAGCAACTCGGCGACCACGGCGGCGTCTCCGGCGACGAAGCCGGCCCGGTAGCCGGCCAGCGAGGAGCTCTTGGAC
>JAFAID010000437.1 GCA_019236925.1 Mycobacterium sp. | reverse complement strand
GGCGAACACCCGCACGCGGGAGAACTGTTGGCGCAATGCGTGTACCAACAACAAGGTGAAGTGGCTGAAGCCGGCCACCGACCCGGACACGTCGCACAACACCACCAGCTCGGGCCGCGCCGGGCGCGGTTTGCGCAGCACCAGGTCGATCGGCACGCCACCGGTGGACATCGATTTACGCAACGTTTTTCGCAGGTCGATCGCCCCGGCCCGGGCCCGGCGCCGACGGGCGGCCAACCGGGTGGCCAGGGTGCGGGCCAGCGGCTGCACCACCCGGCGCATCGAGCGGAGCTGTTCGCCCGAGGCGCGCAGGAATTCGACGTTCTCGGCCAGCTGTGGGATTCCGTACATCTGGACGTGGTCGCGGCCGAGCTGCTCGGCGGTGCGCCGCTTCGTCTCCGCGTCGACCATTTTCCGCAACTGCGTGATCCGCTGCGCGACAAGCGCTTTGGCGATCTGCTCCTGGGTCGGTGTGGGCTCGTCGCCGTAGGGAGCTAGCAAACCGGCCAACAGCTTGCCTTCTAGCTCGTCCAGCGCCATCGCCTTGAGCGCCTGATACGACGAGTACGACGGGCCGCGGCTGGAGTTGTACTTGCCGTAGGCGTCGACGATCTGCGCGATCATCGCCACCAGCCGCTCATCCATGTCGGCGAGGTCGGCATTTTCGGTGAGCAGATCCAGCAGCATCTGCCGCATCGCCTCGACATCGTCAGGCGGCAACTGGATCTCGGGATCGGCCTCGGCCTCTTCGGTCACCACCGCACGTGCACCCAGCGCGGCAGGCCACCACAGGTCGAACATCGCGTCGTAGGTCTCGCGGTGCTCGGGCCTGCGCAACACCGCACAGGCGAGGCCCTCCCGGAGCACCTCCCGATCACCGAGACCAAGGACCGCCATCACTTTGCCGGCGTCCACCGTCTCCGAGGGTCCAACCGAAATGCCTTGCCCGCGAAGCGCTTCGACAAATCCAACCAGGTGACCCGGCAGGCCGTGCGGAGCCAGTGGATGGCTGGGGCGGACGCGGCGGATGGCCATCAGTGCCCCTCAGTTGAGCCGAAGTTCGCTGGTGGCGCGTTGCTGATCGGATTGATGTTTGAGCACCACGCCCATCGTGGCGGCGATCGTCGCGTCGTCGATGGTGTCCATGCCAAGCGCCAGCACCGTGCGGCCCCAGTCGATGGTCTCGGCCACCGACGGCAGCTTCTTGAGTTGCATGCCGCGTAGCACCCCGATGATGCGCACCAACTCATCAGCGATGTGTCCGGGCAGTTCGGGAACGCGGGACAGCAGAATGCGGCGTTCCAACTCGGGGCTGGGGAAGTCGATGTGCAGGAACAGGCAGCGACGTTTGAGCGCCTCGGATAGCTCGCGGGTGGCGTTGGAGGTCAGCACCACGAACGGCGCCCGTTCGGCGGTGATGGTGCCCAACTCGGGGACCGTCACGGCGAAGTCGGACAGCACTTCCAGCAGCAGACCCTCGATTTCGATGTCGGCCTTATCGGTTTCGTCGACCAACAGCACCGTGGGTTCGGTGTGCCGGATCGCGGTCAGCAGCGGCCGCGAAAGCAGGAACTCCTCGCTGAACACGTCCATCTTGGTCTGGTCCCAGTCCCCTTGTCCGGCAGCGTTACCGGTTTGAATACGAAGTATCTGCTTGGCGTGGTTCCACTCGTAGAGCGCCCGGGCCTCGTCAACACCCTCGTAGCACTGCAGGCGAACCAGACCAGATCCGGTGGCCTGCGCGACGGCGCGGGCCAGTTCGGTTTTGCCGACCCCGGCCGGTCCCTCCACCAGCAGCGGCTTACCGAGCCGATCGGCGAGGAAAACCGCGGTCGCGGTGGCGGTATCGACCAGGTAGCCGGTTTCAGCCAGCCGCTTGCCGACGTCTTCGATGTCGGCGAACAGCGGGACGGGCCGCGCGGGCACACTCACGTCTGTGTTCTCCTCAGCATGTCAGGCCGGGCGTGTCTGACCGTCTCCCCAGACGATCCACTTGGTCGAGGTCAATTCTGGCAGTCCCATCGGGCCGCGGGCGTGCAGCTTCTGAGTGGAGATGCCGATCTCGGCGCCGAACCCGAACTGCTCACCGTCGGTGAAGCTTGTCGACGCGTTGACCATCACCGCGGCTGCATCCACCCCTTCGGTAAAGCGTTGGGCAGCAGCCATATTGGTGGTAACAATGGCTTCGGTGTGCCCGGTGCCGTACTCGTTGATGTGCGCGATCGCCTCGTCGACGCCATCGACGACCGCGACCGCGATCTCCATCGCCAAGTATTCGCGGCGCAAGTGCGCGTCATCGGGGTCGAGATGCACGGTCACGCCCGCGTCTTGCAGTGCAGCGATCAGTCGCGGCAAGGCCTGCCCGGCGATCGCGGCGTCGACGAGCAACGTCTCGGCGGCGTTGCAGACGCTGGGCCGACGGGTCTTGGAGTTCAGCAGGATCCGTTCAGCCATCCCGAGGTCGGCGGCATCATGCACGTAGACATGGCAGTTGCCGACGCCGGTCTCGATGGTCGGCACCTGCGCGTCTCGGACCACCGCGTCGATCAGGCCGGCTCCCCCGCGCGGGATCACCACGTCGACCAGGCCGCGGGCCTGGATCAGGTGGGTCACGGTAGAGCGGTCGGCGGCCGAGAGCAGCTGGACCGCGTCGGCGGGCAGGTCCTCGGTCAGCAGCGCGGCGCGTAAGACCGACACCAGCGCCTGGTTGGACTTGGCCGCCGACGCGCTACCGCGCAGCAGTGCGGCGTTGCCCGACTTGAGCGCCAGACCGAACGCGTCGACGGTGACGTTGGGCCGGCCCTCGTAGACCATCCCGAGCACGCCGAGCGGCACCCGCTGCTGGCGCAGCGCCAGCCCGTTGGGCAGGGTGTAGCCGCGCAGCACCTCCCCGACCGGGTCGGGCAGCCCCGCGACCTGGCGCAGGCCGGCGGCAATTCCCTCGATGCGCTTCGGGTCCAATGCCAGCCGGTCGATCATGGCGGTCGGTGTTTCCGCCGCCCGCGCCGCGTTCAGATCTTCGGCATTAGCCGCCAGGATCTGATCGGAGTTGGCCACAATTGCCTCCGCGGCGACAAACAGCGCCTGGTCCTTGGCGACGGTCGGCAGGGAGGCCAGCACGCGGGCGGCGACCCGCGCCCGGCGCGCAGCGTGGTGCACCTGTTGGCGCAAGTCGGGAGCCGACGGAGCATGCACACTCATTAACCCAGGGTATCGAGTTTCCTACCGCGCGGTTGACACGGGCCTACCACACGTGCGGGCGAACCCTCGGCAGGGCGAGGTTTACTCCTTTGCGACGCCGCAGGGCGCGCTAGCTGGCGGCTGAAATCTCTTTTTAGCATCCCGATTTCGGCGTTGCCGGCAATGATGCTCGGCCGGCCTTCGGTCATCGCGGCATCAGCGCGTGCAGACCGGCACGAAATTGTCGGCGAACCCTGCGGTCGTCACTGGCGTCCACTCACTCTGCCGGTGTTGTCGTTAGTTGCCACTGCTTAGCTTCCGGCGGGTGAGAGCGGCGCCGATTTTGCGAAAAACCAGCATGGGAACGCCCTTTGCGCTGGTAGCTTCATCGCGAAGGGCCTCCACCTCGAGTGCGCGGAGATGTTAGCTGGGGTCGCGTCAAGAGTCGAACAATTCAGACAAACGTTTGGTGTACGCTGCGGCCATGACTGCACCAGGTATTCGAGTAGCCCCGCCCAGCTGGCCGGCCGTAATGCCCTGCAGTAGAACAGCTTCCGGCTTCCTCACCTGCGTAAAGCGCTAGCTCCATGGTCCGCCGTCGTATCACCCATTCGCTGGGCGCAGCCGCCGGTGCGCTGCTGGGCGCCGCGTTCCTGCCTGCGGCCGTCGCCTTCGCCGACAGTTACGAGATCATTCCCGATCCGGGTTCCACCGAAGAGATCACCGGATTTTTCGGCGCACCCGCGACTCCTCCCGCGGTCGCCGGAAGCATCCAGGGCCAGCAGGTGTTCGAGGTCTTTGACACGACAACCGATAAGACAGTCGGAACCTTCGACGCCGACGAAAGCACCAAAGCGAATTTGTACGGTGCCGCCCACGAGTTACTCCTCGTCACCAAGGACCTATCAGGCACCGTGGGCACCGCGACCGGGGACACTCCGCCGGTCGGCTCGGTGATCGACTTTGCCAACTACGGCGATGGCTACAGGACCATTTTCTCGGACTTCGCCTTGCCTAGCGGCGACGTGCTCACGAAAACGTTGATAACCCCCCTCGGGGCCGAGTCCATGCCGGCCTATTACGACGTAGCCGCAGGTCTTGCCACTGACTCGGTGGACGACCCGCCAGTGCGGCTCACCGACGGTTACGAGTTGGCTCCCGCCACCGGGGTTAGCGAAAATATCACCTCAGTAACCGGGCTGCCGCCCGCTGACCTCGCCGTTGAGGGAAATCAGCTATTCGACGTTTACGACGCGGCCAGCGGTCAACCGACGGGCGCCTTCGACGCCGAGGTGACCAATACATCGGATGTCTTGCTCAACTACACCGAGGAAATCCTCGTCACCGATGACGTTTCGGGCACCGTCGGGGCCGCCGCCGGGGATACACCGCCGGTCGACTCCCTTTACAACGTCTTCTACATTCTCGATGACCGCTCGTTTTACAACCTCTACTCCGTGACGCCTTCGTCGTCGGGCGACGTCGTCTCGGATACTTTGGTGAGCCGCTTCGGCGAGGTCACTATTCCCATCTCTTATGACGCAACCACGGCGCTGACCGTCAACTCGTTCACGGTCCCTTCTGACGACGAGACCATCGTTCCGGTGGGCAGCGAACAGATCTCCGGGGTCAACGGGGTTCCGCCGCTGGACTCAAGCGTCCAGGGATACCAGGAATTCGACGTCGACAACGCGTCCGGCAACACGATCGGGACCTTCGACGCCGACGTCACCACCCACACCGGCTTCTTCGGCAATTCCAGCGAGGCGCTTCTGGTCAGCGCCGACTCGGGCACTTCGGGCACCGCCGCAGGCGATCTTCCGCCGGTCGGCTCGGAGTTCGACGTGAACGACTACGGAGGCGGCTTCGAAACCATCTATTCCGACCTCGTCTCGACAACCGGCGCGAACGTGATCTCGGAGACCTTCGTGACACCGATAGGCGACTTCCCCATTCACCCCACCTTGGACCTTGCCGCAAACCTCGCCGACAGCTCGTTCTTTGTCCCCACCTCGCTCGCCGACCTGGCGTCCGGCCTTTTCTGACGCGGGGCCGCTCGACCGATCAGTTCACGACGGCGGGAGGCCAACACGCTCAGGGTGTCTGGCCCGGGATGATTCTTTTCGGCGGTCGTCGATGATGCGGCCCAGCTCCTGAAGCAGTAGCGGTGATCGCATGACGAGATCTTCGATGTGCTCGCGATCGAGCTGCAATGCAGTCACCTCTTCCAGCGCATACGCCGTAGAAAAATTTGGCTGACGAGTCAGTGCGGTCAGGCCGAGAAATGAACCTTCTTCCAGCACGCTCAGTGACAGCCTAGAACCGTCTTCGGCCGTGATAGTCAGCTGGACGCTGCCGGTGCACAAAAATGTCATCGCGGTGGGCACTTCACCTGTGAGATGCACGATTTCGTCCGTGCCGTATCGCACCATCCTCGCGTGCGGGGTCAGGGACTGCTGATCGGTAAGACTCAACCGCAATGCCGGTGCCACGACAGTTCGCATCGCCATCTGCACCCGGGCCGGCGTGGAGAAGTCGTCCTCGGCGCCGTCGAGGTGCAGGCCCTCACGCCGCGCCGCATACCAGATCCACCGCAGGAATGTCGCTCGCGCCGCGCCGTCATCAGCGGGCGACTTCAGCCCGATGGTGACGCGGTATTCGCCGCTACCGGCAGCGACCGCGGTCGGTGTCATATCGGCCTTGGATTGCGGCAGCGCGCCGGCGACCTGCGATAGCAGACGTCGCACCCGATCGGGCGGGTCGTCGGGAGAAAACGTGGTCGTTATCTCCAATTGGTGCGCACCGGGCGGGCGGCTGAGATTCGTGAAAGAGGTAGCGGCCAGAACTGAATTCGGTGTGATCTGCAATCCGCGGTCGGTCTGGATGTGAACGGCGCGCCAGTTCGCTTCCACGATGCGTCCGCGCGCCGTCGGGGTGTCCAGCCAATCACCGATCCGGAAGGGCTGCTCGAACAACATGAACAAGCCCGACACGATCTGGCCGACCGAGTTCTGCAGCATCAAGCCGATGACCACCGACCCAACGCCCAGCGCGGTGAACAGGCCACCGACCCGCACTCCCCAGACGTAGGAGAAGATGAGCCCCAGTCCCACGGCGATCAACGCAAGCCGCGTTACGTCGCGAAATATCGTCGGCACCCGGTCGCGCCAAGACCCCTGTGGGGCGCCCTCAAACAGCGCGGCGTTCAGGCTGGACAGCACCAGCACCAGCACCAAGAAGCCGAAGAGCGTCGCCAGCACCCGCACTGGGGTGAAGTCCGCCGAAACCTGCGCCACCTTTACCAACAGCAGCCATAGCGCGATCAGCGGCACCAGATAGCTGCGCAGCAGGTTGACCGGTCCGGCCAGCGCGCTCTGCCGGCGTGCCAGCAGGTGGTGCAATTCGGTCAGACCGATCAGCGTGACGGGCAGCCCGATGATTAGCCCGGCGGCCCAGTAAAACCATTCTGCATCAACGGTATTCACTTGCGCTCCGACAATCGCCAGATCGGCTGCTCCGATCCACCGACGGTTATGCTGCCCGCGGGCGTGAAGTGCCGAATGTCACGCATCACCTCATACACCTGAGCGGTGACGTAGATGCCCGACTCCGTTGCGCCGCTGTGCATCTGGTGAGCCAGGTTGACCGCGGCACCCCACATGTCGTAGATGACGCTGGACCGGCCGATCAGCCCACTGATGACGTTGCCGGTGTTGACTCCGGCCCGAATGCTGAGGTGGTGGCCTGTCCGGTTGTTGAATCGCTCGATGATGCGCTGCATCTCCACGGCGAAATCCATCGTTCGAGGCACGCTGTCCAGCCGCGGAACACTCAATCCGCAGCTGGCGAGGAAGCCATTATGCACGGTGCGAACCGGCTCAACGCCAAGGGTTTCCGCCGCCGAATCGAGTTCTCGGACCAGCTCGTCGACAACCCCCACCATTTCATCACCCGAGAGCTCGTTGGAGATCTCGTCGAGGCCGACGATGTCGGCGAAGATGACCGCGACGTCCTGGTGTTCCTGCGCGATGTTCTGTTCGCCATCGCGGTAGCGCCGCACGACCGGTTCGGGCATCAACGACAGCAGCAGACGGTCGTTTTCCTTGCGCTGTTCGGTAAGCAGCTCTTCTTTCGTCTGCAGGTTCTGGCTCATCTCGTTGAAAGCCACTGTGAGATCGCCGACCTCGTCACGCACCGTCACCGGTATCGTGACATCGTAATTGCCGGCGCTGATCGCCTGGGCGCCGGCCTGCAGCCGCCGGATGGGCCCCACGAACACCTGGGCAATCAGCATCGCAGCGATGCAGGTGACGAAAACCAACACCGCCGCGGTCAATATCAGTGTCCTGGTGAATGACTCGATCCGGGCGAAGGCTTCTGAACTGCCCCTGGTCGCCAAGGTCGACCAGCGCAGGTCCGAATTCGGCACGTGCAGCGGGGCGTAAGCCACCAGTTCTCGGTCTCCCAGGTACCCGGTATCCTCCATGGTTCCGCTCTGCCCGCGTTGGGCGGCGCGAACGGCTGCGGTCTCGACGGGCTGGACCAGCGTCGTGCCGTGCCACCTGATCGCTTGGTCGACGATGTCGGGCGGGGTTCCTGCCGCTTCGGCCTCGCGCCGGTATTTCTCGGGGTCCTCCAGAAACAACCGCGAATCAGAACGCATTAGCTTGTCCGGACCGGCCAAATACGTCTCCGCCGTCCGCCCCATCCCGGCGGCTTCCCAGTGCTTGTCGGCAGTCATGATCCGGTTGACTTTCGAGATCGGCAACGGCAGGGCCAACACGCCCGCTGTCTTGCCCGCTGAAACGATCGGCGACACCAGCCATGCGATCGGCGCCCCGAGTGCGGCCTGAAACGGCTGGAAGTCGGTGATCCACACGAAGTCGGCGGAGTCCGCGACCATTGCCTTTTCGTAGGCACCCCGCAAGTTGGACGCGCGATATGGACCGCTCAGGATATTGGTGCCCAGCGCGGCACCTTTGTTCACGGTGTAGACCACGTTGCCCCGAGCGTCGAGCAGCATGGCATCTCGGTATTCGAAACGGGTCGCGATCTCGTGAAAATAGTTGTTGAAACGCGCATTCGCGGCCGACCAAGCGCTGCCGTCACCCGCGTCGTCGGGCGGAGCCGACACTCCGAACGACGGGACGGTGTAGTGGACTTGAAGATACTTCTGCGCGTTGCTGTCCGGCAGCAAGGCGTCGATGCTCAGCTCATCGCCGGTTGCGTGCTTGATCGGCTTGATCAGTTTGTCTTTGTAGAAGGTCACCAGCGACTGCTGTTGGGCGGGGTCGATCGGCGCGTCGGCGAGTTGGTCGAAGCCCGCGGTAAACGCCTGCACCGCCTCGATGGCGGTCAAGCTGCCGCTGTAGACAACCAGCGAATTCGTCAGGTCCGCGCACAGCATCTCCATTGCCCGCTTCTGTCCCTCACGCAGCTCGATCATTCTTTCGGAGGCAGCAGGCAACAGGGCGCGACGTCCGGAGAAGTACATGACGGCGCAGATCACGGCCAACGATGTGAGGCTGGATACCAGCAGCAGCACCATGATCTTGGACTGAATGCTGAACCGCGACAGCGGCCGTAGGTATCGCCTGCCTTTGCTGGCCGGGACCGTTTGTTCTTTCGGTTCCGGATCAGTTGAGCGCCGCAGCGTCAATCGGCTTTCCTTTCGCTATCTATGGCCCTGCTCCTCACCGGGCCGTACCGGCCCGCATCGTCGCAGGGCGGACGGGCGTTAAAAGCCCAGATCACGCAGCAGCGTAACGCGAACGGTGTACTGAGATTGGATTTGCCGAAAACCGTTATCAACGTGCCGTTGTGAAACCGGGCGCGACTCCATACCGTCGGCGGAATGACACGCGTATGCGTGGTGGGCAGCGTGAATATGGACATCGGGTTCGACGTCGACACACTGCCGCACCCGGGCGAGACGGTGCTGGCAACGGCGGCCCGATCGACGCCCGGCGGCAAAGGCGCCAACCAGGCGGTGGCGGCGGCGCGTGCCGCAGCGCGGGTGCAGTTCGTCGGCGCCGTGGGCGACGACTCGGCGGCGACGGCGCTGCGCGAGCACCTGATTGCGAACGGGGTGGGCATCGACGGACTCATCACTTCACCCGGTCCCAGCGGCAGCGCGGTCGTTGTGGTCGACTCCGCCGGCGAGAACATCATCGTCGTCGCACCGGGCGCCAATGGCCGCCTGACGCTGGACTCCGACGCGCTGCGCGGCCTCGTCGCCGACTGCGGTGTGCTGTTGCTGCAGTTGGAGATTCCGGTCACGACGGCGACAGCAGCTGCCCGCGAGGCCCATCGGGCCGGAGCGACGGTGATCGTCAACGCCTCACCGTCCGGCGGGGACTCGGGCGAACTGGCCGAACTGGCAGAGCTGACGGATGTGGTGGTGGTCAACGAAGCCGAAGCCGCGCACTGGATTTGGCCGGTCCGGCACCGGGTGATCACCCGCGGCGCGCACGGCGCCACCTATGCCGCCGACGGCCAGGAGTTCACCGTCGCTGCGCCGGCCGTGGCGGCGGTCGACACCTCCGGCGCCGGCGATGTGTTCGCCGGCGTGCTGGCCGCGGCCTGGGGCGACGGCCCCGACCACGCGATGCGCCGGGCCTGCGTCGCCGGCGCACTGGCGACGCTGGTGCCCGGTGCCGGGGATTGCGCACCGTATGCCGAGGCGATCGACAAAGCGACTCTGCCGGACTGATGGAATAGCAGCATCCGATGGATCGCGCCGCAAAGGAGACGCAATGCCGCCAACGCCAGCAGCCCCGCAAGACCCAGTAGTCAGCGGCAGCCCGCGGCCGCCCGAGGGTGATTGGCTGGGAACGCCTTATCTGACGTTTCGGCGCGAGGGGCCGTTCGCGATCGTCACGCTGGACCGCCCGGAAGCGCGCAACGCCATGACGCCCGCGATGTACTTCGGCATCCGCTACGCGGTCTCCCGGGTCAATGCCGACGCGGACCTGGCGGGGCTGCTGATCACCGGAACCGGTGACGTGTTCGCGCCGGGCGGTGACCTGGGCGGCGGCGGGGCCGACAACTGGATGCAGTGGGGATCGGCGCTGTCAATGGATGTGACCCCGTTCGACACGCTGCGGAAGTCAGCCAAGCCGGTGGTCTCCGCGGTCAACGGCCTGTGCCAGGGCGGCGGCCTGCAAATCGCGATGTGCAGCGACGTCGCGGTGGTCAGCGAGCGGGCGACCTTCCGGGTTCCGGAGCTCTATCGCGGTATCGCCGACACCTATTACAGCCAGATGCTGGCGCGCGTCGTGGGTCCGATCCGCACTCGCGATCTGATGCTGACCGGACGGACGCTGACCGCGCCGGAAGCCGTGGAGTGGGGCATGGTCGCGCGTGTGGTGCCGCACGACGAGCTGCTGCCTGCCGCCAAGGAGGTGCTGGGCCAATGTTGCCGTACCGCGCCCGGAGCGCGACGGGTGATCAAGTCCAGCCTGGATAACTACCTCGGGCTCTACGACCGCATCGGAATGGAAGCCAGCATCGAAAGCGCCGAGGCCGTCGAGGGCTTCGTGGCATTCCGGGAACGCCGATCGCCAAATTGGGTGCATCCCGAGTTGCGGGTCGACGGGCGGTTGTGACGATGTCGCCCGTTTCCGCGGCCGTGATCGCGCTGGCACTGCTCACGGTGTTCGGTCTGCTCGGATTTGTATGGCGCGCTTGGCTTCAACGTCGGCGAACCGGATCCACTGGTCTTCGTGGTATCAGCGGCAGGATGGGCTCAGCGGAATGGGTCGCCGGGGTGGGCTTTGTCATCGCGCTGGTTGTCGCGGTGGTCGGCCCGGTACTGCAGTTGTCCGGGGTCATCACTCCGTTGCCCGTGCTGCGGGTCGAAGGGATTCAGATCGCGGGCATCGCGTTGGCACTGCTAGGGATCGTCCTAACGGTCTGGGCGCAGCTCGACATGGGAGACTCCTGGCGTGTCGGCGTGGACGAGAGCGAAACGACCGCGCTGGTGCACACCGGCATGTTCGGGCGGGTACGTAATCCCATTTACACCGCGATGCTCACATTCGACTTCGGGATCGCTTTGGTGACACCGAATTTCGTGGCCATCGCCGGGTTGATCCTCGCCGTCGCCGCTCTCGAGCTGCAGGTGCGCCGAGTCGAGGAACCATACCTGCGGGACAAACACGGTGCGGCCTACCGTGGCTACACGGCCAGTGTCGGCCGGTTTATCCCCGGCGTCGGGCTGATGCGTTAGCTCGTCACCCTCACCGCGAACGGCGATCTGCAGGATCGCGACGCACGTCGTGGGCGATCGCCAGGCCGTCGCCCGTTTGGAGTTCGGCGGCGGTCTGACTCATCAGCACGCGACTGCGGTTGGGCGAGAGCAGGATCGAGACGTAGTGATGGGGCAACTCCGCCACGAACGCAAGCCGGTTGACCCGAAGCAGCGCCGAGCCGATCGCAGTGTTGAGCAGATGCGCATTGCGTGGACCCGCAATCTCCGCCGTGACCTCATGCTGCATCCGGTCAATCACGACGCCGGCGGTGGAGAGCAACTCGTAGAGCGGTTTGCGGCGCAGCGCTGAAGTGGTCAGCGTATCGGCGAGATCCGTTGGCAGCCATGCTTCGGTGACCATCAACGGCTCGTGAGTTCTGCGCTCGCGGCGCACCCGCAGAATGTGCAGCATCTCCGCGGTCACCCCGAGCGCATCGCCGATCAAGGACGGGGATATTCGGAGGTCATGCTCCACCACGTCGATGGACGTCTGGAATTGCGCCTGCCGAAGACTGTCCATATACGAGCCGATCGGCGGTGCCTCATCGGATAGGCCACGCTGACGGACGAACGATCCCACACCTTGCCGGCGTTCGATGTATCCCTGCTCGGCCAAGTCGGCCAGCGCACGCCGCACCGTAATGCGGGACACGCCGAACTGGTCGCACAGCGCTTGTTCGGTCGGCAGGGCGGCGCCAGAAGCGAGTGCGCCCCGGGCGATCTCGTCGTGCAGCACCAAAAACAGCTGACGATGCAGCGGCACACCGGCGCCGTTGTTCACCGGTCCGATCCCGCCGGTCTCCTGCATGAGCATCAATGTTCGCACACTCCCCTTGCCGACTTCGTCCTCATTTGTTATATGTATATAACAAGAATACAACATCGGATGGAGGGCAGACAATGACCGCGGTACAGCAGGCCGCCGCCACCGATCCGGCAGGACCGACCGGACGGCTGGCCACCTGGGTCGCCGACGTGACCCTTGACGACGTGCCGCGCAACGTCGTCGAACGGGCCAAACACCTGTTGCTCGACGGAATTGGCTGCGCCCTCATCGGATCGCAACTGCCCTGGTCGAGGGTGGCCACCGGCGCGGTCCTGGACTTGGAGAACACCGGCGAGGTCACGGTCATCGGCACCGGCAAATCCACCAGCGCACCCGCGGCAGCGGTGCTCAACGGCACCTTCATTCATGGATTCGAGCTCGACGACTTCCATCCCATCGCGCCGGTGCATAGCTGCTCCCTGGTGATTCCGGCGCTGCTCTCGACGGCCGCTGCACGACCCGGAACCACCACCGTGGCGGACTTTCTGCTTGGAGCGATCATCGGTTTCGAGGTCGGCCCACGCGTCGGTTACACGCTGCACGGCACACAAATGCTCGACCGCGGCTGGCA
>JAFAID010000448.1 GCA_019236925.1 Mycobacterium sp. | reverse complement strand
CGACTGCTGGAACGTGAGCGTTCGGGCAATCCGTTGGAGTCCATGTGGATCGTCTTCGACCAGAAGTACCGCAATAGCTATGTCTTCGGCGGCGCGCTTTATCCGCGTATGCCGATTCCACGGTCATGGTACGATGCCGGGATCGCCCATCGGTCGGGCGACCTGGTTGAGCTCGCCGGCAAGATCGGTGTTCCCCGAACAGGATTCAAGACCACCATGCTGCGGTTCAACGAGATGTCGCGCGCCGGACACGACACGGACTTCCACCGCGGCGACAGTGCCTACGACCGCTATTACGGTGACCCCAGCATCGGCCCGAACCCCAACCTGCGCGCCCTTGACAAGGGGCCGTTCTACGCGGTGCGGATGGTCCTGAGCGACTTGGGCACCTGCGGCGGTCTGCGGGCCGACGATCGGGCCCGGGTGCTGCGCGAAGACGGCAGCGTCATCGAGGGTTTATACGCGATCGGCAATACCGCGGCCAACGCGTTCGGGACCGCATATCCGGGCGCGGGCGCGACTATCGCCCAGGGACTGGTGTACGGCTACGTCGCGGCCCGCGATGCCGCGGGCATTTGATCAGTCCGAATCGTCGGCGTCGGCCTTCTTTTCGATCTCATACCAAAAATCCGGTGCAGGCCAAGAGATCTTGGCCGAGCCGTCCTTACCCTGCTGAGGAAACGAGGCCTCCGCCTCGTCGAGTTCTTTGATCATCGTCAAGGCGAGCTCCCGCTCGTTGGCGTAATACCGCTCCGCCCAGTGCAACGCGACGCGGGCATAGGCCCAGGACGGGTCGGCGCCGGCCCACCGGGCGCCCTTTGCGGCCTGCCGGTGCATCTCGTCGGCGTACGCGACGTGTTGTTGCAGCGCTTCTTTCAGCCTCGCCGGATTGGTGAGATGGCCGAGGGTGACGCGCAGCAGCGCACCATGCTTGAGCGCCGGCGGGTCGACCGGCGCCTCGTTCGCCCACCGAGTCGCCGCGTCCAGGCCCTCGGCAGTGATCTTGTACAACCTGCGATTTCGCGTGCCGCCGGTGTTCTCGACGTGCGACGTCACCAAGCCCAGCTTCTCCAACTTCTTGAGTTCCGAGTAGATCTGGCTGTAGGCGGGGCTGCCGTAGAAGAAGCGCATGCCCCAGTCGATCCACTTGCGAATGTCATAACCGGAAAGCTCGTGCTCATAGGACAGCACGCCGAGCAGCGCCCAGCTGGTCGGTGCAAGATTCGGCTTGCCCGGCGGATTGCTGTCGTCCATCTGGCCAGGTTAGCCGCGGGCCGGAGCCAGACGCTTGAGTGCCAGCCCGCCTTCGAACGGCCGGTAGCCGAAGGCGGCCGGGGCCCGGTATCCGGTGTCCTCGAGTGGTGTGTGCACCTCGGCGACCGTCGGCCCGATCTTTTCCGCGACGCTCGCCAGCGCATCGAGGTCGAACCGATACAGGCGACCCGCGTTGCCGCCCAGTATCTTTCGGCAGGCATCCTCGGACTGGTTGTGCAGGGCCCAGCGGATGGCCAGCTTGGAGTGCGGCGTGAAGCCTTCCTCGTGCGGGTAGTCGCTGCCCCACATGATGTGCTCCGGGCCCATGAAATCGATCATGCCGGAATCGAACGGCGCCAATTCGCTGGCCAGATAACAGTTTCGCTGGACGTATTGGCTCGGCGTCAACGTCAGCTCATCGACGGACGATCCGCCGAACATGCCGTAGGTGCGGTTGCCTGCTTCGGACTTCATCGTGGGCACCATGGCGTCGAGTAGGCCGACTTGCCCGGGCACCCACAGCGTGCCCTGCTCGGTCGGAACAAACCGCAGCGTCGGGTACCGCTCGAACACCCCGGCCAGGATCAGATGACCGAGCGTGCGTTGGGCCCATAGCGCCATCTCGGTGATCAGCACTGCGTTGGACGCCGGCTGATCCATCGGCATCTCCGGACTGCCTGCACCCGCGTGCTGCACCACGGTCAGGTCAAGGTCCGCGCACAGCGCCCAGATCGGTTCGTAGCGGGTGTGAAAGAGCGGTGCGACGTGGGGATCGCCGGGCGAGACCGGCGGGATGAGCACGCCGCCGAAGCAGTCCAGCTCGGCACCCCAGCGAATTTCTTCCATGGCCAGTTCGACATCGTTGGGGAAGATTTGGATCAACCCGCGGCGACGGGCCGGGGCCAGCGAACAGAAGTCGATCTGCCAGCGGTTGTGGGCTTGCACGCCCGCCCATCGCTTTTCGAACTCGTCGCGGGTCCGCGGCAGGCTGATGGTGATGTTGGGGGTGGTCGGAAAGAACGGCGGAACGGTGTTGGGCAACAGCACTTCGGCTGCGACGCCGTCGGCGTCCATGTCGGCGATCCGCAGCTCGCTGTCCCAGTTCCGCTGTGCGGTCGCGATGATCAGATCATCGAACGGGCTGACGTAGGTCTGCGCCCACGCATCGAACTCGTCGTGCAGAGCCGCGGGCAGATACGGCTTGTAGTCGCCGATATCGGCCCC
>JAFAID010000429.1 GCA_019236925.1 Mycobacterium sp. | reverse complement strand
CCACCGGATTGGTGTTGCCGCGGTAGTCGTAGGCGCCGCCCATGATCACCAGCCGGCGCAACAGCGTCGGCAGAGCGGGTTCTTTACGCAGCGCGAGCGCGAGGTTGGTCAGCGGGCCCGTAGCCAGGCCGATCAGCTCTCCCGGATGGGCATGCGCTGCCTCGACCCATGCCGTCGCAGCGTCATCGCCGGTGAGCTGACGATTGGTCGGTGGCAACTCCGCGTACCCCAGACCCCTTGGCCCATGGACTTTCCCGACCGGAAGCGCGGGGGAGTTCAACGGATGATCGGCGCCTCTGGACACTGGCACGCCGTCGACGCGGCACAAGTCGAGCAGACCGAGATTGTTCTCGCAGACTTGGTCCACCCCAACGTTTCCGCCGGTCGAGGCGATACCGACCAGTTCGGCGTCCGGGCTTGCCAGCAGGTAGATCAGCGCAATCGCGTCGTCTACACCGGTGTCGACGTCGGCGAAAACTGGTGTGGCGGCCACTGCGGCAACGATACCGGCAGGTACTACCAGTGCACGCCGGGCAACAGCCGTATCGCCCGCTTGACCGGCCGCGGAACCCGCACCCGGGCGAGCGCACGCGTCGGTCGCTTCGGGCGCCGCGGCGACGACGATTGCGCAACAACGGTTTCCGGCGGTGTAATACCCTGCGCCGCCGCTGAATCGGGGTACCCGAGGTAGAGCTGGTGCAAAATCCGTCGCATTAGCTTGGGGGTGAAGTAGTTACCGGCCTCGGCGAGTGACCCCAATGGGGTGTCGATGCGGGCCGGCTTTTCGATCAGCCCGCGTACCACCATCGCCGCGGCGTGCTCGGCGCTGATCGGAGGAACGGGGTTGAGTCGCCGGGACGGCTTGATCATTGGTGTGGCGACCAACGGCATGTGGATGTTGGTGAACGTGATGTGGTCGGAAAGCGTCTCGGTGGCAACCACGTCGGCGAAGGCGTCGAGTGCGGCTTTGGTGGGCAGATACGAACTGTACTTGGGGCCGCCTGCCTGCACGCCCGCGCTGGAGACGTTGACGACATGACCGAACCGGCGTTCCCGCCAGTGCGGCAGCAGGGCCAGCACCATCCGCACCGCGCCGAAGTAGTTGACCGCCATCACCCGTTCGTAATCGTGCAGTCGGTCGGTCTGGTTGACCACCGAGCGGCGGATCGAGCGACCGGCGTTGTTCACCAGGTAATCGACGTGGTCGAAGCGGCCCAGGATGTCCTTGACCGTGTGCTCCACCGACGCGGAGTCGGTGACGTCGCAGGTGAAGGCGTAAGCCTGGCCGCCGTTGGCGCGGATGTCCGCGACCAGGTCGTCAAGCGCCTCACCGTTGCGCGCCAGCGCGAACACAGTTGCGCCGCGTTCGGCGACGGCGATCGCCGCGGCCCGCCCGATGCCACTGGACGCACCGGTGATGATGACGTGGCGTCCGACCAGCGCTCCGGCCGGATCGTCGCGGCGGGCCCGGTCAGGGTCCAGATGCTCGGCCCAGTACTGCCACAGCTTGGGCGCGTAACTGGCGAACTCGGGAACCTCGATACCGGTCCCTTGCAACGCGTTTCGGGTGTTGTCGGAGATGAAGGTGGGCGCCAGGTCGACGACGTCGAGAACCTCGGCGGGAATGCCCAGTTGGGTGGCCGCCATGTTGCGCCACAGCTTGGCCCGCCCGCGCACCTTCGTCACGGGTGCAGCAACCGACCGCGGCAGCGATCCGCGCTGCGGCGGCAGCCCGGCCGCAGCCGCGATTGCGCGGTAAATGCCGTGCAGACCAATGGTTTTCGGTGCGGTCAGGTGGAACGTCTGGCCGTCGCGACCGTCGGCGTGCATGAGGGCGACCAGCGCGTCGACGACGTAGTCGACCGGCACGATGTTGGTGCGGCCGGTGTCGGGCAACAAGATCGGAGTGAACCGGGGCAACACCGCGAGCTTGGCCAGCACGCCGAAGAAGTAGTACGGTCCGTCGACCTTGTCCATCTCACCGGTGCGCGAATCACCCACCACCACCGCCGGACGATAGATCCGATGACGCAGGCCGGTCGCCTCGCGCACCAATAATTCGGCCTCGAACTTCGTCTGGTGATACGGCGTCGGCAGCTGCTGGCCGACGTCGAAATCGGACTCGGTGTACTCGCCGCGGAATTCCCCGGCCACCGCGATCGATGACACGTGATGCAGCGTCGCGTCGAGCCGGCGCGCGAGTTCGATCACCGCGCGGGTGCCCTCGACGTTGGCGACGCGTTGATCGGATTCGGGGGCGGTGATGTCATAGATCGCCGCGCAGTGCACTACATGCTCAACGCTGCCCAGCTCGGCGATGGCCTCGTCGGTCAACCCGAGACCGGGCTCGGCCAGGTCACCGACCAGCGGTTTTGCTCGTTCACCCCACTGCTCGGCCAGGCGTTCGAATCGGCCCAGCGACGGGCGACGAACCATTACCCACACCTCGGCATCCGGCTGGTCGTCCAGCAGACGCGACACCACTCGGCGCCCGATAAACCCAGTACCGCCGGTAACGACATAGCGCATGCAAGCCATGGTGGCCCTTGGCGCGGTCGCACGTCAACGCAGTGTGACGTGATCGTGGAAGCCCGGCCCGGCAGCGGAACGAATCTGCGTGATTTGCCGGCCTTGACGGAGTTTGCGCCGACGCGCATATTCACCATATGAGGACTTCATCAAGCGATGAATTCTTGGGATTCGGTGCGACGCCCCACCAGACGAGTCGAGAAAGGACCCTTGGTGACCGGATATTTAGCCGCTCTGGCGATCGTGCTCCTGCTTAGCACGGTGATAACACGAGTGCTGCTGCTACGACGGGCTGGGACACAGGCGATGCACTTCGGCGACCTAGACAAGACGGACTTCTTGATCCCACCGGTGGCGCTGTTCTACTTCTACACGATCTTTGCCGCCGCGTTCAATTGGCCCCTGGTCAGCACTCAGATGTTCTTTTACTCCAACGCCATTGCCTGGATCGGTGTCGGACTGTGCTTCATCGGTCTGCTGGTCTTGTTTCTGAGTCTGGTGTCGTTCGGTAGGAGTTTCCGGGTCGGCATCGACGTCGACCAGCCCGATAAGCTGGTGACCACAGGCGTCTTCGCCATCAGCCGCAATCCGATTTACGTTGGCTTCGCGCTCGTGTTGGTCGGTCAGTTCCTGGTGTTTCCCAACTGGATTCCGTTGGTCTACCTTGCCGCTGGGGTCTCACTGTTCCACCGGCAAGTGCTGCGGGAGGAAAGCTTTATGCGGCAACACTATGGCCAGGAATACGCGGACTATTGCCGACGAGTCAGACGGTATCTGTGAGGCCTCGTCACAGCGCCCCTAGCTACGACCGAGACCGTGACGGTATCGGGGTAGTTGTCACTTCGTCGTCGTCCTCCCACAGCAGCAGTTGACGAACCGCGGGGCGCGACCCGTACGGCTGCAGCATTTCACTGGCCGGGCGGGGGCGGACCCGCTGCGGCCACCAGAACCAGCGACCGAGCAAGGTGGCGACGGACGGCGTCAAAAACGAACGCACGATCAAGGTGTCGAACAGCAGGCCGAGGCCGATGGTGGTCCCGATCTGGCCGAGCACCCGCAGATCGCTGAACACAAACGCGCACATGGTGATCGCGAATACCAAGCCGGCGGACGTCACCACCGAGCCCGAGCCGGCCATCGCACGGATGATGCCGGTCTTCAAGCCCGCGCCGATCTCCTCCTTGAACCGGGAGATCAACAGCAGGTTGTAGTCGGATCCCACGGCCAACAGCAGGATGACGGCCAGCGCGAGCACCACCCAGTACAGCTGGAAGCCAAAGATGTACTGCCAGACCAAGACCGACAGCCCGAACGAGGCGCCCAACGAGAGCGCCACCGTGCCCACGATCACGAGCGCGGCAACCAAGCCTCGGGTGATGAGCATCATGATCAGCAGGATCAAGCTCAGCGCGGCCAATCCGGCGATCATCAGGTCGTACTTGGACATGTCCTGAATATCCTTAAAGCTCGCCGCGGTACCGCCGAGATAGAAATTGGCGTTGGCCAGCGGCGTGCCCTTCACGGCTTCCTGCGCAGCCGTCGTGATCGGGTCGATGTGTGAAATGCCCTGCGGTGTCGCGGGATCCCCCACATGGGTGATGATCATCCGAGCGGCCTTGCCGTCCGGCGACATGAACAGTTTCAGGCCGCGCTTGAAGTCGGGGTTGTCGAAGACCTCGGGGGGCAAATAGAACGAGTCGTCGTTCTTGGAGGCATCAAAGGCTCGTCCCAGCGCGGTCGCGTTCTCCAGCGCGGCCTGTGTTTGGGCGTAGATCCCGGACTGGGTGGCGTAACTCGACAGCGTCAGATCGCGGTTGGTCTCCTGACTGGCGATCTGGGGCGGAATCAGCGACACCAATTTCGGCTGCAGCGCATCCAGCTTGTCCAAAGTGGCGGTGAGGTTTTCGAGTTTTTCGCTGACCTGATCGATCCCGTCGATGGTGTCCCATACGGATTTGAAAGCAAAACAGAGCGGGATGTCGTAGCAGTGCTTTTCCCAGTAGAAGTAGCTGCGAATCGGCCGGAAGACGTCGTCGAAATTCGCAACCTGGTCTCGCAATTGGTTGATGGTGGCGATGGTGTCGTGAAAGGCCTGGGTCTCGGCATGGGTATCGGCAGCCAATTGCTGTTGCAGCGCGTATTGTTGCTTCAAGATGCTGATCGTCTTGGCCAGCTCGCCGGCCTGCTTGAGCAGGTCGCCGGCACGATCTCTCTGGTACTTCAAGTTTTCGATCTGGCTGGCGCTTTGCGCGCTGATCTGGAATGGGATTGAGCTGTGGTCGATCGGCGTGCCCAACGGTCGGGTGATGGCCTGTACCTGAGCGATGCCGTGTACGTGGAACACGGCTTTGGCCACTCGTTCCAGGATCAGCATGTCGGCGGGATTACGCAGATCGTGATCCGCTTCGATCATCAGCAATTCGGGCTCCAAGCGGGCCCGGGAGAAGTGCCGCTCGGCGGCCGCGTAGCCGATTTTGGACGGCGCACGGTCAGGCATGTAGGGGCGAATGTCGTAGCTCGTCTTGTATCCGGGTAGGGCGAGCAGGCCGATGAGGGCAACCGCGGCCGCCACCACAAATACCGGTCCCGGCCAGCGGACGATGGCGGTGCCGATTCGCCGCCAGCCCCGGGTTTGCAACGCGCGCTTGGGATCTAGCAGCCCGAAGTGACTGCCCAGGGTGAGCACGGCCGGGCCGAGGCTCAGTGAGGCTAGCAGCGTTACGAGGATGCCCAAGCCGGCAGGGATCCCCAGGCTTTGGAAGTAGGGCAGCCGGGTGAAGGCGAGGCAGAACACCGCACCGGCAACGGTCAGACCCGACCCCAGCACAATGTGCGCGGTGCCGTGATACATCGTGTAGAAGGCGGTTTCGCGGTCTTCCCCGGCGCCACGCGCTTCTTGATATCGGCCGACGAAAAATATCGCGTAGTCGGTTCCGGCGGCGATGACCAGCAACGTGAGCAGGTTGGTCGAATAGGTCGAAAGGCCGATAAGCCCGTGGTATGCCAAAAACGCGACGATTCCCCGGGCCGCAGCCATTTCGACAAGGACAGTGAGCAGCACGAGCAACGTCGTGCGAACGGCACGGTAGACGAACAGCAACATCAGCATGATCACGAAGATGGTTATCGTGGTGACCTTCGCGGTGCCTTGACTGCCCACTTCGAACTGATCCGCGGTGAGCGGCGCTGCGCCCGTGACGTAGGCCTTGACCCCCTTGGGGGCCGGGACATGATCGACAATGTTGCGGACGGCGTCGACGGATTCGTTGGCCAGCGCCGAACCTTGATCGCCGGCAAGATCCACCTGGACGTATGCGGCCTTGCCGTCTGCGCTTTGTGAGCCGGCCGCCGTCAGCGTATCGCCCCAGAAGTCTTGGACATGCTCGACGTGCTTTTTGTCCTGTTCGATCTTTCCGATCATGGCGTCGTAAAACCGATGCGCGTCAGCGCCCAACGGCTTGTCGCCTTCCAGGACGACCATCGCCGTGCTGTCGGTGTCGAACTCGCGGAACACCTTCCCGATATGTTTAGTCGCCTGAAGTGACGGTGCGTCGGGCGAGCTTTGCGCAACGTTATGTACTCGTCCGACCTCTTCCAGTTGCGGGACAGTGGAATTCGTGAGGGCGGCCAGCGCCACCCACAGCAGCAGGATCGGCACCGCAAGTCGTCGGATGGTGCGCGGCACCGCAGGCCGCCGAACGTCTCGGTTGCTCATCCGGATTTGTCCAGGCAGAAGGTATAGGCGTTCACTGCGTTGACGGTCCTTTCGTCTTTGACGACGCCGTTGACGGTGATGCGGCAGCCGATGGTGTTGCCGTTGCCCTGCGCCACAACGTTGCCGACGATCGCCGGCTCGGTGCTCGTGATCGTGAACGACCACGGCAGGGGAGCGTCTAGGACTTGCTGCGGCTGAGCATTGACGTCCAGATAGTTGATGGTCGCGACGGATCCGGGGGCGCCGAAGACTTCGAGGATCACCTGCTTGGGGTTGAACGGGATGATCTCATTCGAGATGCCCTCGGCGGCTGAACTGCTGTGGTGAGAGCCGAAGATGGCGTGCAGCCGAAAGACGCCGAAGCCGGCGGCCGCGACGACGATGGCGGCGACCAGCACCATCCAATACCGTCTGACCACGCTGCTAAGTGAAATCCCTTTCACCCGTTAGCCTTTCGATTACCGCGTATACGATCTCCGGGCGACGTCAGCTGTCCCTCGAGCGCGGACCGACAGGCTTGACAGTACGGTACCGGACCGGACAGTACAAGAGACGATGCCGTACACATTCGGCCGGCCACTTACCCGGCAGGTCGGGTCAGGCTGGGGATGATGACCTCGTCGACGAGGGCTTGTACGGTCTGTCGGGTCGGCGGCCGGCCCGGAAAGATGGTCCGGAAGATCAGGTAGTGGGGCAGCAGGTCCCAGAGTTCGTCGTTGATGGCGGCTTGGTCGATCTCACCGCGGTCAACGGCCTGCCGGAGGATGTGGTTGATCAAGGCCTTTCGCTGCTCGATGAACTGCTGCTGCATCACGTCGTTGAGTGCGGGGTTGCGCGACACCTCGACGAGCACTGCGCGAATGGTGCCGGCGTGCTGCCGACCCTGCTGGCAGATCAGTTCACCCATGTGCAGCAAATCGCCTCGCAGTGTGCCGGTATCGGGTGGAACGGCGACCTGACGGATGCCCTCGATGAACGCGGCCAAAACCAATTCGGCCTTCGATGGCCAGCGCCGGTACACGGTGGCCTTGCTGGCACGGGCCGTGGCCGCCACGGCGTCCACCGTCAACCGGTCATATCCATGTTCTTGCAGGAGCTGCAAAGTCACCGCAAGCAGTTCGGTCTCCCGCGGCGACCACGGTGTCGGCTCCGCGGCCCGATCGGCAGTCTGGGTCACAGCGTTCACCATAGAACGGCAAGGGCAGTACTGTCCAGTACCGTACCGTCAGAGCCCTTCGGACTCAGTAGCTGAAGTCGCGGATGCCGTCCCAGTCCACCAACGTCCATCCCATCGCCGGGCTGCCGGTGACCACCACGCGGCCCAGGTTGGACAGGGGATGGCTGGTCACCAGGCTGTCCTTGGGATTTTTCACGTTCATCAAGGTCCAGAACATGATCGACTGCTTGTGCGAGAAGGCGACCGGTTTGGTGGCGCCGCTGTCGTAGATCTTTTGGACGGCCGCCGTGAACTGGTCGTTGAAGTCGTTACCGCTGATCGAGCCCGGGATCGCGTCTTGGCGGTCGCCGTTGAGCCACTCCTTCGGCGCGAGCAGATACGTCAGGTCTTCTCTCTTGTTCGACGTGTCGTTGTATTTGCCGGCGTCGATTTCCCGCAGACCGGGCAGGACCTCGACGTGCCTGCCCAGTGCTTGCGCCAGCGGCGCAGCGGTCTGCTCGCTACGGGCCATGTCGGAGGCGTAGACAGCGTCGAAGTTGTTGCGGGAGAGCTGGTGGGCCAGTTGCTCGGCTTGCGCCCGGCCCGCCTCGGTCAAGCTCGGGCCGGGAATGTCGGTGTTGATGACTTGGGCGGCGTTGGCCTCGGACTCGGCGTGCCGGATCAGGGTCAGCGTAATGGTGCGCACGGGCGGTGTCCCCGAGCAGGCGCCGATGGTTATCGTTACGACGAGCGCGGCCAAAGCCTTCCAGATCATGGTGCGGTTGCGCATGGCGATAGCCTGCCTTGTCGACGGCTTCGTTGTGGTGGGTTTGCATAGGTTTGCCACGGATAGCCGGATGAATCCGACCGAGAGGAGACCCGCATGGCGATCGACCCGAAAGCCGTCGGCGCGACGACCGAGCCGATGTTGTTCGAATGGACCGACCGGGACACGTTGCTCTACGCGCTCGGTGTGGGCGCCGGAACCGAGGATTTGTCGTTCACCACCGAGAACAGCCACGGCATCGACCAGCAGGTGCTGCCGACCTATGCGGTGATCTGCTGCCCGGCATTCGGCGCGGCCGGCAAGGTCGGGTCGTTCAACTGGGCCATGCTTTTGCACGGCTCGCAGGGCATTCGGTTGCACGCGCCGCTGCCGGCCGCGGGCAAGCTGTCAGTGGTGACCGAGGTGGCCGACATCCAGGACAAGGGCGAGGGCAAGAACGCGATCATCATGTTGCGCGGCCGCGGCAGCGATCCTGACACGGGCACACTGATCGCCGAGACTCTCACGACGTTGGTGATCCGCGGCGAGGGTGGTTTCGGGGGAGAGCCCGGCCAGCGGCCGGCCGCGCCGGAAATCCCCGACCGCGAGCCCGACGCCCGGGTCGCCTTGCCCACCCGGGAGGATCAGCCGCTGATCTACCGGCTCTCCGGCGACCGCAATCCGTTGCACAGCGACCCGTGGTTCGCCAAGGAACTGGCCGGATTCCCCAAGCCGATCATGCATGGGCTGTGCACCTACGGGTTCTCCGGCCGAGCGTTGATCGCCGAACTCGGCAACGGCGACGCCAGCGCCATCACGTCAATCGACGCGCGGTTCACCAAGCCGGTCTTTCCCGGCGAGACGCTGACCACCTTGATCTGGCGCACCGAACCCGGCAAAGCGGTGTTTCGCACCGA
>JAFAID010000405.1 GCA_019236925.1 Mycobacterium sp. | reverse complement strand
GTTCGTCGGTTAACTCGGCGTAGTTGATCGCCCGCGAACGCTGGTCAGCGAACCGCTCGTCGCCGAGAAGATCCGGGCGATCAATGGTCTGGCACAACAGCTCCCAGTGTTTGGGGATGTACGCGCTGATGACGACATACCCGTCGGAGGCGCGAAACGCGTCGGAGGGTTGTGTCGCGAAGCCAACTCGCTTGCGCTGCTTGGTAGTTGGCGCAGACTTAGGCTCGCTTCGCCGGTTCAAGTGCATGGTGAGCTGGTTGGCCTGCAGCGATACGGCGACGTCGTACATGGCGACGCGGACGATGTCGGCGACCCCGTGCCGCTCGCGATTGAGCAGCGCGGCCAGAACCGCTTGGGCCAGCACGTGTCCCGTGGCGTTGTCGACGAGCTGAAACGGAATGATCTGCGGCTTGCCCTCCGGTGTGCGCATCCCGGTCGTCATCCCGGCCTCGGCCGCGACCATCAGGTCTACTCCCGGCCGGTCACCGTTCGGGCCGTTGCCGCCGAACGCCGATATGCGGGCATAGATCAGTTTGGGGTTGCGTGGTTGTAAGTCGTTGGGGCCCAGGCCCAGTTTCTCCATCACGCCCGGGCGGAAGCCTTCGAGAATGACGTCCGCGGTGTCGGCGAGCCGCAGGACTTGATCCTTGCCCTGCTCGGTTGTCAGGTCCAGGGCCACCGACTTCTTGCCTCGGTTGTTGGGCAGAAAGTACGGCGCGAGCGACGGACGGCCCGGCAAGACCGAGGTGATGTGCCGTGCGGCCTCGCCGCCGGGCGCCTCCACCTTGATGACTTCCGCACCCAAGTCGGCGAGCACCTGTCCGGCCAGCGGCCCAGCCACGTTCTGGGTGAAATCGAGCACCCGAAAACCGTCGAGAGGCGTGGGGCCGCCGGTCATCAGTGTGCGTCCAATGTTGCGGTGCAGTAGTAGTTCTCAGCCTCACCGTCGTCGCGCCTGGGCACCGGCAAACCAGCGTCGGTCAACAGCTCCCCGGCCAGGGTCCGCGTGGTGTCCCAACCGCGCTCGGTCAGGTAATCCGCGACGTCATGACGCTCGCCGCCGTACCACAGGTCATCGATGTGGGAGTCCAGGCCATGCGCATACCACTTCTGCGCCGCGGTGTGGATGATCTGCAGCCATCCTGGTGAGTTCAGGAAGATTTCCGCGACCAGTCGGCTGCCGTCTGCGCTGAGGGTGGTGATGTTGTCCAGCAAGCGATCCTGGGCCTCCGGAGGAAGGAACGCCAGTAGGCCCTCGGCGATCCACGCGGTGGGCCGCCCCGCGTCGAAGCCGGCCTGCCGAAGCGCTGCGGGCCAATCGTCGCGCAGGTCGATTGGCACGGCCCGCAAGTCGACCGTCGGCTCGGCGCCCAGGGCGGTCAGCGTCGCCGTCTTGAATTCGATGACTTGCGGCTGGTCGATCTCGAATACCGTCATGTCCGACGGCCAGGACAGTCGGTAGCCGCGGGCATCGAGGCCGGAGGCCAAGATCACCGCCTGGCGGACGCCGGCCGTCGCCGCGTCGTGCACGAACCGGTCGATGAAGCGGGTGCGCACCGCCAGCAGATCGGTCATCGGCTGCATGCCCCACGGGTGATCGGGGATGTCCACATCGGCCGGGTCGAGTTCGCCTGCCGCCCAGCGCGTGAAGAAGTCGACGCCGACCGCCTGCACCAGCGAGTGGGCGAATTGGTCTTCGATCACCGGCTGGTCGGCGATGGTGGCACGGGCCCTGCCCGCGGCGACCATGGTGGCGGTCGCCCCTACGCTGGTCGACAGATCCCAAGTGTCGTTGTCGGTACGCGGCATCGTTTGGCCCTTCCGTGGCTGCGAGGAGTTAATCCACGTCCACACTACGACGTTGCGCTGGCGGTGGTTTCGGCCAGGCCCGCCCGTTCGACGCTCAACAGACTCTCTGTTTCATGTTCTTCCCGGTAAGCCTTGCCGCCGCCGTTCAACCCGAACAGTCGTTTGCTCCACAGCAGCCAGACCACGGCAACAATGTTGATAACGAGCGCAATAAGCCGAAGAGCGGTGATCTTCTCGGTTAGCTCGTAGATTTCCAGCGGAAGGAAGACGCTGGTCGCGATCACCGCGAAGTATTCACCCCACCGTTTCATCAGCCACAACCCGACGGCTTCGACGAGCTCGATCGCCGCGTAGGCGGAAAGGCCCACGCCGATCCACGTCAACGTCGATGAGGACAACGCGAATGCGTGCGCGATGTAGTGAATGATCTTGGAGTTGTCCGGATTCCATCCGATCTGGTTGGCCAACGGCTTAAGGTACGGCAGGTCTTGCTCGAACGCGTTGCGCAACCGCTCGCGTGACCCGTTGACCTTGAACACGCCGGCAGCCACCGCCGAGAAGATCAGGCAGCGAAGCGCGCGTTCCACGGCAAGCGCTCGCATCAACGTCCGATCCCGCAGCATTCGCCCGCGTGGGATCTCCGGCGCGGTATTGGCCGGCCCGCTGCGACGGGGCGGGCCCACCACGAACGTCTCGCAGCGCAGACACCGCCACGCTTCGCCGGCGGGAGTCTCGGCCTTCAACCGCTCGCGAAGTTCCGGCTCATCAGGAGCAAAAGTCGCGTGCCCACGCAATCCACACGAGCGCAGAGCAAAATCCACCATATGAGCACGTTAATGTCACGGCGCCGGGCCTCGTAGACAGGGTCTGCCGGTCCTACCGGCTAACTGGCCTGACCAGTACGGTATGGGGGATGAGCACCGTAGGCGATCGGATGCGCAACGGGCTGTTGCTGGAGGCACTGGGCAAGCCGATCGATCTCAACGCCGTGGATTGGCATGTCAGACATCGGAATCCGTCGGCATCACCGTCGGACGTGCAAAACGAAACCCTGGAACTCATTCGCGCCGTGGTGAGTGACGGACTGTTCAGGCTGGGGACTCTGGGCGAGAGGGGTGATCGCTTCGTCGCATTAAAGAGGTCGCTCGATCATTCGATCCACAAGATTTCGCACGTCTACGTCAAGCACTACGACGATCCTGAGAGATGGATGTTCTCGGCGTGGCTGTCGCTCACCGCAAAGGGCAGAGAGCTGGCCCAATGGCTAGAAGACAAAGACATCGACTTATACCGCGGTAGACGTGGTTGAGCGTTCGTGAGCCAGCGATCGGGGTTGCGGGTCAGGCTCGCCACTGAGGATGACCTGGCAGAGGTCTGCAAGATCATCAACTACTTCATCGAAAACTCGTTCGTCAATTTCCGGACCGAACCACAGAGCGTCGATGAGTGGCGTGACGACTGGAGGCGGTTGCACTCGCCGTTTCCCTGGCTGGTAGCCACCGACGACCGCGTGGTCGGTGTCGCATATGCGGTGCCGTTTCACGGACGGGCCGCCTATCAATGGACCGCCGAGGCCACCGTCTACGTCGATCCGTCGAGCCAGCGTCGCGGGGCGGGCGACGCTTTGTACACCGAGCTGCTCGCGCGGCTGCGCCGCCAAGGGTTCCACAGCGTCGTGGCGGTGATCGCCCTGCCCAACGAGCCGAGCGTCCGGCTGCACGAACGGCACGGGTTCATCCGGGTCGGACAGCTGGTCGAGGCCGGTTACAAGCTGGGCGCCTGGCACGACGTCGGCTTCTGGCAATGCAGGCTTGCCGAGCCTGAATGAACGCTGATGATCTCGAGAGAACGGGTGTCGGCCACTGCGTGCTTTTGCGGTTGCCTTTAACATCGCCTGATGACCATCTCGCGCCCGACGGGCATTCCCGCCGGACTCGCGGACGAGCAGTGCTGCGCAGATTCCGTCCCCGCGGCGCCGCGGGATGCGGCCTGGCACCGTCGGGCGCGGTGGGCGTGGGCGCTGGCCTGGGTCAGCATGGCCGCGATGCTGGCCGAGGGTGTGATCGGGCTGTGGCAAGGTCTGGCGGTCGGGTCGATCGCGCTGACCGGGTGGGCCTTAGGCAGCCTGCCCGAGGCGCTGGCCAGTGCGATGGTGGCTTGGCGGTTCTCCGGCTCGCGCACATTGCACGAGACGGCCGAACGGCGCGCTCAGCGCGGTGTCGCGTTGTCGTTCTGGTTGACGGCGCCCTATATCGCCGCGGAGTCCGTCCACCACC
>JAFAID010000374.1 GCA_019236925.1 Mycobacterium sp. | reverse complement strand
TGGGGGCTCCGGACGCTCCGGCGATGCCAGCTCCCGAAGCTCCGCCGGCGCATGGACCGTGGCTCAACTCTGATGACGTGGGCGGCGGCCACGGATTCGGCGGTTTCGGTGGCAACCACGGGGATGACGGAAATCCGGGCGGCTTCGGTGGAGGCGACCACGGCTTCGGCGGCTTTGGTGGGGGTAGCCACGGCTTCGGTGGCTTTGGTGGCTTCGGCGGTGGCGGCGGCGGCTTCGGCGGTTTTGGCGGAGGCGGCGGCTTCGGCGGTGGTGGTGGCCACAGCGGCGGGGGTGGCGGGCACCGCTAAGTCGGCCGCCATCGCAGTCGCGGGGTAATGTCGGCGTATGAAGGGTCAGCGGGGGCGACCATTCCCTGACGAGAACTTCATATAGCCCAGCTAACTTAGTTAGCGGTAACGCCGCACCCTGGTGCGGCGATCAATCTTGTGGTGGGGAGCCCGGTTTGTCGCGCTGCCCGCTACCGTCCGTGGACAGCTAGCAAACAACATGGAGGAGTTGTGGACACCGTACTTGGTGTGTCGATGGCACCCACGACGGTCCGCATGGTGCTGGTTGAGGGGGAAAACGCCGACGGCGTAACCGTCGATGAGGAAAACTTCGGCATCGCCAACGGCGAAGACCCGGCAACTTTCAGCGCGCCGGATCAGGTAGTAGCGGCAATTCTGGGCACTCGGGAAGGTGCCAGCGAAGCCGGCTATGAGCTGTTGTCGACTGGCGTGACCTGGAGTGACCAGCAGGAAGCCGCCGAATTACGTGACGTGTTGACGGCCCGCAAGGTCGAGAATGTCGTGCTGGTGTCGGCGTTTTTGGCCGCGGCGGCGCTGGCTCAGTCGATGGGCAGCATCACCGGGTACGGCTGCACCGCGCTGCTGTTTATCGAGCCCGATTCGGCGACGTTGGCAGTGGTGGACACCACCGACGGCTCGATCGCTGATGTACGTCGTGAGTTGCTGCCCGACGACGACGATCAGGCGGTAGCCAAGCTGGTCGAGCTGGTTTCTGCGGCTGAGACGCTGGAAGAGCACCCCGAGGGCTTGTTGGTGGTGGGCTCGGGAGTCGACGTGCCGTTGATCCAGCCGGCGTTGGAAGCGGCGACGTCGCTTCCGCTGAGCGTGCCCGAGCGGCCCGACTTAGCGCTGGCCAGGGGAGCGGCGCTGGCGTCGGCGCACGCGCCACTATTCGCCTGGTCGACCGATGCGCTGGCCTACGCGCTGGATCCCGGCACCGGTTCGGTGAGCCAGCATGCGCTCGCGCCGGGGTATCTGGCCGTCGCTGAGTCCGCCGCGGACGCCGAGCCCGGTGCCAATGCGTTCGCCTACAGCGCCGTTGCAGACGACTCGGCCGCTATCTACACCGAAGAGGGTCCCGACGCCGTCGGCGATGCAGACGAGGAAGAAGATTTCACGACCGGCATGTATCCCGACTTCACCATGGCAGCGCTCGAGCGGCCGAGTCGGACGCCGTTCTTGGCGGCGATGAGCGTCATGCTCATTTTTACGGTCGGCGTTGTGGCACTGGTGATTTCGCTGGCGTTCAGCATCCGGCCGTCGGTCGGCTCGCGGCCCAGCCTCAGTCAAAATGTGGTGGCGCCCAGGCATGTCCCGGCCCCGGCGCCCAATGCGCTGGTGCCGGTGCAACCCGCACCAGCCCCCGTCCCGGCGCCGGCTCCGGTGGTGGCGCCGGCTCCGGTCCGCGCAGCTGCTCCAGTGCCTGCTCCCGTTCGGGCTCCTGCTCCGATACCCGCGCCAATGCCGCTTCCGGTCCCGGCGGCACCACCGCCGCTCATACCGCCGATCCTTCCGCGAATCTTCGGGCCGCCGCTGGGTCCGCCGGAAAGCCCGTGGGGCGGCGACCATGGTGGTGGCGGCTGGGGCCATGGCGATCACGACGAGGGTGGCTGGGGTCACGGCGGCGGAGGCTGGGGCCACGGTGGCGGGGGTTGGGGCCACCACGGCGGCGGCTTCGGTCACGGCCGCAAGTAAGTGTGGGCGATCGTGTGGTCAACCCGTGGCCTCCGGGTCCGGGCATCGGTACTGTCGTAGAGGCAAATACCGGGGGAACGGTCTGTGGCGCTGCTGCCAGCGTGTGAGGAAGCTCGGCAATCCCGTAGCCGCTGGCTCGGCACGGTGATCAGTTCCCGGGGAGCCCGGTCAGTGAGCGAACAGCTTTGGAGGAGTAGTGGACACCGTACTTGGGGTGTCGATGGCACCCACTGCGGTCCGCATGGTTCTCGTTGAAGGCGAAAACGCCGACGGCGTCATGGTGGATGAGGAGGGCTTCGAGGTCAACACGGCCGACGCGCCAACCGTGAGCGCAGCCGACCAGGTGGTCGCAGCGATCCTGGGGACCCAAGAAGGTGCCGCCGAGAGTGGCTACCAATTGCGGTCGACCGGTGTGACCTGGACGGATCCGGTTGAGGCCGCTGCGCTGCGTGACGCGCTGTCGGCACGCAAGGTCGAGAACGTGATGCTGGTGTCGTCGTTTTTGGCCGCTGCGGCGCTGGCGCAAGTCGTCGGCAACTCCGTCGGCTATGCGCAGACCGGCCTACTGTTCGTCGAGCCCGACACCGCGACGCTGGCCCTGGTCAACAGTGCCGACGGGTCGATTACCGACGTGCACCGCCAGCAGCTGTCCCCCGGCAGTGACCCGATCGCCGAGCTGTCAGCGATGGCGTCGGGTGCCGAGGCGCTGGAGACCCGTCCGGATGGCCTGTTTGTCGTCGGCTCCGGGGTCGACATCGCCCCGATCAAGGCGCAGTTGGAGGCGGCAACGGCGCTGACGGTGAATGCGCCCGAGGAGCCGGAGACAGCGCTGGCTCGGGGTGCCGCATTGGCCTCGGCCAATGCACCGCTGTTCTCCTCGTCGACCGCCGCGCTGGCCTATGCGCAGGATCCCGCCACCGGTGCGATAGATCCGTACGCAGTCGCTCCCGGGTATTTCGACGTTGGCGTCGACGGTGCGTCCGGCGAGCAAGCTCTGGCCTACAGCGCGGTTACCGACGAGGACGCCGAAGCCTACACCGCACTCGCAGGCGAGGAAGGTCTCCCGACCGGCAGCTACACCGGCGTCACTACCGCTATTCCACAAGACGGTGGCCGCAGGCCGCTGGTCTTAGTGGTCAGCGCGGTTGCCGCGATCTTCGTAGTAGGCGCTGCGGCGCTCGTGGTCGCGCTGGCGATCAGTATGCGGCCGACGGCAGCCGTCCGGCCCCAACCGGGCCACACAGCGGTCGCACCGGCGAAGCCGGCCCCCGCCGCGCCCGCAGCTCCAGCTCCCGCTGCTGTTCCGGCGCCGGCTCCGGCCCCAGCTGCCCCGGCTCCGGCGCCTGCTGCTCCGGCCCCAGAACCGGCAGCGCCCGCCCCGGCCCCGGTACCGGCGCCCGCTGCACCGGCCCCAGCGCCGGCACCCGTAGCTCCCGTCCCGGTTCCGATTCCAATTCCGCTGCCGCCGATCCTGAGTCCGCCCCAGCAGGGACCCCCGTCCGGGCCATGGAACCCCAGCCACGGCGGATACCCCGGTGGTGGTGGATACCCCGGCGGCGGCCACGGTGGCTTCGGTGGCGGCCACGGCGGCTTCGGCCGCGGATTCGGTATCCCTGGCCTGCGTTTCTAAGCCGCCGACAGCAAACTGTCACCTGACGTTTGCCCGTCGCTCAGAAAAGCGATGCAATTAGCTCATTGCGGCAACTTACACACGGGTGTATGAGGTGCTCCGTCTTCGGTACGGGCTATCTTGGTGCCACCCATGCCGCCGGGATGGCCGAGTTGGGACACGAGGTCGTCGGCGTCGACATCGATCCAGGTAAGATCGCCAAACTTGCTGCCGGCGACGTTCCGTTTTACGAGCCGGGCCTGCGAAAGATGTTGCGCGACAACATCGCAGCCGGCCGACTTCGGTTCACCATCGACTATGACCTCGCTGCCGAGTTCGCCGACGTTCATTTCCTCGGGGTCGGCACTCCGCAGAAGAGGGGCGAATACGGGGCCGACATAAGCCACGTAAACGCCGTAATCGACACGCTTGCACCGCGTCTGACTCGATCCGCGGTGATCGTCGGCAAGTCCACGGTTCCTGTCGGGACCGCCGCCGAGCTTGTCCAACGGGCGCGCGCGGCTGCACGGCCTGGCGTCGACGTGGAATTGGCGTGGAACCCGGAGTTCCTCCGGGAGGGTTTCGCCGTACAGGACACCTTGCGGCCCGATCGCATTGTGCTTGGCGTACAGGATGGTTCGACGCGTGCCGAGGCGGCGATCCGTGAGCTGTACGCACCGATGCTGGACGCCGGGGTTCCGTTCCTGGTGACCGACCTGCAGACCGCGGAGCTGGTCAAGGTCTCCGCCAACGCCTTTCTGGCAACCAAGATCTCGTTCATCAACGCGATCTCCGAGGTATGCGAAGCCGCCGGTGCCGATGTCGTCCTACTGGCCGACGCACTTGGGCATGACCCGCGGATCGGGCGCCGATTCCTCAACGCCGGCTTGGGTTTCGGCGGCGGCTGCCTGCCCAAGGACATCCGCGCGTTCATGGCTCGCGCCGGTGAACTGGGTGCCGACCAGGCATTGACGTTCCTGCGGGAAGTCGACAACATCAACATGCGTCGGCGCACCCGCATGGTCGAACTTGCCACCACCGCCTGCGGTGGATCGCTGCTGGGGGCCAACATCGCCGTGCTTGGCGCCGCGTTCAAGCCCGAGTCCGACGACGTGCGCGACTCACCGGCGCTCAATGTCGCCGGCCAGCTACAGCTCAACGGTGCGGCGGTCAACGTCTACGACCCCCAAGCGTTGGAGAACGCCAAACGGCTTTTTCCCACGCTGAATTACCCGGTCTCGGTGGAGGAAGCCTGCGACCGCGCCGACGCGGTGTTGGTACTCACCGAGTGGAAAGAGTTCGTCGACCTCGACCCCGACCTGCTTGCCGACCGGGTGCGCTCACGCGTCGTCGTTGACGGCCGCAACTGCCTTGACGTGCAACGGTGGCAGCAAGCCGGCTGGCGCGTGCACTGTTTGGGACGGCGCGTAGCCTGACGGCGTGGACTACGCCGAAGCACTGCTGGAACAAAATCGCGCCTTCGGCGAGGTGATCCGTAGCGCCGACCCGTCCACCCCGGTGCCGACCTGTCCCGGCTGGAGCCTTTCCCAGTTGTTCCGTCATGTCGGTCGCGGTGACCGTTGGGCAGCGCAGATCGTCGCCGAGCGGGTCGACCACTACCTCGACCCCCGCACAGTCGACCAGGGCAAGCCACCACCCGATCCCGACGAGGCAATCGCGTGGCTGCACGGCGGCGCGCACCGGTTGATCGACGCCGTCGAACAAGTGGGGGAGGAAACCCCGGTATGGACGTTTCTGGGCTCGCGGCCGGCCTACTGGTGGGTGCGGCGCCGGCTGCACGAGGCGACCGTGCATCGGGCCGACGCCGTGCTGGCGCTGGGGCTCGAGTATGCGCTCACACCCGAGCTGGCAGCCGATGGCATCGGCGAGTGGCTCGAGCGGGTCGCGGCGCAGGCCGAACACGGCGACTCCCCGCTCCCGCTGGAAAACGGCCAAACCGTCCATCTGCACGCCACCGATCCCGGTCTGGGGGTTGCCGGTGAATGGACCATCCGCGCCGACGGCGACCGCATCACATGGTCACACGGTCACGACAAGGGTGCGGTGGCGCTGCGCGGCGGTGCCGTCGACCTGCTGCTGGCAGTCGTGCGGCGAGTTCCGGTCGCCGACACCGATATCACGGTGTTCGGCGACACCGCGATATGGCAGAAGTGGCTCGACCACACGCCGTTCTAGCCGCGGCGCACAATGTACCTTTCACATCATGACCACATCGGAGATCGCCACCGTACTGGCCTGGCACGACGCTTTGAGTGCCTCCGACATCGACACCTTGCTGGCCCTGTCCAGCGATGACATCGAAGTCGGTGACCCTCACGGCGCCGCGCAAGGCCACGACGCGCTGCGAGATTGGGCGGTCGCTCGCGCGCGAAAAGTCGAGGTGGGCAGAATATACGTCCATGACGGCGTCGTGGTCGTCGAAGAGAAGATCGGAGATGCCGACGATGCCGGTGCCAACGTCACGGTCGCGTCAGCGTTTCGTGTAGTCCATGACCACGTCACTTCGGTGTTCCGTCACGACGACCTCGCGTCTGCGTTAGCAGCGACCGAGCTGACCAACGGCGACCTAGTCGACTGAGGAGTAGAGACATGCGCGGGATCATCTTGGCCGGCGGCTCGGGCACGCGCCTGTATCCGATCACCATGGGCGTGAGCAAGCAGCTGCTCCCCGTATTCGACAAACCGATGATCTACTACCCGCTGACCACGTTGATGCTGGCCGGCATCCGCGACATCCAGGTGATCAGTACTGCCGACGACGCGCCGGCCTTTCAACGAGTGCTCGGCGACGGCACGGATTTCGGCATCAACATCAGCTATGCGGTGCAACATCGTCCTGAGGGTCTGGCTCAGGCCTTCCTCATCGGCGCAGACCACATCGGCAGCGGCCCGGTGGCTTTGGCATTGGGCGACAACATCTTCCACGGTCCGGGCCTGGGTACTAATCTGCGACGCTTTCAATCAATCAGTGGCGGAGCAATTTTCGCCTACTGGGTCGCCAACCCGTCGGCGTATGGTGTCGTCGAATTCAGCCCAGACGGCCTCGCGCTGTCGATCGAAGAAAAACCGGAAACGCCGAAATCGCAATACGCGGTGCCTGGCCTGTACTTCTACGACAACGACGTGATCGAGATCGCCCGGGGCCTGCGACCGTCGGCGCGCGGCGAATACGAGATCACGGACATCAACCGGACCTACCTCAACCAGGGTCGGCTGAGAGTCGAGGTGCTCGCCCGTGGCACAGCCTGGCTGGACACCGGAACGTTCGACTCACTGCTCGATGCCAGCGACTATGTCCGCACCCTGGAACGTCGGCAGGGCCTGAAAGTCAGCATTCCCGAAGAAGTGGCCTGGCGGATGGGCTTCATCGACGACGACCAGCTCGCCCGGCGCGCTAAGGCACTACTCAAGTCGGGCTACGGGAGCTACCTGCTGGGGCTGCTGGAACGGCGCTGACGTCGGCGTGAGCCGCGATGCCCGCATCCGACGGCTATGAGGACACCGCGTGACCACCGCGTGTGCTACTGACGCGGAACACCCCTGTCGCGGCGTATCAGTGTGACGATGCTTGTGCGAACGCCCCGGAGGGCGTAGCCCGCGGCGATGACCGACGCGAGAATCAGGACGATAAACAGCGGAAGCCAGTTTTTCCTGCCATGGTCAACGTCCCACCAGACCACCGCGAACAGGACGGTGCACAAAAACAACACGACGTCTCGCCAGTTGCCCTGGTAGACGATCGCGGCGGCTCGCAGTTGGCGGCGTTTTTCATTGGCGACAACCAGATCGTCGATGCGGTCCGCAATACTGCGCCGTAGTGCGGCGCGGCGGTCCGTCTCATCTTCCGGCAGTCGCTCGAGTAGCTCCATGTCCTCTTTGATTCCGGCCCTGAAGTCGGTGCTCACGAATTGGCCTGCGGCGGCCGCAAGAAGTGCCCCACCGAAGACCGGAGCCGACCCCAACGCGATCGCGGCCAGACCTGGCATTCTCATGTCTCCGTTCTGCCAACCGCCTTAGTTCATGGTGGCCGAGCAGCGGGCGTGTGTTACTGGCGGTAGCTGGCCAGGAAGTTGCCCAACCGTTCGATGGCGTGCGCAAGGTCGCGCGACCACGGCAGCGTCACGATCCGCAGGTGATCCGGTGCCGGCCAATTGAATCCGGTCCCCTGAGTGACGAGGATCTTCTCCGACAGCAGCAGATCCAAGACAAGTTGCTCGTCGTCTTCGATCTCGTGCACCTCGGGATCCAGCCGAGGGAATGTGTAAAGCGCACCAGCGGGTTTGACGCAGGACACCCCGGGGATCTCGTTCAGCTTGGACCAGGCCACGTCCCTTTGTTCGCGCAGTCGCCCACCCGGCAGCACGAGGTCGTCGATGCTTTGGTGACCGCCGAGGGCGACCTGGATCGCATGCTGCGCAGGTACATTCGGACACAACCGCATATTCGCCAGTAGGTGAATGCCTTCGATGAAACTACTCGCGTGGTCCTTCGGCCCGGTGATGGCCAGCCAGCCGGCCCGGTATCCCGCAACGCGGTAGGCCTTGGACAGACCATTAAAGGTCAGACACAACACGTCTGGTGCGAGCGAGGCCATGCTGATGTGCTTGGCATCGTCGTAGAGGATCTTGTCGTAGATCTCGTCGGCGAGCAGCAGTAACTGATGTTTGCGGGCCAGATCGGCCATCTGCGAGAGTATTTCGCGACCGTAGACCGCGCCGGTCGGATTGTTCGGGTTGATGACGACCAGCGCCTTGGTGCGCTCGGTGATCTTCGACTCCAGGTCGGCGATATCAGGCTGCCAGCCTTGTGTTTCGTCGCACAGGTAATGCACCGGTGTGCCGCCGGCAAGCGAGGTCGACGCCGTCCACAGCGGATAATCGGGTGCGGGGATCAACACCTGATCGCCGTTGTCCAGCAGCGCTTGCAGTGTCAACGTGATCAGCTCCGAGACCCCGTTGCCCAGATACACGTCATCGACGTCGAATCGTGGGAAGCCGTCGACGAGTTCGTAGCGGGTGACCACCGCGCGACGTGCCGACAGGATGCCCTTGGAGTCCGAGTAGCCCTGCGCATACGGCAGTGCCTGGATCATGTCACGCATGATCACGTCGGGCGCTTCGAAGCCGAACGGCGCCGGGTTGCCGATGTTCAGCTTGAGGATGCGGTGCCCTTCGGACTCCAGTCGCGCAGCGTGATCATGCACCGGGCCGCGGATCTCATAGAGCACATCCTGCAGCTTCGAGGACTGCGCGAACGTGCGCTGCCGCGGCTGATGACCCGTGGTATGCCAGGGCAGCTGATGCGTAGTCACGCAAATATAGTGCCATGGTTGTCTAATTATTAACGCAGAAATCCGCCTGATCAGCGCTTTCCGGGTGGACGGGCACCCCGGGCGATGCCCAAACCTTTAACCGGCGCCGACGGCGCTTTGGTCTCGCCATCTTCGCCCGCAGACGCCGGTTTAGACTCCGGTTCGCCCTGTGATGGCGGCTCGGGCTTCGATTCAGGCTCTGGCGCCGGGGCAGCGGGTTGCGCAGCGGGAGCGGCCTTTTTGGCACCCGGTCGTTTGGCTCCGGCCGCGATGCCCAAACCTTTGACGGGGGCCGCCGGTGCCTTGGCTTCCGGGGCCGCCGCGGGTTCGGCCTTTTCTTCAGGCGCTGCGGCCGGTGCCGACGCGGATTGCGTTGGCGCTGCTGCCTTTTTGGCCCCGGGCCGCTTGGCGCCGCCGGCAATGCCCAGCCCCTTGACCGGCGCGGCAGGAGCCTTTTCTTCAGGCGCTGCGGCCGGTGCCGACGCGGATTGCGTTGGCGCTGCTGCCTTTTTGGCCCCGGGCCGCTTGGCGCCGCCGGAGATACCCAGTCCGGTGACGGCCTTGGTGGCCTTCTCCGGTGTCGGCGCAGCCGCTTCCGGTTCGGTGGTTTCCTTCGCCGGGGCGGCCGCGGTTGCGGCCGACGCCTTGGGAGCGGCCTTCTCCGCATGGTTTGCGGCTTGCTTAGCGGCCGAGCCCTTCTCCGGCAGCGTGATCGTGCTGCGATCGAGCGACTCGAGCAGCAGCTGCGCCACGTCGCGCACGTCGACGCCCTCGCGTCCGGCGGCTTCCTGGCGGTCGTTGACGCCGTCGGTGACCATCACCCGGCAGAACGGGCATGCGGTGGCCACGGTGGTCGCCCCGGTGGCCAGTGCCTCGTCGACGCGTTCGTGGTTGATCCGCTTGCCGATGTGCTCTTCCATCCACATCCGTGCGCCACCGGCGCCGCAGCAGAAGCTGCGGTCGGCGTGCCGCGGCATTTCGGTCAGCTTCGCGCCGGCGGCCCCGATCAGCTCGCGCGGCGCCTCGTAGACCTTGTTGTGCCGGCCCAGGAAACACGGGTCGTGATAGGTGATGTCTTCGGAAACCGGGCTCACCGGCACCAGCTTCTTGTCGCGCACCAGCCGGTTGAGCAGCTGGGTGTGGTGCAGCACGGAGTAGTTGGCGCCCAGCTGGCGGTACTCGCGGCCGAGGGTGTTGAAGCAGTGCGGGCAGGTGACCACGATCTTGCGGTCGACGGTCTCCACCCCTTCGAACAGTCCGTCCAGTGTCTCGACGGCCTGCTGGGCGAGCTGCTGGAACAAGAACTCGTTACCCGAGCGACGAGCCGAGTCGCCGTTGCAGGTTTCGCCGGTGCCCAGCACCAAATACTTCACCCCGGCGATCGCCAACAGTTCGGCGACCGCCTTGGTGGTCTTCTTGGCTTTGTCGTCATAGGCACCCGCGCAGCCCACCCAGAACAGGTATTCGTAGCCGTCGAAGCTGTCGACGTCTTCGCCGTACACCGGGACGTCGAAGTCGACCTCGTTGATCCAGTTGGTCCGGTCGGAGGCGTTCTGGCCCCACGGGTTCGCTTTGGTCTCAAGGTTTTTGAACAGCACCGAGAGCTCGGACGGGAACTCGGACTCCATCATCACCTGGTAGCGGCGCATGTCGACGATGTGGTCGATGTGCTCGATGTCAACGGGGCATTGCTCGACGCACGCACCGCAGTTCACACAGGACCACAGCACGTCGGGGTCGATCACCCCACCCTGCTCGGCGGTGCCGACCAGCGGACGGGCGGCCTGCTCGGGCCCGTGTCCGGGTACCCGCCCGAATCCCGATTCGGGCACATGGTGGCCCTCTTCTTTGACCGTCTCGAGGTCGAGCCCCTCCATCGGGTCGGCGGTCTTCTCACCGAGCAGGTAGGGCGCCTTGGCCATCCAGTGGTCGCGCAAGTCCATGATGACGAGCTTGGGCGAGAGTGGCTTGCCGGTGTTCCAGGCCGGGCATTGCGACTGGCAGCGCCCGCATTCGGTGCAGGTCGCGAAGTCGAGCATGCCTTTCCAGGTGAAGTCTTCGATCTTGCCGCGGCCGAATTCCGCATCGTCCGGCGGGTTTTCGAAGTCGATCGGCTTCCCGTCGGCCTCGAGCGGAAGCAGTTGGCCCAACCCGTCGGGCAGCCGCTTGAACGTGACGTTGATCGGCGCCAGGAAGATGTGCAGGTGCTTGGAGTGCAGCACGATGATCAAGAACACAAGCGCCACGCTGATGTGAGCCAGCAATGCGAACGTCTCGATCCATTCATTGGCCGTTGCGCCCAGTGGATGCATGAGCGAGCCCATGGCGTGGGAGAAGAACGCGCCCGAACCGTATGGGAAGTTTCCGGTGTTGACGGCGGCACCGCGGAAGATCGCGTAGGTGATGATGACCAGCGAGATCATGAACAGAATCAGCCATGCGCCGCCGGTGTGTGAGCCGTAGAACCGCGACGAGCGGCCGTATTCCTTCGGTTCGGAGCGCAACCGGATGATGGCGAACGTCGTGATGCCGACTAAAACGCCCAGGGCGATGAAGTCCTGCAGGAAGCCCAGCGCGTCCCATCGGCCGACGATCGGGATGTGGAAGTTGGGCTGGAACAGGGTGCCGTATGCCTCGATGTAGACCGTGATGAGGATGAAGAAGCCCCACATGGTGAGGAAGTGCGCCACACCGGGGATCGACCATTTCAGCAACCGGCGCTGGCCGAACACCTCGACGATCTGCGTCCAGATCCGGGTGCCCATGTCGTCGGTGCGCCCGCTGGCCGGCTGACCGCAAAGCACGAGTTTGACCAGCCACAGGACCCGGCGCAAGGCGAAGAAGGCGACGATCGCCGTCAGGCTCAGTCCAACAACCAATCTGATCAACGTCTGCGTCTGCACGGAGCGTCTCCCCAAGTCTGGGCTACTGGTCGGTAACTTAACCCATGTTACTAGCTGGTAACTTAACTACTGCACCTGCTCAAGCTGCGTAGGCCTGCTCATAGTGACATCTTTGGCATATTGCCCGCGACAAAGGCTGCCCTAACCTTGCTGGCCCAGCCGGGGTGTCCAGACGTCTAAGGGTTGTAGCCCGGCACGTGAATCGGGGGCAACCCGGGTAGCTGGGGTATGTTGCCGTTCCACCAATGCCGATGGGGACGTTGCTGCTGTGTCCAGGGTTGGGTGGTCTCGGGTGGCACGGGCTCCACCGTCGTCGTCTCGGGCGGAGGGACCGTCGTGGTCGGCAGGGTCGACGACGGTGTGGTTGTCGGGGCAGGTGCGGTTGATGACGGCGTGGTTGTCGACGGCCGGGTGGTGGCTGGTGCGCTGCCGCC
>JAFAID010000400.1 GCA_019236925.1 Mycobacterium sp. | reverse complement strand
ACTGGTTTCACACCCGGAGCGGGGGCATCATGGGATTCATCACGCCGGAGCTTCCCGACGTCGACCACGACGCGTGGCCCACCCTGCCAGCGGCTTCAAGGCTGCAAGTGGTGACTCGCCACTGGGTGGAGAACGGCATCGGCACTCCGTCGGCGATGTATCTGCTCTACGTGCTCAAGATGGCTGCGTACGTTGCAGGCGCCGCGGCGGTCATCTCGCTGACCCCGGGATTGGGCGGGCTCGGTCACATCGCGACCTGGTGGACCCAGCCGATCGTGTACCAGAAGCTCGTCATCTTCACCCTGCTGTTCGAGGTCTTGGGTTTGGGCTGTGGGTCCGGCCCCCTCACCGCGCGATTCTGGCCGCCGATCGGCGGGTTCCTATACTGGTTGCGGCCCAAGACGATTCGGCTTCCGCCATGGCCCGACGAGGTTCCCTTCACTAAAGGCGATACCCGCACCATCGTCGACGTCGGCCTCTACGCCATCATGCTGGCCACCGGCGTCTGGGCGCTACTGTCACCCGGCCATGGCGGGCCGGTCACCGGCACCAGCGACGTCGGTCTGATCGATCCAATTCTGGTGGTGCCGACGATCGTCGCTCTGGCACTGCTGGGTCTGCGTGACAAGACCATCTTCCTGGCCGCCCGCGGCGAGCACTACTGGCTGAAACTCCTGGTGTTCTTGTTCCCGTTCACCGATCAGATCGCCGCCTTCAAGATCATCATGCTCGGACTGTGGTGGGGTGCGGCGACATCAAAGCTCAACCACCATTTCCCCTACGTGGTCGCGGTGATGATGAGCAATAACGCGCTGCTGCGCGGTAAGCCCTTCAACTGGCTGAAGCGCAGGCTCTACCGCGACTCGGTTGACGACTTGCGGCCCTCCTGGATCCCGAAGCTCATGGCCCACGTCGGGGGGACAACCGCGGAATTCATCGTGCCGGCGGTGCTGGTTTTCGCCGGCGACAATCATCCGTGGCGGTGGTGGCTGATCGGGTTCATGGTGATCTTCCACCTCAACATCATTTCCAATCTCCCGATGGGAGTCCCGTTGGAGTGGAACGTGTTCTTCATCTTCTCGCTGTTCTACCTGTTTGGGCATTACGGCGGCATCACCATCTACGACCTCAATTCACCGCTGCTGCTGGCCTTCCTGCTGGCGGCTCTGCTTGTCGTTCCAATAGTGGGAAATATGTTCCCGCAACAGATTTCGTTTTTGCCCGCGATGCGCTACTACGCCGGCAACTGGGCATCGAGTGTGTGGTGCTTCCGCGCGGGCGCCGAGGAAAAGCTGGACGCGGAGGTCATCAAAAGCTCGGCGCTGACCGCCAACCAACTGGCCAAGCTCTACGACCCGGCGACTGCCGAGATCGTGAGCGACAAGGTTCGAGCGTTCCGGTCCATGCACGTCCACGGCCGGGCGCTGAACGGACTAGTACCCCGCGCCCTGGGAGAAGAAGCGAACGAGGCGGACTACAAACTGCGCGAGGGCGAAACCGTCGCCGGGGCGCTGATCGGTTGGAACTTCGGCGAAGGCCACCTGCACAACGAGCAGCTCGTGGACGCGGTGCAGCGGCGTTGCCAGTTCGACGAGGGTGACGTCCGGGTCATCATTCTCGAAGGCCAGCCGATCCATATACAAAAGCAGTGGTATCGCATCGTTGACGCCAAGACCGGCCTGATTGAGGAAGGCTACGTCACCGTCAAGGACATGCTGGCCCGCCAGCCGTGGCCAGAGCCCGATGACGAGTTCCCGGTGCACGTCATCACTGGTCGTACAGCTGCTCCGCGATGACGCGCGCCGGCGACGATGCAGAGCGGAGCGATGAGGAGCGCCGCTCATGACCTCCGCGGTCGTCGTCGGTGCCGGACCCAACGGTTTGGCCGCCGCAATCCAGCTGGCGCGCAACGGTTTCAACGTGCAAGTGCTGGAGGCCGCGGAATCCATCGGGGGAGGTGCGCGGTCAGGGGAGCTGACCGTGCGCGGCCTTATCCACGATTACTGCTCGGCGGCTCATCCCCTGGGAGTGGGCTCAACGTTCTGGAGGGAAATCGACCTGGGCCGCTACGGCCTGTCCTGGAAGTGGCCGGAGATCGATTGTGGGCATCCGCTGGACGACGGCACCGCCGGTGTGCTGTATCAATCGATCGAAAAGACCGCGGCCGGCATGGGCTCCGACGGCCGCCGGTGGCGGCTCGCGGTGGGCGACCTCGCCGCGGGTTTCGACGAGCTGGGCCGGGACCTGTTGCGGCCGGTCTTGCATGTTCCGCGCCACCTCATTCGGCTTGCCGCCTTCGGGCCCCGCGCGGTATTGCCCGCCACGGTGGTGACCCGGTGGTTTCGCACCGAGCGGGCGCGCGCGTTGTACGGGGGTGCGGCCGCGCACATGTTCACCCGACTGGACCGGCCACTGACCGGGGCGTTGGGACTGATTTTCCTGGCCAGCGGACACCGGTTCGGCTGGGCAGTCGCCGAGGGCGGGTCGGGGTCGATCATCGCTGCGCTGGCCACCGCGCTGCGCGCGCACGGCGGCGCGATCAGCACCGGCGTCACCGTCACCAGCCGCAGCGACATCCCCGACGCCGACATCGTGATGCTCGACCTGACCCCGTCCGCGGCTGTGGCGATCTACGGCGACGTCATGCCCGCGCGGATCAAGCGGTCCTATCGGCGCTACCGCGAGGGCTCGTCGGCGTTCAAGGTCGACTTCGCGATCGAGGGCCATATTCCGTGGACCAACCCCGACTGCGGTCGCGCGGGCATGGTCCATCTGGGCGGCAGCTTCGCGGAGATCGCCCACACTGAACGGCAACGCGCAGACGGCCGGATGGCAGAGCGGCCCTTCACCCTCGTCGGGCAGCAATACCTGGCAGACCCCTCGCGTTCGGCCGGCAGAATCAACCCGATCTGGTCCTACGCCCATGTGCCGTTTGGCTATACCGGCGACGCCACCGCAGCGGTTGTCGGGCAGATCGAGCGGTTCGCGCCCGGGTTCCGTGATCGCGTCATCGCCACCGTCAGCAAGAGCACCGCCGAACTGCAGGCTTACAACGCCAACTACATCGGCGGCGACATCATCGGCGGCGCCAACGACGGGCTTCAGGTACTTTTTCGCCCGCGGGTGGCGATCGATCCATATTTCACCGGCGTGCCGGGCGTCTACCTATGCTCGCAATCCACCCCGCCGGGCGCCGGTATCCACGGGCTGTGCGGCTACCACGCCGCCCAGTCGGCGTTGCGACGGCTCCGCAGGTGAATCGGCAGCCCGATCGGCGTGACCGGAACCACCGAATTCGCGACGCATTCCCGCAGCTACTAGGCTGGCGGCGAGCAATTCGTCAGCGACTAAGGAGAGAAAAGTGACGGTCCGGGTAGGCATCAACGGCTTTGGTCGAATCGGACGCAACTTCTACCGGGCCCTGCTGGCGCAGCAGGCCGAGGGCGCCGGCACCGACGTCGAGTTGGTCGCGGTCAATGACATCACCGACAACGCCACACTGGCGCATCTGCTCAAATTCGATTCGATCCTGGGCCGGCTGCCTTATGACGTGAGCCTGGACGGCGAGGAGACCATCGTCGTCGGTGCCGCCAAGATCAAGTCGTTCGCGGTCAGGGAAGGCCCGGCGGCATTGCCGTGGCGTGATTTG
>JAFAID010000397.1 GCA_019236925.1 Mycobacterium sp. | reverse complement strand
GGATGCGCAGCGGTTGGGGCATCCGGTGTTGGCGGTGGTGCGGGGTTCGGCGGTCAATCAGGATGGCGCCTCGAATGGGTTGACCGCGCCCAATGGCCCGTCGCAGCAGCGGGTAGTGCGCGCGGCGCTGGCCAACGCCGGGTTGAGTGCGGGCGATGTCGACGCGGTCGAGGGCCACGGCACGGGCACCACGCTGGGTGACCCGATCGAGGCTCAGGCGCTGCTGGCAACCTACGGGCAGAACCGGTCGCAGCCGCTGTGGTTGGGGTCGATCAAGTCCAATATGGGTCACACCCAGGCCGCGGCGGGGGTGGCCGGTGTGATCAAGATGGTGCAGGCGATGCGCTACCAGGTGTTGCCGGCGACGTTGCACGTGGATGCGCCGAGTCCCCACGTGGATTGGTCGGCGGGGTCGGTGGAGTTGTTGGCCGAGGCGCACCCCTGGCCGGTCGATGGTCGCCTGCGCCGGGCTGGGGTGTCGTCGTTCGGCATCAGTGGCACCAACGCGCATGTGATCATCGAGGACGCCCCGGCGCTAGAAGCGCTTTCGGAGGTTCGTCCGCAGCCATCGGTGGTGCCGTGGGTCGTTTCAGCCAAGAGTGCGACGGTGTTGGCGGCTCAGGCGGCGCGGCTGGGTGAATTCATCGGTGCGCGTGAGCAGTTGGATGCCGCTGATGTGGGCTGGTCATTGGCGGGCCGGTCCCGCTTTGAGCATCGGGCGGTGGTGCTCGGTGCCGACCGCGAAGAGTTGCGTAGCGGCTTGGGAGAGTTGGCTGCCGGTCAGCCGGGCGGTTCGGTGATCTGCGGTCATGGTGCCCCGGCGGGCAAAACCGTGTTCGTCTTCCCCGGCCAAGGGTCCCAATGGCTCGGCATGGGCGTCGAATTACTCGACACTGCACCGATTTTCGCTGAGCAGATCAGAGCCTGCGAAGAGGCATTCGCCGAATTCGTCGACTGGTCACTGATCGATGTCCTGCGTGGGGTGCCGGGCGCGCCGGGTCTGGACCGCGTAGATGTGGTGCAGCCCGCTTTGTTCGCGATCATGGTGTCGCTTGCCGAACTATGGAAGTCCGTCGGCGTGCGCCCGGACGCGGTGATCGGACATTCTCAAGGCGAAATCGCGGCCGCCTACGTCGCAGGCGCCTTGTCGTTGCGCGACGCCGCACGTGTGGTGACGCTGCGCAGCAAGCTGCTGCTGGCGCTGGGCGGGCGGGGCGGCATGGCTTCCCTGGCGTGCGGTGCCGAGCAAGCGCGAGAGTTGTTGGCGCCCTTGGGGAAGAGGATCAGCATCGCCGCGATCAATGGACGATCCGCCGTCGTGGTGTCCGGCGAAGTCGCCGCACTCGACGAGCTGGTCCAGCAATGCGCCGACCGTGAGCTTCGTGCTCGTCGGATTGACGTCGACTACGCATCACATTCTGGTGATGTCGAGGCCATCCGGGAGCAGCTCGCCGAGGTCCTCTCGGGCCTCGAACCCCAGTCGTCGCGCACCGCATTCTTTTCCACGCTGACCGGCGGTCTGCTGGACACCGCCGGCCTGGACGCCGACTACTGGTATCGCAACATTCGGCAGACCGTGCAATTCGATCAGGCGGTACGCGGTGCATGCCAGCAGGGCTACCGCACTTTCATCGAATGCAGCCCGCATCCCGCGTTGATCGCCGGCATCGAGGACACGTTCAACGACTGCGTTGACAGCAGCGCCGAACCGATCGTCATCCCCACCCTCGGCCGAGACGACGGCGACATCCGCCGGTTCCTGACCTCGGCCGCGCAGGCCTTTGTTTCGGGTGTGGGCGTGGATTGGCGCGCGGTGCTGCCCGGGGCTGAGTTTGTCGAATTGCCGACCTATGCCTTTGAGCGGCGGCGGTTTTGGCTTTCCGGTGATGGCGCTGCTCTGGACGCCGCGGGCTTGGGGCTGGGCGCCAGTGAGCACGCGTTGCTGGGTGCGGTGGTGGAGCTGCCGGACTCGGGCGGGGTGGTGCTGACCGGTCGGCTTTCGGCCGCATCGCAGGGATGGTTAGCCGATCACGCCGTTGATGGCGTGGTGGTGTTTCCGGGCGCGGGTTTTGTCGAGCTGGCGATCCGCGCCGGCGACGAAGTCGGCTGTTCGGCCGTCGACGAACTGACGTTGCAGTCGCCGTTGATGCTGCCGGCCTCGGGTTCGGTTGCGGTGCAGGTGATTGTGGGACCAGCCGAAGAATCCGGCCAGCGCGACGTGTCCGTGTTCTCCCGGGCCGATGCCGATTTGGGGTGGATTTGCCACGCCACCGGACAGTTGGGTTCGGGATCGATTGAGCCGGGTGCCGATTTGTCGGTGTGGCCGCCCGAGGGCGCGACGGCCGTCGACGTAACCGACGGTTACCAGCGGTTGGCGACGCGCGGGTATGAGTACGGCCCGGCGTTCCGAGGGTTGACCGCGCTGTGGCGTCGCGGCGACGAGCTGTTCGCGGAGGTGACACTGCCGGAGGCGGCGGGGGGTATTGGCGGATTCGGTGTGCATCCGGTGTTGTTGGACGCGGCCCTGCACGCGGCGGCGGTAACTCACGACACGGGCGATGTGGCGTTGCCGTTCTCCTGGCAGGGAGTGTCGTTGCATGCGGCGGGGGCGTCGGCGGTGCGGGCGCGGATTGCGCCGTCGGGCCCGTCGGCGGTGTCGGTGGAGTTGGCCGACGGGTTGGGGTTGCCGGTGTTGTCGGTGGCTTCGATGGTGGCTCGTCCGGTGTCGCAGCAGCAGTTGATGGCGGCGGTGTCCGGGTCGGGGCCGGATCGGCTCTTCGAGCTGGTGTGGTCGCCCGCTTCGCCCGCCTCGCACGCAGCGACGCCGTCCTACGAAATGTTCGAAGTCGCATCGGGCGCAGAGGATCCCGTCGTCGACACCTACGAGTGCACGCATAAGGCATTGGCCGCGCTGCAGTCGTGGTTGGCCGAGGGTGACTCGGGCGTCTTGGTGGTGTCGACCCGCGGTGCGGTGGCGCTACCCGGGGAGGACGTCACCGATCTGGCGGGTGCTGCGGTGTGGGGTTTGGTGCGTTCGGCGCAGACCGAGCATCCGGGCCGGATTGTGTTGGTGGATTCCGATGCGCGCCTTGATGATACGACGACAGCCTCGGTGCTGGCAGTCGGTGAGCCGCAGGTGCTGGTGCGGGGCGGGACAGTTCACATCGCGCGGGTGCACGGCAATCGGGCGGTGGACTGCGTCTTGGTGCCGCCGGGTGACGGGCCATGGCGGCTGGGGCTATCCAGTGCGGGCACGTTCGAGAATCTCCGGTTGGAACCGGTGCCCAACGCCGATGCGCCGCTGGAGCCCGGCCAGGTCCGCGTGGCCATGCGCGCCATCTCCACCAACTTCCGCGACATCATGATCACCCTGGGCATGTTCACCCACGACGCGCTGATCGGCGGCGAGGGCGCCGGCGTCGTCGTTGAAGTCGGGCCCGGGGTAACCGAATTCGCCGTCGGTGATTCGGTGTACGGCTTCTTCCCGGACGGCAGCGGCACCCTGGTGGCCGGCGACGTGCGGCTGCTGCTTCCGATGCCGTCCGACTGGTCCTACGCCGAAGCCGCAGCCATATCCGCCGCTTTCACCACCGCCTACTACGCGTTCGTCCACCTGGCGGATGTGCGGCCGGGGCAGCGGGTGTTGGTGCATGCTGCGACCGGTGGGGTGGGGATGGCTGCGGTGCAGTTGGCTCGGCATTTGGGGTTGGAGGTGTTCGCTACTGCGAGTCGGGGTAAGTGGGACACCTTGCGGGCGATGGGCTTTGACGACGATCACATCTCGGATTCGCGCAGCTTGGAGTTTGAGGACAAGTTCCGGGCGGTCACTGGTGGTCGCGGTGTGGATGTGGTGCTGGACTCGCTGGCTGGTGAGTTTGTGGATGCCTCGTTGCGTCTGGTGGCGCCGGGCGGGGTGTTTTTGGAGATGGGCAAGACCGATATCCGCGACCCCGGCGTGATCGCCCAGGAACACCCCGGGCTGCGCTACCGCGCCTTCGACCTCTTCGAACCCGGCCGTGTCCGGATGCATCAGTACATGCTGGAACTCGCCGAACTGTTCGACGGTGGAATTCTTCGGCCGTTGCCGGTGACGGTGTTTGATGTGCGTCGGGCGCCGGCGGCGTTGCGGTATTTGAGTCAGGCGCGGCACACCGGCAAGGTTGTGTTGACCATGCCGGATGCGTGGGCGGCGGGCACGGTGGTGATTACCGGTGGGACCGGGATGGCGGGGTCGGCGTTGGCTCGTCATGTGGTGGCTAACCATGGTGTGCGTCAGGTGCTGTTGTTGAGTCGGCGTGGTCCGGATGCGCCGGGTGCGGCGGAGTTGGTGGCCGAGCTGGGGGCGGCGGGTGCGCAGGTGTCGGTGGTGGCGTGTGATGCCGCTGATCGTGCGGCGTTGGCCAAGGCGCTCTCGGATATTGCGGTGCAGTATCCGTTGTCAGCGGTGATTCATGCCGCGGGGGTGCTTGATGATGCGGTGGTGACGTCGTTGACGCCGGATCGGGTGGATGCGGTGTTGCGGGCCAAGGTGGATGCGGCGTGGAATTTGCATGAGCTGACTCGGGATGTGGGTGTGTCGGCGTTTGTGCTGTTTTCGTCGATAGCGGGGTTGGTGGGGTCGTCGGGTCAGGCTAACTATGCGGCGGCCAACTCGTTTTTGGATGGGTTGGCGGCGCATCGGCGTGCTCATGGTCTGCCGGCGATCTCGCTGGGCTGGGGCCTGTGGGACCAAACCAGCGACATGACCGGAGGACTCGACGCCGCGGGCCGGGCCCGGCTGGGCCGCAGCGGTGTGTTGGCGCTGTCGTCGGCCGAGGCATTACAGCTGTTCGACACCGCGATGGTGGTCGACGAGCCGTTCCTGCTGCCCGCCCGCATCGATACCGCTGCGCTGCGCGCCAATGCAGCGTTGGTACCGGCGATGTTCGTCGACCTGATCAACACGCCGACCCGCCGACGGGTTGACGACTCGTTGGCCGCCAGCAAGTCGAAGTCGGCACTGGCACACCGTATCCACGGGCTGCCCGAAGCCGAGCAGCACGCGGTGTTGCTGGATTTGGTGCGGTCGCATATCGCGACCGTGCTCGGCAACACCACCCCGGAAGCCATCGATCCGGACAAGGCGTTCCAGGAGTTGGGCTTTGACTCGCTGACCGCGGTCGAGATGCGCAACCGGCTCAAAGCCGCTACCGGGCTGGCACTTTCACCCACCCTGATCTTCGACTACCCGACTCCCAACGGTCTCGCCAGCTACATCCGCGGCGAACTCGCCGGCGTGCCGCAAGAGATCAAGCAGGTGGCCGCGGTCCGGGCCACCGCCGACGAGCCGATCGCAATCGTCGGGATGGCCTGCCGGTTCCCGGGTGGAGTGAATTCGCCAGAAGACCTGTGGGACATGGTTATCCAGGGTCGCGACGTGCTCACCGAATTCCCGAACGATCGCGGCTGGGACCTGGCCGAGCTGTACAACCCCGATCCCGACGTGCCAGGCGCCTGCTACACCCGCACCGGTGGATTCGTAGACGGTGTCGCAGACTTCGACCCCGCGTTCTTCGGGGTGGGGCCGTCCGAGGCGCTGGCGATGGATCCCCAGCAACGCATGTTCCTCGAGCTGTCGTGGGAGGCGTTGGAGCGGGCGGGGGTTGACCCGACCACGTTGCGGGGCAGCGCCACCGGCGTATTCGCCGGCGTCATGACGCAGGGCTACGGCATGTTCTCCGCCGAGCCGGTGGAAGGCTTCCGGCTGACCGGCCAGCTGTCCAGCGTCGCATCGGGCCGGGTGGCGTATGTGCTGGGGTTGGAAGGCCCGGCGCTGTCGGTGGATACCGCGTGCTCGTCGTCGCTGGTGACGCTGCATATGGCGGTGCAGTCGCTGCGGTCGGGCGAGTGCGACCTCGCGCTGGCCGGCGGCGTCACCATCAACGCCACGCCCGACATCTTCGTCGAATTCAGCCGCTGGCGCGGCCTCTCCCCGGATGGCCGCTGCAAGGCGTTCGCCGGGGCGGCCGACGGCACCGGATTCTCCGAGGGCGGCGGAATGTTGGTGGTGGAGCGGCTTTCGGATGCGCAGCGGTTGGGGCATCCGGTGTTGGCGGTGGTGCGGGGTTCGGCGGTCAATCAGGATGGCGCCTCGAATGGGTTGACCGCGCCCAATGGCCCGTCGCAGCAGCGGGTAGTGCGCGCGGCGC
>JAFAID010000393.1 GCA_019236925.1 Mycobacterium sp. | reverse complement strand
CACCTGGCAACATCACACCCCGACACCACTAAGAGGCCGCCTACCACGCTTGGCTGCGTAGAGCCGGATTACAAGGTCATCTGGTTGGCTCGGAAGGCGTCTGTAATCTACATTCACGTCGCCTCGGTGTAGGTCTTGTTTCTTCATCGTCACCTCACCGTTGACCCGTGATCTTCTCGGGGGTGATACGCGCGACCAGTCGGGCGGCGTCGTTAGCTGACGCAGGCCAGAACGTCAGATAGTCCTGCCCGGTGTACCTGCGGGACAACTCGTCGGGCAGCTCCCTTCCAGGATCGGGCGTCAAACTGACATTGCCGCGGATCTCGGCATACAGGTAGGGATTATCTGGCGCGGTGATGACGAGGGTGACCCGCGAGTCCCTCGCCATGTTTTTGCCTTGCTGCCGATCCACGGTGGTGGAGACAAGCAAGTCATCGCCGTCTCGCTTGATCCACACCACGGTCAGATGCGGTCGGCCGTCAGGCAAGATCGTTGCCAGCGTCGCGAAAACTCTGGCGTCATCGACATATCGCTTAACGTCGTCAGGAAGAGGCACAGCCATTCCCAGAAAAACAGATGGCGACCGATCGCATTCCCCGACGGCATCGCCGCGTCCGTCAAAGGATTGAGCCGCCGGCATGTCTGCAGACTCCACTCCTGGACGGGAGGGAGTCCTCTGGCAGCGACTATGTCCAGGTGGTACCTCCCGGAGTGGGGGTGCACAGGTCGTGATCGCGACAGAATGCAGAAGTTCCGCATCCGGCCGCGGCTGCCGGGGTCGACCATTATTTCCAGAAAGCGTTCATGGGTGGGGCGTACATGTCGTTGGCAGTGAGCGGGGCCAGAGTTCCTGGCGTAGTACGCAAGGCGTCTTCAATAGTGGCCATCAGGCTGTACTCGTTGTAGTAGTCGTCGGTGGTGAAGGGGCCGGATTGCATCCCCCCATCCGTCACGGCGCCCTGGTTCGGGATGACGATCATCGGAACGTTGTTGCCTTCGTTACCGAAGCCCAGTGACAGGTTGTTGTTGTCCTCGTCGAACGTGAGGATGATCGCATCCTTCTGCCCCGGGTCAGTCCACGTTGGCGAGTCTTCAATGGCGGACACCTCTTGCTGGACGAACTGGTCAGCGGCCGCGACGTTGTATTGATGGTTCGTGAACTGGCTGACAATGAACTGAAGAACGCCACCGAGAGTATTGACAGGGCCTTCCCCGTTGTTGGCCTCGTCAGCAGCGATCCACGTGAATTCCGGGAAGGTGTTCGGGTCCTCGAGATTGGTGGACAACTCCGTCAGCGGGAGCAGGTGTTCCTGCAGGTAGGCCGGGGTGTTGTCGTAGACGTAGCTGAATTGGGCAAACGGTAATGCGTCGACGGCGTAGTCACCCGACGACACGATGTCACCCGGGTTGGGCATGCCCTGCGCGTAGCCGGCCCACGATATGCCCGCCTGATCCATTTCTTGCATGAGGCTGGGCGCGTCGATGGCGTTCCCGGCGGGGTTGTAGTCGATGCCGAAGTCCGATCCGCCCATGATCCGGAAGTAGTTGGGGTCGCTGGGGTGGCCCAGCGCGTAGTAGTTGTCGTCATAATCTTCGGTGTTGATCAGGCTGTTGATGTACGGCGCGTTGGGGCTGCCGACGATGTCGCCGACGCCCTTGTTCTCCATGTAGATCAGGAACACGTGATCCAGTTGGCCGACGTCGGACGTCGGTGGGGTGAGCGGCGCCGCGGTGAGGCTTGGATCGCCGACGGTGAACGACTCGTTGGTGGCGTACGCGCCATTGTAGTTGGTGAGGACCGGGTCTTTGTCGGTGAAGATCGTGGTCACCTGCGCGGAGGTGGTGCCCTCTGGGACCGTTCCCGAGATGTCGCGTTGCTCAAACCCGGTGATACCGAGGCGATCCCATACCGTGACGGGGTTGAGCGAGTCGGTGCCCAAAACGTCCCCATTGCCGTCGAGGAAGGTGACCTGCGTTGTGGCGTAGGACGGGTCCAAGCCTTGGCCGCCGAGATCTGCACCGAGCGTGAACGGCGTTCCGGCTGCGCCGGTGAGGTCGACGGTTTGGCTGATGGTGGACGTGGCCACGGGTCCGCCGCCGGCGAAATTGTTGTCGCCGGCCGGGGTGCCCGGGGGAGCGTCCTGTGGAAAGTCGAAGAACTTTGGGAACGGAGACGAGAGTGGCGACGGATAACCGCCCTGGGTGCCGTATTCGATCACGGTCGGGGTGCCGGTCTCCGTCCAGCCCGGAATGGTCACCCCGCTGTAGCCCGACTCGGACGGGTCGGCCATTTCGAAGTTGGGGTCGACCAGCAAGTTCTGACTCATCGGCTGCGCATCAGCGCCGGCGGCGGGATCGGCAGCCGGATCGACCTGGTTGAACCAATTATTGAGCGCGGTGTCAACCTGCTGACCAAACGAGCTGCCATTCCAGGCCTGCTCAAGCCCCTGCAACCAGGCATCCGCCGGATTGGCCGCAGCTACCGAACCCACATCTGCGGCACTCACGCCCAGGCTGCCCAGCTCCGGAACCGCCGCCCAACCGGCAGCCACATCACCCAACGAACCACTGATCGCATTGAGGACCTGGTCAATGACCACGTCAAACTCATCGGCCTTGGCTTTCGGCAGGTTGGCCAGCGGCCCCAGCCCAAACACCAGGAACGCGCTGATCGCGCCAGTGAGACCGACTGCACGCTGACGGCGGCGGATCATCGCTTTGCACGAGTGCGGATTTTGCTTCCTGACGCGTCGATCAGCCATCGCCGGTACTTCCCGTACGCACACTTATATTGGTCTCAGGTGTACTTAAGGTAAGCCCTAGGTTTTGTTCCAGCAAGATCTTCAGCAAGATTTTTTCGGCAACTCCGATTCTTTTTCTGTCACCTCGCTTTGCGGCATTGATGCTGTTCAACGGGCATCTAACCTTGGCCGGGGAAAGCAGGCGGTCGGCGGTCACACACACACGACCGAACGTCAACCCCCCGGGGTCGCTCAGCATCAGCTAAGGAACCCACAGGCTCCGACCCGGGCATTCAGAATGTACATTCGACAATCGTTGCTGATTGCGGCAGTAGCACTTCAGGTTTGAGCGATGCTTCGCGACGCGTCGCGCGCGGCGCGAGGTGCTGGTGGAAACCGAAGGCGACCTCGAAGGCCTCTACACTGACGCGGTGGCCCCGAGCTTTGCCGAAATTGCCAAGGCGCAGTACGTCCTGCTGACGACCTTCACCAAGGACGGTCGGCCCAAGCCGACTCCGGTCTGGGCCGCCACCGACGGCGACCGGCTGCTGGTGATCAGCGAGGAAAAGGCGTGGAAGGTCAAACGGATCCGCAACACCTCGCGGGTCACGCTGGCCGTCTGCGATATTCGCGGCCGCCCGAAAAGCGAGGCCATCGAGGCGACGGCCACTATCCTCGACAAATCCCAGACCGGCGCCGTCTACGGCGCGATCGGCCGGGAGTACGGCTTGGTCGGCCGGGTGTTCAACCTTTTCAGCAAGCTGCGCGACGGCATGCAGAACAACGTTGGCCTGGAATTGCGGGCGGCGTAGGTCACGCGTTGTTCCGCAGGTGTTCGCCGAAGAACGCGAAAACCCGTGCCCAGGCATCCTCGGTAGCGGCCTGGTTATAGCCGAATCTGGCAATGCGGAGCAGGGGCTGCGCGGGAAGCTTGTTGGCAAAGCTGTGCCCGGCGTCCGGATAGGCCTTGACGTCGTTGGTGATGCCTTTTTGGTCGAGCACTTGTTTCAGCTTCGTGGGCGCCCCGCCGCCCATCGGGTCACGGCTGCCGAAGCTGGCTACGACAGGGCATGCGCCGTCGAGTGTTTCGCTTAGCTCGCGGGGGAGGGGCGTGCCGTAGAACGGTGCCGAGGCGCCAAATCCCTTGGGCGACATAACTAACGCGAACTGACCGCCCATGCAGAAACCCACGATGCCAACGCGGCCGGTGCATTCCGGCAGAGCCTGCAGGTGGTCGCGGGCAGCCAACACGTCATCGATTGCTCGTCCGCGCTGGGTGAGCAGCTCGCGCATGACCCTGGTGACGCAGCGGACTCGGCCGCCCCGCGCGTACATGTTCGGGGTTAGCGCGACATATCCCGCCGCCGCGATATGGCTGTTGGTCGACTCTTTGTCCGGTCTGTAGCCGAATGCATCGTGAATCACCACCACGCCCGGCCAGGGCCCCCGCCCCTCGGGAATATCGAGCAGCGCGTCGATGCGGCCGGCCGGGGTATCGATCTCGATTGTCGTCACGTCAGCCATCTAACCGTGCGGCAGCGGTCGGCGGAACTTCGGCGGCCGCCCGTGACGTTGCCATCTCATGGTGTCGCGACTGTTTCTGGTCTACGTCCTCGTCGAGCTCGCCGTGGTGGTGGTGCTGGCGTCGACGATCGGCCTGGGCTGGACTCTTTTGCTGTTGCTGGCCGCCTTTGTCGCCGGATTGGCGTTGGCGGGATCGCAACTCAAGCGCCAGCTCACGCGGTTGCGATCCGGACGCAACGTCGGGCAGTCACGGCTGGCAACCGACGGCGCGCTGGTAGCGCTGGGAACGGTGCTCGTCGTGATTCCCGGCCTGGTCACCACCGCCGCGGGGGTGCTGCTCCTGTTACCGCCGACCCGGGCGGCCGCGCGCCCGGTGCTGACGGCGATGGCGGCGCGCGGGATCGGCCGACGTGCGCCGCTGATCACCGTCACGACTGTCGGCGCGGATCGATACGCATCGACGCGGCAACCCCGGCCGGACTACATCGACGGCGAGGTCATCGACGTCACTGACGTCACGGAGGTCGATCCGCCGGCCCTGCCGGGCGATCACGCGTAGACCTATACAGCGTGACTCAGGTTCCTACCACCTTGTTGGTCAACGGCAGGGTGCACAGTCCAACCCATCCCGATGCGACCGCGATGGCGGTCCGCGACGGTGTGGTGGTCTGGCTCGGTAGCGACGACGTGGGCCGCGGACAGTTCCCCGATGCCGAGCCGGTCGATCTCGACGGCGGCTTCGTCGCGCCGGGCTTCGTCGACAGCCACATCCATCTCACTGCCGCCGGTCTGACGCTGACCGGGCTCGATTTGCGAGCTTCCACCTCGGGTCGGCATTGCCTGCAGATGATCGCCGACTACGCGGCCGCCCATCCCGGTCAGCCGGTGTGGGGTCACGGTTGGGACGACTCCAAGTGGCCGGAGAATGCCGCGCCGAGCACCGCCGATCTGGACGCCGTGCTGGGGGGCCGGCCCGCCTATCTGGCCCGCGTCGATGTGCACTCGGCGCTGGCCTCGACCGGTCTGCGCGAGCGGGTGCCCGGCCTACCGTCGGCAACCGGATTCGCCCCCCAGCGACCCTTGGTCGGCGACGCCCACCACTTGGTTCGCGCCGTCGCGCGCGACCTGTTGACCGAAATCCAGCGCGCCGACGCTCGGGTGGCCGCGCTGGACGCCGTGGCCGCCAGCGGGATCGTCGCGGTGCACGAATGCGCCGGCCCCGAGATCGGCGGGCTGGATGACTGGTATGAGTTGCGCACCCTCAGCCGGGCCCATGGCGTCCAGGTGACCGGTTACTGGGGTGAGGCGGTGAGCAGCCCCGCGCGGGCGCGTGCGGTCATCGAGGACACCGGCGCGGCCGGGCTCGCCGGTGACCTGTTCGTCGACGGCGCCCTGGGCTCCCGCACCGCCTGGCTGCACGAGCCCTACGCCGATGCCTCGGACCGAGTCGGAACCTGCTACCTGGACCCTGAGGTCATCGCGGCGCATGTGGGAGCGTGTACCGAGGCCGGTGTCACGGCGGGTTTCCACGTCATCGGTGACGCCGCAGTGTCGGTGGTCGTCGACGCCTTCGAGCGCGTGGTCGAAGACCACGGCGTGGCCGCGGTGGCTCGCTGCGGTCACCGGTTGGAGCACGTGGAGATGGTCAGCGCAGATCAGGCGGCCAAGTTGGGCGCGTGGGGTGTCATGGCCAGCATGCAACCCAATTTCGACGCACTGTGGGGCGGCCATGACGGCATGTATGCCCGTCGTCTCGGTGTCGACCGAGCAGGGGCTCTCCACCCGTTTGCGCTGTTAGCATCCCAAGGCGTGGCCCTCGCGTTCGGATCCGACGCCCCGGTGACCGGCCTCGACCCCTGGGCGACCATCCGCGCAGCCGCCAACCACCACACCCCAAGCAGCTCGGTCTCCGTGCGAGCGGCATTTGCCGCGGCGACCCGCGGCGGCTGGCGGGCCGGCGGAGTCGGAGACGGGCGGACGGGCACCTTGGTCCCGGGCGCGCCCGCGTCGTACGCCGTTTGGGACGTCGGCGACCTCAGCGAACTCGAAGCCGGCGCGCCAAGCGACGCCGTCCGCCGGTGGTCGACCGATCCGCGATCGAGGGTGCCCGCATTGCCACGGCTGGGCCCGAACGATCCGTTGCCCCGCTGTCGGCAAACCGTGCACAGAGGTGCTGTCATCTATGGCTAGGGGCATCAGGCGGTTCGATCGCTGGATGCGGCCCGGGGAGGACACCGAAGTCATCCCGGCGGTCAAAGACGACGACGACTTCAAAGACGAAGAAGCTACCGGTGAAATCCCCGTCCAAGACGACGACGTCGAGGATCATTATGCCGACCTCGAGACCGACTTCGATTCGGAGGACGTCGACGCCGACCTCGAGCCGACGGCCGACGATGATCAGCTGCCGAGCTTCGGCGACCACGGTCGTCAAAGAGCCACGCAGCTAGGGCCGCGCCTGGTCCAGCTCGGCGCCGCGCTGCTGGTCTGGCTGGGCAACGAACTGCGAACGCGGCTACCGCAATTGGGCCGTTTCCTGCGGCCGCGCCTGACCCGCCTCGGCGCCGCGATCCTGGCCGGTTTGCTGCTGTGCTCGAGCTACCCCGCGTTCAACTGGTGGTGGGCAGCGGTCGTCGCGTTTGCCGTGCTGGCCTGGGTGCTGACCCGCCCGGCCACCACACCGCTGGGCGGATTCGGTTACGGCTTCCTGTTCGGCTTGGCGTTCTACCTGCCATTGATCCACTGGGTCAGCATCCTCGTCGGGGCCATACCGTTGCTGGCGCTGGTGCTGGTGTGCTCGCTGTTTCCCGGGCTATTCGGTCTGTTGGCCGTCGTGGTACGGCAGCTTCCCGGCTGGCCGATCTGGTTCGCGGTAGTGTGGGCGGCCCAGGAGTGGTTGAAGTCGACGGTTCCGTTCGGGGGGTTCCCCTGGGGCGTGGTGGGCGCCGGCCAGACCGACGGCCCATTTCTGCCATTGGTCCGGCTGGGCGGCGTACCACTGCTCTCGTTGGCGATCGTGTTGGTAGGTTGCAGCGCCACCGCGATCACACTGGAGATCGTGGCGTGGTTGCGGCCGTCCCGTCAGCCGCACGCCGGCTCGCCGCCCGCGGTCGTGCTGCCGGCAGTCTGCATCTGCCTGGTGTTTTTCGCCGCCGCGGCGATTTGGCCGCAGGTGCGCCATTCCGGCACCGGATCAGGGAACGAACCCGTCGTCACCGCGGCAGTGGTCCAGGGCAACGTGCCCCGGCTCGGCCTGGAGTTCAACGCGCAACGCCTCGCGGTGCTGGGTAACGATGTCCGGGAGACCCGCCGGTTGGCCGACGACGTGCGTGCTGGGCGCGCCCCCCAACCCGACTTTGTGGTCTGGCCCGAGGACGCCTCGGAAGTCGATCCGCTGCGCAACCCCGATGCAGCCCAGCAAATCTCGATCGCCGTCGAGGCGATCGGGGCGCCGATCCTGGTTGGCGCGGTGCTCGACGTCGCGGGCCGGCCGCCGGAGGCGCCGGCGCAGACGAACACGGTGATCGTCTGGAATCCGAAGACGGGACCCGGCGACCGTCACGACAAGCGGATCGTGCAGCCGTTCGGGGAGTACCTGCCCTGGCGCGGCTTTTTCCGCCATCTGTCCGGGATGGCCGACCTGGCAGGCTATATCGTCCCGGGTTCGGGCACCGGGGTGGTACAGGCCGGGGGTACTCCGGTGGGGGTCGCGACCTGCTGGGAAGTGATATTCGACCGCGCACTGCGCGACTCGGTCCGCAACGGTGCCGAGGTGCTCGCGGTGCCCGCCAACAACGCCAACTTCAACCAGACCATGAGTGAGCAACAGCTGGCCTTCTCGAAGGTTCGCGCGGTGGAGCTCGACCGTTTCGCCGTCGTCGCCAGCAACGTGGGAATCTCGGCGCTGCTCACGCCGGACGGCCGCGAGCTGGCGCGGACGGGTTTCTTCGAGCCGGGCTACCTGGACAACCAGGTGCGCCGCAAAACAACGCTCACGCCGGCCGCCAGGTGGGGCCCGACCGTGCAGGGAAGTCTGGTTGTGGCGGCTGTCGCGGTCCTATTCGCCGCGATGCTGCACAATGGATGGTTCGCGGAACTAAACCGTCGTCGGTCGGAGTTGACGAAGAGACTCGGCTCAGCAAAGGAGAAATCCGACGACGACCCGCTCGGCGACGATGAAGTGGCCGGCGGCGACCACCTAGACGACCATGAGCTCGTCGAGGATGGCGAGGACACCGCGCTCGACGAGTGCGCCCCATATTCAGCCCGCATGTTTGACCAGCGGCCAGAAAGAGGAGAGATATGACCACCGGCTATCCGGTGTCGCGGGTTGCGGGCGATCGCCCCAGCCAGCGCACCCTGGTGATCATCCCCACCTATAACGAGCGGGAGAACCTCCCGCTGATCCTGGGGCGACTAAACCGGGCTTGTCCCGACGTGCACGTGCTGGTCGTGGACGACAGCAGCCCCGACGGCACCGGACAGCTTGCCGACGAATTGGCGTCGGCCGATCCCGAACGTATCCATGTCATGCACCGCGTCGCCAAGGATGGTCTGGGCGCGGCGTATCTGGCAGGGTTCACCTGGGGGCTGAGCCGGCACTACTCGACGCTGGTCGAGATGGACGCCGACGGTAGTCACGCGCCCGAACAACTGCACCTACTGCTGGAGGCGGTGGATGCGGGGGCGGACCTGGCCATCGGTTCGCGCTACGTCGACGGCGGGAACGTGCAGAACTGGCCATGGCGGCGCTGGGCGCTGTCCTGGACGGCCAACACGTATGCGCGGTTGGCCCTGGGCATCGGCATACATGACATCACCGCCGGTTACCGCGCCTACCGTCGAGAGGTTCTGCAGAAGATCGACCTCGATCACGTCGAATCGAAGGGCTATTGCTTCCAGATCGACTTGACGTGGCGCACCATCACCAACGGGTTCACCGTCGTCGAGGTACCGATTACCTTCACCGAGCGCGAGCTCGGCGTGTCCAAGATGAGCGGATCGAATATCCGCGAAGCGCTGGTCAAAGTCGCGCAATGGGGGATCGACGGCCGGCGCAACCGCAACCGCGCGGTCCCCGTCAACCGGTGAGCTAGCCGCCGGCGCCGCGGTCAGCTGCCGCGACGGCGCGACCTGATCAGCTCCAGGCGCTCCTTGAGCAGCTCCTCGAGCTCCTCCACCGAGCGGCGCTCGAGCAGCATGTCCCAGTGCGTGCGCGGCGGCTTTACCTTCTTGGGCTCCGGCAGGTCACCCTCGATAAGGGTGCCTTCCATCCCATTGCGGCACAGCCAGGTGCCGGGGATCTCGGCGTCGTCAGCGAACGGCACGTCGAATTCTTCGCCGTTCTCCGTGCGGTAACGCGCAATCTGGCGTGGCGCCAGGTCGTGGTTGCGGTCGGTCTCGTAACTCACGGCTCCAAGGCGACTGCCTCTCAAGACACGATCAGCCATTGGTACCCACTCCTCTTAACGTCTTCTCAGCAGCTAGCGCCCTAAACAACGCCGACGCCGTCTGCAGAGTTCCCAGGATTTCCGGGCACCTGCTCCATGTCCGCCTCCTCCTCGGGCGACTCGCCGCCCGCATCGTCGCCGGACGTGCGACTCGACGAAATATGATACCGGGATCTGAGCACCATCCCGACTAAAGTCGGCCCCGTGACACGTCGCGTCCGCCCCCAACCGTGCCGCTGGTGTGGACGTGATGTCGCCGACAGCGGGATGGGCCGTCGCCGCCAATACTGCCGCCAATCGTGTCGGCAACGAGCCTACGAGCAGCGGGCCTCGATCAACGGCGCGAAAGGTGCGTCCTTGCCTCCCGACGCGGTGGTGCTGTCCGCTGACGAGGCTTCTGACCTGTCCGACCGCGTCTACCAGGTGCGATGTGCGGCAGAAGACGTTGCGACGGCGCTCGACGAAGGAGCCGGGGCTCCCGAGTTACGCGAGCTGTGCGATGCGCTGATGCGAGCCGCCGTTGCCGCCGACGGCTGGCGCTGACCGGGCGAATCACTGAAAGCGTTGCTACCACGCTTAACGCCAGTTGGCTGGTGACGGGTACAGTCTCGCCATGGATCGCTGGACAACGCCGGAATTGGCTGCGGACCCAGGCCATGAATCGGGCGAGCAAGTCGGCGCATAGCGCGACTTCTCCGTGTACGAAACCGGGAGTATCGGAAGTATTGGGCACCCTGTCGAAGTTGGCCACCCGCGCCAACGGTGTTCGTGACTCGGCTGCTGCGCTCGGGGCCAGATTCCGGATTCAGCGACGAGCGACGTTAGGCGAGGGGTAACGACATGGTTGACCAACTTCAGCATGCGACCGAAGCATTGCGGAAAGCCCTGGCCCAGGTCGAGCGCCTCAAGCGCAAGAACCGTGCACTGCTGGAGCGGTCGAGCGAGCCGATCGCGATCGTCGGGATGGCCTGCCGTTTCCCCGGCGGGGTGGATTCCCCGGAGGGCCTGTGGGACATGGTGGCCCAGGGACGCGACGTGATGTCGGAGTTCCCCACCGACCGCGGCTGGGATCTGGCCGGGCTGTTCGACGACGATCCCGACGCGCCGCACAAGTGCTATGCGCGCGCCGGTGGATTCGTCGACGACGTCGCGGGTTTCGATGCGGGATTCTTTGGCGTGTCACCCAGCGAAGCGCTGGCCACCGACCCGCAGCACCGGATGCTGTTGGAGTTGTCGTGGGAGGCGTTGGAGCGCGCGGGGGTTGACCCGACCACGTTGCGCGGCAGCGCGACCGGCGTGTTCGCCGGAATCATCGTTCAGGGCTACGGCATGCTCGCCGAAGAGATCGAGGGCTATCGGCTGACCGGCATGACGTCCAGCGTGGCCACCGGCCGGGTCGCCTATGTGCTGGGGCTGGAAGGCCCCGCGGTGTCGGTGGATACCGCGTGCTCGTCGTCGCTGGTGGCCCTGCATATGGCGGTGCAGTCGCTGCGGTCGGGCGAGTGCGACCTCGCGCTGGCCGGCGGAGCCACGGTCAACGCCACGCCCACCGTGTTCGTCGAATTCAGCCGGCACCGGGGCTTGTCACCGGATGGCCGCTGCAAGCCCTTCTCGGAAGCTGCCGACGGCGTCGGCTGGTCCGAGGGTGGCGGGATGCTGGTGGTGGAGCGGCTTTCGGATGCGCAGCGGTTGGGGCATCCGGTGTTGGCGGTGGTGCGGGGTTCGGCGGTCAATCAGGATGGCGCCTCGAATGGGTTGACCGCGCCCAATGGCCCGTCGCAGCAGCGGGTAGTGCGCGCGGCGC
>JAFAID010000075.1 GCA_019236925.1 Mycobacterium sp. | reverse complement strand
GCACAACGCCCAGCGCGCCCGCCGCGCCGAGCGCCGGGGCGCCGCGCACCGCCAGGCGGCGGATGGCGTCGATCAGCTCGTCGACGGTGCGCAGACTGAGAACGCGGTACTCGGCCGGCAGCGCGGTCTGGTCAATGATCGTGACCGCGTCGCCGTCCCAGTCGATGGTCCTGCGCACGAGCCGACCCTAGCTCTGGTGGTGCACCTGCTGTAAGCCGTATACCGGAGTGGGGATTCCTTCACAGCGGGCCTTGAGTTGCAGGGCAAGAAAATGCGAGTAGTGCCGTGATTGGTGCAGGTTGCCGCCATGGAACCATAGATTCTCCTGCTGGGTCGGCTTCCACATGTTGCGTAGCTCGCCTTCCCACGGCCCAGGGTCTTGCGTGGTGCCCGAGCCGAGGCCCCACACCTTGCCGACTTTGTCGGCCACGTCTTGGCTGATGAGGTCTGCCACAAAGCTATTCATCGACCTGAAGCCGGTGGCGTACACAACCAGATCGGCGGGCAGTTCTGTGCCGTCGTCCAGAATCACCGAGTCCTTGGTCAGCCGCTCGACCCCGCCGTGGCATAGCTTGATGCTGCCGTCGCAGATCAGGTCGGAGGCGCCCACATCGATGTAGAAGCCGCCGCCGCGCCGCAGATACTTCATGAACTGGCCGGAATCGTCGTCGCCGAAGTCCAGCCTGAAGCCGGCCTTTTCTAAGCGGTCGTATAAGTCCTTGTCCCGCAGCCGCATTGCGTCCGAGATCGGTTTCTGGAAGTCCGCGATGATTCGGTATGGCAGCGATGCGACCGTGAGGTCAGCCTTCTCGGTGGCGATTCCGGCGGCCGCCGCCTGCTCGGAGTACAGGCCGCTGAGCCCGATTTCCAGCACCGCCTCCGACGTGACGACAAGAGTGGACGCGCGCTGCACCATCGTGACGTCAGTCCCGTTCTCGTACAGGGCCTTACAGATGTCGTGCGCGGAAGTGCCGGAGCCGATCACGACGGCACGTTTACCGACATAGCGGTCCGGGCCGGCATGCTGGCTCGAATGATGCTGGTCTCCGCGGAAAATGTTCTGGCCGGGCAACTCCGGCACGTTGGGCTTGCCCGCCATTCCTGTCGCGAGCACCAGATGGGTGGGCCGCAGCGTGAGCCGTTCGCCGTCGCGGTCGACCTCGACCGTCCACTGCTCTGCTTGGGCATCGAACGACGCCGACAGGCACGTCGTCGAGCTCCAGTATGGGATCTCCATCACCCGGGTGTAGAACTCCAACCAGTCGGCGATTTTGTCCTTCGGCGAAAACACCGGCCAGTTCGGCGGAAACGGCAAATACGGAAAGTGGTCGTACCACACCGGATCATGAAGGCACAGCGTCTTATACCGCTTGCGCCAATTGTCGCCGGGGCGGGCGTGCTTGTCGATCACGATGGCCGGCACCCCCAGCTGGCGCAGCCGGGCACCCAACGCGATTCCGCCTTGGCCGCCGCCAACAACCACGACGTAGGGCTGCTGTAAATAGCCCAGCGTCGCGTCCTGTTCCGCGCGCTTCTCCGCCCACGACCGGCTCTCCGGATCGGGGCCGTGTACGGCGCCAAGTACGCGGCGAGAACCTATCCGCTCTTCGTGATCCTTCAGCTCATCCAGTGCGGTCAGCAGCGTCCAACCGAGATCGCCTTTAAGCCGCAGATGACCGACACCTCGGCCGACCGCCGTTTCGAATTCGATAAACGCCGATGCCACTCCACCTCCGTCGTCGGTGGGTGTTTCCCGGGTGCGGAATCCCAACGGGTCGGTATCGGCGAGTCGTGCGCGCAACATGTCGGCAATGCCTTCGCGGCCCTCGACCGTCTTGATATTCCACGTGAACGCCACCAGATCGCGCCAGATGCTCTCAGGGACGAACTTAGCCACCACGCGGTCGATGTCACGCGCCGCCAGGGCAGACTCGAAGTCGACCAGCCACGCTTGAACGCGAGCCTCTGCCGATTGCCTGATGGCCGCTTCCAACTGTTGGGTCATGCAGGGCACGCTACACGCCGGCCAGCCCCAGCATCGCCTTGTACAAAACAGGTTTCGGGCCTGGTCGAAGCTACGCGCTGGCCGTGCTCTCTGAGGGCGCACATGCCCACGTGGTCGGGTCTGCTTGCACTCACACTTCCGCATGGCCATACGCAGGTGCAGACTTGCGGCATGGAGATATGTGAGTTCACCGCCGTCGCGCTGACAGAAGCGCCCCTGTCCCCGCGGCTGGCCTGATCGTGCACGCCGACGGACTGGAGCCCGAGCCGCGCCGCCTGCTGAACGGCATCTCGGACGTACGCGCGTTCTTTCACACCAACTCCGTGCCGCTGTACTTCATCTCGCCGACCCCGTTCAACCTGCTAGGCATCGACCGCTGGGTACGAAACTTCTTCTACCTGACCTACTTTGACTCTTTCGAGGGCGCACATCCACGCGTGTTCGTGCCACGGCGGCGCGACCGCATTGATTTCGGAAGCATGGGGGATGTGTGCAATTACCTCCTGCGTGATTCCGAGACACTCGAGTTCATCGCGCGACGAGGGCCCGGTGGCAAGGCCTGCTTTGTGATGCTTGACGAGGAGACCCAGGCCCTCTCGCACCAGGCGGGGCTTGAGGTCATGCACCCGTCTGCGGAGCTGCGCCATCGCCTGGGCTCCAAGATCGTCATGACGCGCCTAGCCGACGAGGCGGGCGTGCCGAGCGTGCCCCACGTAATCGGGCGGGCCGCCTCCTACGACGAGCTGTCGGCACTCGCGCAGGACGCGGGGCTGGGAGATGATCTCGTTGTCGAGGCCGCTTATGGGGACGCGGGCAGCGCGACCTTCTTTTTGCGCGGTGAGCGCGACTGGGCCCATTGCGCCGATGACCTGGTTGGGCAGGAAGTCAAAGTGATGAAGCGCATCCGCAATGTCGAGGTGTGCCTCGAGGGCACCGTGACCCGTCACGGCACCGTGATCGGCCCCGCGATGACGAGTCTCGTCGGTTACCCGGAGCTGACTCCGCGCAAGGGCGGCTGGTGCGGCAATGACGTCTGGCGCGAGGCGCTGCCGCCCGCACAGACGCACGCTGCGCGAGAGATGGTCCGAAAGCTGGGCGACATCATGAGCCGCGAGGGGTACCGCGGATACTTCGAAGTGGACCTGTTGCACGACCTGGACTCCGACGAGCTCTACCTGGGCGAGGTGAACCCGCGCCTCAGCGGCGCAAGCCCGATGACGAACTTGACCACCGAGGCCTACGCCGACATGCCGCTGTTTCTTTTCCACCTGCTCGAGTACATGGACGTGGAGTACGAGCTCGACGTCGAGGAGATCAACTCGCGCTGGGAGCGGGGCTATGGCGAGGACGAGGTCTGGGGTCACCTGATAATCACGGAGACCTCGCCGGATCTCGGGCTCTTCACCGCAACGCCACGCACAGGCGTGTGGCACCTCGACGACAACGGGCGCGTCTCCTTTGCGCGCCAGGGCAACGACTGGGCCACGTTGCTCGACGAGTCCGAGGCCTTCTACATGCGTGTAGCGGCGCCTGGCTTCGTACGCTGCGAGGGCGCCCAACTCGGCGTGCTCGTCACCCGCGGGCACCTGCAGACCCAGGACTACCAGCTCACCGAGCGCTGCCAGCGCTGGGTCGCGGGCATCAAGGCGCAGTTCGCGTCGACACCCCTGGCGCCGGCCACACCGATCGTCACGCGGCTCGTCGCACGGGCGTGAGCGTCCCGGCCGGTATCTCACTGGACAACTGGCTATCGGCGCCGTATTCGCATTGGTCATTCCAGCACGTCGAAGACTTCGTGCCGACCGCGGTGATCTCGCGCGGGACCGGGCCGGCCGCGGAGTTGCCCGCAGCCAGTGCCCCGATGGCCGAGGTTCGGTTGACGGGCACTGACGGGGTGGCCACCACCGTCGGCGCGGTGATGGCCACCACCGCGACCGACGGGTGGGCTGTCGCCTACCGCGGTTCGATGGTGGCCGAGGAGTACCTCAACGGCCTGGGGGGCCAGACCCGGCACCTGCTGTTCTCGGTGAGCAAGTCGCTGGTCGGAGCCGTGGTAGGCGCGCTGCACGGGGCCGGTGCGATCGAGCTTGACGCGCCGGTCACGGAATACGTTCCCGCCCTGGCGAACTGCGGTTACGCCGGT
>JAFAID010000622.1 GCA_019236925.1 Mycobacterium sp. | reverse complement strand
CGACGTCCGCAGTGTGGTGCTCACCGGCGCCGACCCGGGCTTCAGCGCTGGTGGCGACTTGAAGATGATGCGTGCAGCGACCGAGCAGCTGACCCAACCGGAGGGTGTGGCCGACGTCTGGCGTTGGATCCGCCGCGAGTTCGGGGGTATCGCCCGGCTGATCGCCGGATCGGACACCATCTTCGTGGCCGCCCTCAACGGCCCGGCGGCCGGAGTCGGCCTGGCGTGGGCGTTGACTTGCGACCTCACCATCGCCAGCGAGCGCGCGGTGATCGTGCCCGCGTTCGGTCGCCTGGGTCTGCTTCCGGAAGTCGGTACCAGCTGGGCGTTGACCCGTCGCCTCGGCTACCAAGGCGCGCTTGCCTACTACCTGCGCGGTGAGCACATCGATGCCCATACCGCACAACGGCTAGGGCTCGTCCAGCAGGTCGTCGAGCACGACGCACTGCTTGCCACTGCCGACGAATGGTGCGCACGCGTCGCCGCCATGCCGGCACACGCCGTGGCGATGACCAAGCCGCTGCTGCGCGCCGCGGCCGACGCCGCCTGGCACGACGCGCTCACCCTGGAGGAATTCGCCGAACCCACCTGCTTCACCACCGCCGCATTCGCCGACAGCGTGCACACCATGCTGGCCGGGCGCCCGGCCCCGGCTTAGACGGTATGGGGGGCTGCGGCCGGCCCTGGTTGTCTAGCCCCGGATCTTTGGTCCATCAGAGGCCGGGGCCCGACTCGTGGTGTGAACAAGTCGAGTAGTGGTCGAGTAGTGAACTACTCGTGTCCGGACGCGGGTTCGCTGAAACGATGACCTCACCCGCCCTGTCGGGGGGGGCGGGATTAACAGTGGAGGTGGCATCGTGAACAACCTCACCAGTCCGCGCCTCCGCCCGATACTGCGACTTCTGCCGCGCAGCACGCGAAGCGGTTCTCACGGCGTACTGCCTCGCGATCTACCGGCTGGCCGAACAATGAGCACACCAATCGACCGCGGTTCCACCGTCCCTCTCTGCGCCGTGTGCATTGAAGCTGGCCGCGCAACAGAAGCTACCCACCAAACCTGGGACCAACTATGCGGCTGCGACCAACACATCCAACAACTTGAACAACATGGCCGCGCTGCGATACGCCGACAACGAAGCGCACAAACGCATGGATATGTGGATCGTGGAGCGCCGCCCGCGCGCGGAACGAACGGCAACGCGCCGGCTGACCCGCGCGACCAGGCGCTGGTTTGGGCGACGGGAGTGCTGGCACTCGCAATGATCGCGTTGATGGTCGTAACAGTTACCGGAGCTAAGTGACGGGCATCGGCGGTACGAAAAGGTCCAGGCAGCCGACGTGCGCGGTGTGTGGCTGGCCCATCAAGGCCCACCGCACCCGCGTCGTCACCGACAGCGACACCGTGTGCTGCCTGCGCTGCGTGCTGGAGCGCCCCGCGGCCGCGCACGCGGCCGCCTCCCCCAACTGCCGACTGGTGTGGCACAGCGTGCTGGATCACAATCCGCTGTTCACCAGCAACGCATGAATGTCGCTGAAATCTCGGCTCAAATACTGGGTGCCCTGTTTAAGTCTCGTGGCCAGCGAGACGTACCAGGTGGATGAGCTGGTCGCGGTCGTCGATGCCGAGCTTGGCGAAGGTGCGATATACGTGTCCCTCCACCGTCCGCACCGAGACGACCAGCCTTTCGGCGATCTGGCGGTTGGATAAACCAGCCGCGACCAAGTTCGCGATCTCACGTTCACGGGCCGTGACCGGCAACGGCGAGGCAGCTGCATAGACCGCCGGTGTTCGTATTTCATGCTGGCTGGCCAAGCTGTGCGCGCGGGTCGAACACTTTATTTCCTTGCCACGCTGGCGTGTGCGCGCGTGCTCGCGCGCCGCCTGGGCCGCCGCGTCGGCGGCGAGCGCCACTGCGCCCATGTCGGCGAACCGGTTGGCCGCGGCGTCGAGCACATCGCCGTCGTGGTCGGCCAGGCCGTGAGAGTGCTGCGCGATCGCCTCCGCCAACGGAGTGTTGAGTGTATTGGCCAGCTGCGCCAGTCTCTCGGTTTGCGAAGGGTCATCGAACCGGACGGCGGTGTGCAGCGCGCGCATCTCAACGGCATACATCCCGGCTTGTCGCGCGATCTGTGCGGCGCGCACCGCATGTGTCTGCGCGGCCGACTTCTGGCCGGCGGATGCCCGCTCCCAGGCCCGGGCCAGCTCGAGTTCCGGCAAGAACACGGCCACCTGCGGTCCGTAGGCGTCCTCCGACTTGCGCAGCGCGGCAGCGGCGGCCGCACGGTTTCCGCGCGCACCTTCGGCCTGTGCGGACCAGGCCGACACCAGCATCACCCAGCCCCCTGGAAAACCAGGTGACATCGCCGACATCGAATCCTGAAAGGCAGAACAGGCGGCCGACAGCGCACCGCGTGCAAGCTGCACCAATCCGAGCATGGCGTGCAGGAAGGCGTCTGCAGCAGGCCACACCCTGGTCGTCGCAGCATGGCGTTCGCAGACCCGTTCGGCAGCTGGGTTATCACCGGCGGCCGTCAATGCCACGACCTGGGCCAAACGCATCGCAAATCGGTACGGTCCCGATTGATCGAAAAAAACCGCGGGTCCCGCATCCGCTACGCGCTGGACTTCGCCAAACCGCCCGGTGAGGGCCAACGCCCAACATGTCCACGTGGCGGCCCACGTCCTGATCACCGGTGCCACATCAGATTTACACACGGGCAACCCGAGCTTTAGCGCCGTCCGGACGTCACCGGAAAAGCACGCGAACGCCGCTTCCATCGCTGTGACGAACGGGAGCAGCGCCTCAGAATCAACACGCGCCCTCACGTCGGCGAGTGCCAGCCGTGCCGGCTCAACCCGCCTGCAGCTGAAGAAGAGATTCGC
>JAFAID010000618.1 GCA_019236925.1 Mycobacterium sp. | reverse complement strand
GGTATTGGCGAGCCTGGAGATCTACAAGGCCTCAGACGGCCACATCTATGCTGTGGATCTCGCGTCGACTTCAACACCGGGTCCTCAGCAGGTTTCCAACGAAAGCTCGGCGACGATCGACGACGCCTGTTCGTTGACCGGCACTGGGGTGGTGGGAGCCAACTCCGACTACCTCGGCGTGTTGTATGTGCCCGATTCAGTCACTCCGACGAACTCGCGCTATTTCTATCGCTTGCCCGGGCCCGATGGCGTGTGCAACACCGCAGACGACGTGATTCGGATGGTGTCGACGTCGACCCCGTCCAACGCGGCGCCGGCGACCGTGCCTGCGATGCCCATCACGGGCGTGGCGAGCCAGTTAGGAGGCATCATGGGCTTTGTCGCGAAGAGCGGAGCGAGCCTGCTGCTATACGACGCGAATTTCGCCAACCCGGTCTTGCTCGGAACTTTTCCTTCCGCGATCGGTGTCGCCACCCCACTGCCGTCGGGCCTCGTGCAGGGATCGCCGACCGGTCAGCTGTATGTGGTCGACGGAAGCATCTACTTCGTGAACTATGCGTCGCCGTCGATTACGGGTCCGCTGTTCGCGCTGCCGACCTGGACGCCAACCGTGCCGAACACGATCTTTGCGGCTTCGCCGACGACGCTGTATTTCGCGGTCAACACGCCTGCCTCCGGCGCTACGCCGGCATCGGCCAGCATCTACTCGATGCCCGGTGACGGCTCGGCGGCTCCTTCCCTGCTTGTCTCATTGCCATCCCCGTCGGTCGTAGCGGAAATGCAATTTCCGCTGCAGTCGACCAACCTGATCTACGGGGCCATTATCAGCGGGGGCTACTCCATCTACGCGCTCGCGCAAGGTGGAACGACTCCGCTGCAGCTGTTCGTTCCGACGCAAAACGGCGGCACGTTCACGGCGACTGCAACCAGCGTCTACTACACGACCTGGAACGCAACCAACAACACCACCAACATGACGATCACTCGCACCCAGACGCAGTCCGGCATCGTCGGCGTCAACGGCTCGACGATCCTCGCACCTGTCGCCAATTCGCTGTTCGCCTCCGGCGGCGAGTATGTGCCGTACCCGCTGACGGTCGGCGCGGCCGTAACGGTGCAGACGCCGCTGGTGACGGTCTTCCAGGTGCAGGGGCTATCCCCCGTGACGGTGTCCAGCGCGACAACCGGGTACACCTACACCGTCGATGGCGCCAGTGGTGGGACCTTGAGTTCGATCGATACCGCCAGCAACTTGAAGCTTGCGACCCTCGGAACCGTACCAGCGGGAACTGCAACTTTTCTTTCGGTCAACATGCGCGACACCAACCACACCGGCTTCGTCGATGCGAGCAACTTCGCATCGACCCAGAATCCGATGACCCACGATACCTACCTGATCAATTCGTACAACTCGAGCACGCTCGAGCGGGTAACAGCCAACCTCTGATACTGAGGCTTAAGCCAAACTCGATGGTGCACCGCACTGCTGCGATCGCGCGTTGCGCCGCTTTTGTGCTAGGGTGATATTCGGTATTTCAGGGTTGCGCGAGCTGGGGTTTGCGATGACGATCGTAGCGATGACGCCGGACTACGCGAAATGGTGCGACCGGAAGCTGTGGACCGTTCATGACGCGGTCTGCCTGATGCTGGCCTTGGAACCGGACACGGCACGCCATGATCCGAGCACGGTGATCGGCGGCTTCGATCCGGTGGAATTGGCGATCGAGCAATACGGCGAGCACGCCGAAGAGGCGATGCGTAGCGGCGCATTGCAGCCGTTCAGTCGAGAGGACTTCGCGCGCCCGACGCTGCAGCGTCGCGTCGACCCGCACGCCTTCCTGAAGTGCGCAAAGACCTGGGACGTGCCGATTCCGGACGAATTGACATCGACTCTGGCTTGCAAGCCACAGCGGCCGCCGGTCGTGCCTTCGACCACGCTGGAGCACCTTGGACGCGGCTACCTCGGCGCCGACTACATCGAAGAGGCCCGCGAGCAGGTGCTGGGCGCTGCTCTTGCCGTGCTGAGGGCGTATCCCGAGCGCTGTGTGGACGCACTTGCCATTCGCCGCGCAATCGAAGACAACGCCAGCGTGCTTTGGCCCGACACGGGCCGGCCTCCACTGACGGCGATGGCAATGGAGCGCTTGATCAGTCGCTGGTTCGGCCAGCTCGGCTGATGACGACGATCGTAACGGACAACTGCAACGGATGCCGCTTCACGGACTGCGTCACCGTCTGCCCGGTGGCGTGCTTCCACGGTGACGGGCAGATGCTGTACATCGACAATAACGTGTGCATCCAATGCAGTGCGTGCATCCCGTTGTGCCCCGTGCATGCGATTTACGCGGACGACGATATTCCGGAGGATCAACGGCGCTGGATCGAGATCAACGCCGAGCGCTCGCAGACACTGCCGGTGATCAGCGAAAAACAGGAAGCTTTATCGGGGGCCGAAGAGCGCAAGACGGCGCTGGGCTTCTGAGCGCCAGTCATGTCTGAGCTCGGAAGCGAGGCCAACCCGCTGCAGGTGGCGGTGGTCGGCAGCGGACCGAGCGGGTTCTACGCCGCCGAAGCCCTGCTCAAGTCCGGACGGACGGTCAACGTTGACCTGGTCGAGCGCTTACCCGCCCCCTTCGGCCTCGTGCGCTATGGCGTGGCGCCGGATCATCCCAAGCTGAAGGAAGCCATCCTCGCCTACCAGATCATCGCCCGTCTGCCGCGTTTTGCGTTTCTCGGCAACGTGACCGTAGGGCGCGACGTGACGGTGGACGAGCTGCTGGCTCACTACCACGCGGTCGTGTTTGCGTGCGGCGCTGAGACGGATCGCCACCTGGGGGTCCCCGGTGAGGATCTGGCCGGCAGCCACACTGCAACCGAGTTCGTCGCTTGGTACAACGGTCATCCGGAGTACCGGGATCGGCACTTCGACCTGTCTGCCGAGGTCGTTGCGATTGTCGGCCAGGGCAACGTCGCTGCCGACGTGAGCCGCATTCTTGCCAAATCGGTCGACGAGCTTCGCGGCACCGACATCGCCGAGCATGCGCTCGATGCGCTCGCTGCCAGCCGCGTACGCGAAATCCACGTGATCGGTCGGCGCGGCCCGGCGCAAGCCAAGTTCACGAACAAGGAATTGAAGGAGCTGGGCGAGCTCGCGAACTGCGC
>JAFAID010000608.1 GCA_019236925.1 Mycobacterium sp. | reverse complement strand
ACACCAAAGTCGACCTCAAACGCATCCAAGACACCCTCAACCGCCGGCCCAGGCCGACGCTGGATCTCGACACCCCCGCCCAGCGCCTGGCCGCCCTACTCGACCAAGCCGCCTAACCCGATGTTGCAGTGACCGCTTGACAACGCCGCCAAAATTTCTCCGTAAGTACACGTTCGGCGAAATCAGCGGATCGCCCAGATGCTTTCGGCGACCCACGGCGACGCCTGTGCCGCCAGCGCCCACGCCTGGTCTTCCGGCACGTCGATCAGCGGGTAGCGCTTGGTGCCTGCGGCGGTGGCCGCGACCAGGGTGGCGACCCCGGCCCGGCGCTGAAACGGTGACTGCCGCACGGTCCAGCCGATGATGCCCGCGGTGGCCAGGCAGTCGCGGCGTCGCTCCCAGCTGCCGGCACGCATCACCAACCAGCGGCTGTCGACCCGGTGTCCGAGGGCGCCTATCCGGTCGGCGGCCAGCAACGCGCACCACGCCGTCACCGCCACCCACGCCGTCCACAACCACAGGGGCACAAAGGATATCGTCGTCACAATCGCGAGCGCCGCACCCGCCAGCACCGGAAGCCCCAACGCGCGCGTCCACCGCCGAGCCGCTGCCCGACGACCGTGACCGCGCAGCGGCCCGGTGACGACAGTCGGGTCGCCGACCAGCCCGGTCAACACCGATTCGGCGGTGGCACGCGGACACGGCGGCAGCAGCACCGACGACTCCCCCGCGCCATGCACACCGGTCATCACGGCATCCAGCGCGGCGCCGCCGAAGACCCGCACCAGCAACGGTTGCCGCAGCGTTCCGCCGCGCAGCCTGCTCATGTCGTAGGTGTGCTCGCGCAGCCGTAACAAGCCGTGCCGCAGCTGCAGGACGTCTGCGCGGCGCGACAGCACCAGGTTGGCGTAGGTGAGCAGCGACCGCAGCACCGCGAGCACCACCGACAGGACTAGCACCACTGCCGCGATCACCGCGACGGTGGCCGGCACACCCAGTCGCTGAGCGGCTTCCAGCCCCGACTTGGCCAGCCGCGAATGCTGCAGCGGACCAACGACTCCGGTCTGATAGATCACGCCCGCGGCGGCGGCCATCGTCAGCAGCCCGGAAAGGCTCAACGGGGCGTATCGCAACCACGAAGGCTGCCAGCGCGCCAACACCGTGCTCGACGCCGCACGCTCCGCGGTCGCCGCTTCGACCGGCGGCGGCGATCCGGCCAGCAGTATGGCGCGCAGGCGCGGCACCTCGTCGACCCTGACCGCGTCGAGCACAAAACCGTGCTCGGCACTGGCTTGTTGACCGGTGCTCACCCGCAACACGGCCAGCCCCAACAGCCGGTGCAGCAGTCGAGCATCGGTTTGCACTGAACGAATCCTGTTGCGCGGCACAGACAATACCTTGCGGTGCAGCAGGCCGGCCCGTAGTTGTGCTTGGCCCGATTCGGGGTCGGCGTCGATGCGGTAGCTGGTGGTGAACCAGCGCGCCACGCCCACCACGGCGGTCAGCGCGAGCACCGCGACCGTCCAGGACTGATTGCCGGTGGTCGAACCCAGCACTACACCCCCGATGAGCAATGGCAGCTCGCGTATCAATTCGTGCACTGGGTGAACCAGCAGCATCCTGGGACTTAGCCTCTGCCAACCGGTTTCGGGCCGACCCGTCGCCGGCGTGGTCACGTGGCGTCCTCAGCGCCGATCGCGGCGATGTCGGTCAATTGCGCGACGAGATGGTCGGCGACCGCGACGTCCAGCGCCGCGATGTGCACCGCCCCCGCCGATGAGGCGGTGGTAACGGTGACGTTGGCCAGACCGAACAACCGGTCCAACGGGCCGCGGTGGGTATCGACGGTCTGCACCCGCGAGATCGGCGCGATGCGCCGTTCCTGGACCAGCCAACCCGTGCGGGTGTACACCGCCTGCGGGCCGATTTCCCATCGGTGCACCCGATACCGCCACAACGGCACGACGGCCACCGAGATCGTCGCACCGAGCACGGTGACGACGGCGATCAGGATGTGCAGCCACAGCAGCCGCCGATCAAAGCTGATCCACACCAGCTGGCCGGCGGCCAGCAGCAGCCACGGGACCACGCCGCCAATCGCCCACCGCAGTGGCGCGCGCCGACTGGGCGGGTGTGACGGATCGACCATCCCCACCACCGGTGAGCTCGGGTCGCGGTTTTCCACGTCATCGAGAATGCCACCGTCCACGCGACGGACTGAACCGACACGACGGCACCGATCGTTAGTCGGTATCGTTTTCGGCGATGAGTTCTAACGGCAAATGGAGTACGGCCGACGTGCCGGACCAACGTGGCCGCGTCGCCGTCGTCACCGGAGCCAACACCGGTCTCGGCTATCACATCGCCGAGGTGCTCGCCGAGTGCGGCGCGCACGTCGTGTTGGCGGTTCGCAATCTGGAGAAGGGCAACCTCGCGCTGGCGCGCATCGTCGCCGCCCACCCGCAGGCCGACGTCACCTTGCAGGAGCTCGACCTCAGTTCGCTGGACTCAGTGCACACCGCCGCCACGGCGTTGTGCAAGGCCTACCCACGCATCGATCTGCTGATCAACAACGCCGGCGTGATGTGGACGCCAAAGCAGCTCACCGCCGACGGGTTCGAAATGCAGTTCGGCACCAACCATCTCGGCCATTTCGCGCTGACCGGACTGTTGCTGGATAACCTGCTGCCGGTTCGAGGTTCGCGAGTGGTGACCGTCAGCAGCATCGGCCATCGACTCCGCGCCGCCATCCACTTCGACGATCTGCAATGGGAACGTCACTACGACCGGGTCGCCGCGTACGGGCAATCCAAACTGGCCAACCTGTTATTCACTTACGAACTGCAGCGCCGACTGGCCGCCCGGGAGCAGCCGACCACCATCGCGCTGGCCGCCCATCCGGGCGGCTCGAACACCGAGTTGGCGCGCAACCTGCCCGCCATTTTCAAACCCGCCTACGTGCTGGCCGGCCCGCTGCTGTTCCAGAGCGCCGCGATGGGTGCGCTACCCACGCTGCGGGCCGCCACTGACCCGGACGCCGAGGGCGGGCAGTACTACGGCCCCGATGGTCTGGGCGAGCAGCGCGGCCACCCCAAGCTGGTGTCCTCCAGCAGGCAGTCGCACGATGAAGACCTGCAGCGCCGGCTGTGGAAGGTCTCCGAAGAGTTGACCGGGGTCACGTATCCGGTCTGACCACGGGCCGCGGCCTCCGTAAGATGACCGCGTGGCACGACGTCCCCGCTCCGCCGGCGAGAACCTGACGTCCGGCCCTTTGCGCCTGCTGTCGTTGCTGCGGTCGACCGTCCCGCCGGTGCATCGCGCCGGGCTGCCGTTCATCTCCGCGGGGCTGGGAGTGGCCTTGGCCGGGCGCCGCTACCGGTGGCTGCGCCGTGTCGGCCTGTTGACCGCCGGTGCCTGTGCCGGGTTCTTCCGGCACCCGCCGCGAGTACCGCCCACCCGGCCCGGCGTTGTCGTCGCACCTGCCGACGGTCTGATCTGCGTCATCGATACCGCAGCCCCGCCCGCCGAGCTCGGCCTGGGCAACGCAGAGCTGCCGCGGGTCAGTATCTTCCTGTCGCTGCTGGACGCCCACGTGCAGCGCGCCCCGATCAGCGGCGAAGTGATCGCCGTGCAGCATCGGCCGGGTCGCTTCGGCTCGGCCGACCTGGCGGCGGCCAGTGACGACAACGAGCGGGTCAGCATACAGATACGCACCGCCGACGGGGCGGACGTCGTCGCGGTGCAGATCGCCGGCCTGCTGGCGCGGCGCATCGTCTGCGACGTACACGCCGGCGACAAGCTGTCGATCGGTGACACCTACGGCCTGATCCGGTTCGGGTCGCGCCTCGACACCTACCTGCCTGCCGGGGCGGAGGTGGTGGTCAGTGTCGGCCAGCGGGCGGTAGGCGGCGAAACGGTGCTGGCCGAGCTGAAATGATCACCGCGCCGGCGACGATGCAGAGCGCAGCGATGAGGAGCGGCGCAGATGGCTAGGCCGCGCGCCAGGCGAGTGGTCAACCTGCGCATCCTGCCCAGCTCGATGAGCGTGCTGGCCATCTGCGCGGGGCTAACCTCGATCCGGTTCGCGCTGGAGGGCCAGCCGCACGTGGCGATCGCGCTGATCGCCGCCGCCGCGATCCTCGACGGACTCGACGGCCGGGTGGCCCGCATCCTGGACGCCGAGTCACGAATGGGCGAGGAGATCGATTCGCTCGCCGACGCGGTGAACTTCGGGGTAGCTCCCGCGGTGGTGGTCTACGTGTCGATGCTGTCCTCGTCGTCGGCGGGCTGGGTCGTGGTGTTGCTGTACGCGGTATCAATCGTGTTGCGGTTGGCCAGGTTTAACGCGTTGCTCGACGATGCCAGCCAGCCCCCATTCGCTCGGGAGTTTTTCGTCGGGATCCCGGCGCCCGCCGGCGCGATCTCAGTGCTCGGCCCGCTGGCCGCCAAGCTTCAGTTCGGCAACGGCTGGTGGACGTCGCCGTGGTTCGTCTGCGCATGGGTGGCAGCCTGCTCGATGCTGGTGGTGAGCAGGATCCCGATGCGCAAGATGCATGCCGTGTCGGTGCCGCCGAACCTGGCCGCGCTGCTGCTGGCGGCGCTGGCGATCGTCGCCGCGGCGGCGTTCCTGTTCCCCTACATCCTGATCATGGTGCTGATCGCCGCCTATCTGTTGCACATTCCGTTCTCCGTCCACAGCTACCACTGGCTGGCGGCGCATCCCGAGGCGTGGGGCGAGAAACCTAAGCAGCGGCGCGCCACCCGACGTGCGATCCGCCGAGCCCAACCCAATCGCCGGTCGATGGCGCGGTTGGGCTTGCGCAGGCCCATCGGCCGGACATGACGCCCCCGCACCTGACGCTGACGGCTCGGTTGAACACCGCGGCCGTCGACTCTCGTCGCGGCGTTGTCCGGCTACACCCCAACGCCATTGCCGCCCTTGGCATTCGCGAGTGGGATGCGGTATCGCTGACCGGGTCGCGGACTACGACGGCCGTCGCCGGCATGGCCGGACCGCAAACGCCGGTCGGCACCGTTCTGCTGGACGACGTGACGCTGTCCAACGCCGGGCTGAGCCAAGACACCGCGGTGATCGTCGCCGCCGCTACGGTGTACGGGGCCCGGTCGGTGACCTTGACCGGCGCGGCGATGACCGCTCGATCGGTCTCCCCGCCGACCCTGCGGCAAGCCCTGCTCGGCAAGGTGTTGACCGTCGGCGACGCGGTGTCCCTGCTGCCACGCGACCTGGGCCCGGGCACCTCGACGTCTGCTGCTGCCAGCGCGCTGGCGTCGGCGGTGGGCATCAGCTGGACATCGGAGCTGTTGACCGTCACCGGAGTCGATCCCACCGGACCCGTTAGCGTGCAGCCGAACTCGCTGGTGACCTGGGGAACCGGTATCCCGGCGTTGAACGCCGACCCACAACTCGGGGCACCGGCGCCGGCACAGGCCAGCGAGACGACGGCACCGGTCACGGTCAACGACCTCAAAGGCGTCAGCGCGCAGGCGGCCAAGCTGACCGAGTGGCTCAAACTCGCGCTCGACGAACCGCACCTGCTGCAAACCCTCGGCGCCGGAACCAATCTGGGAGTGCTGGTCTCGGGTCCGGCCGGTGTCGGCAAGACCACGCTGGTGCGCGCCGTCTCCGCGGGCCGAAGGCTGGTGGAGCTCGACGGCCCGGAGGTCGGCGCGCTGACCGCCGACGAGCGGCTCAACCGGGTTGCCTCGGCGGCGGTCGCAGTTCGTGACGGCGGCGGAGTGCTGCTGATCGCCGACATCGACGCGCTGCTGCCCGCCACTGCCGAACCGGTCGCTACGCTGATTCTGGCCGAACTGCGCAAGGCGGTCGCGGCCGCGCGGGTGGCGCTGATCGTCACATCGGCGGTGCCGGAGAACCTCGACCCGCGGCTGCGCGCACCGGACCTGTGCGACCGCGAGCTGGTACTCAGCCTGCCCGACGCCGCAACCCGCACGGCACTGCTGCAAGGCCTACTGAAGCCGGTGCCCACCGAAG
>JAFAID010000530.1 GCA_019236925.1 Mycobacterium sp. | reverse complement strand
GACACACTGGTCCTTCCCGGCCCGCATGGGTCGCTTACCGTCCGCCGCCATGTTCCCAATTCACCGACCAGCACTCCCTCTGGTGCGCTGGTCTACATCCATGGCGGTGGTTTTACCTACGGCACACTTGACGAATTTGAGGTGCCGATGCGGCTTATCGCCGAGCGAGCCGGAATCATTACCTACATCATCGACTACCAGCTGGCCCCCGAAGCCAAGTATCCGGTGCAGATCGAAGAGATCGAGTACTTCGTTCGCTGGCTGTTCGACCACGCCGAGGAGCAGGGCGTCGACGCGACCAAGATCGGCGTGGGTGGCGACTCCGCCGGCGGCAACATGACCTGCGTCACGGCATTGAAGCTGCGCGACGAGAACGGCCCGCGACTCGCGCTGCAGGTTCCGCTGTTTCCGGAGGCCGCGTTCCCCGGCGACACGGTGGCGTTCAGCGAGAACCGCTCCGGGCTCTACTTGGAATCCAACGGGATCTTCGAGATGGTGCGCAACCTGGTGAAGAACACCGACGACGTCCGCCATCCCTACCTCACCCCGCTGAACGCCGAGTCCCACGATAACCTGCCGCCGACCATCCTGGTCACCAACGGCTTTGACCCGCTCCGCGACGTCGGCCTCGCTTACGCACAAAAGCTTGCCGCGGCCGGTAACGACCTGACGTACGTGCACAATCCAGATCTGACCCACGGGTTCCCCCAGTTCACCCGATTCTCGAAAGCCTGCCACGACGCAACGATGGAACTGGCCGACCTGATCAAGACCAAGATCGGTTGACCTTCAGGCGGCGCTTCCCGCGGTCGGCATGTCACACGCGCTTGCGCGAGGCCGTCCTGACCATGGCTATTCCCGTGCCGCTCATCGTTGTCATCTCGCCGTCCAGTACAAGCAGGGGCAGCGGGAGATGGCCTCTAGCCTGTTTTTCAGCACTGTGCTGTCCATCGTGACCTGGGCGCGTTTATCGCGCTCATCTGACCGCGGAACTGACCAGCAAAGGAGCCCCCGATGACCACCCAAACCGAACATGACTCCGCCAGGACCGGGCCGCATACCGCGACCGTGCGGGGTGTCACCTACGACCTGCTCCGCGCGAACGGGCTGATGACGATCTTCGGCAACGTCGGCTCGACCGAGGAGACGTTCCTAGCTGACTTCCCGGCCGGCTTCCGGTACGTGCTGGGGCTGCAGGAGGCCTCGGTGATGGCGATGGCTGACGGGTTCGCGCAGGCGATGCGCCGCCCGGCGCTGGTCAACCTGCACACCGGAGCGGGGCTGGGCAACGCGATGGGCACCCTGCTGACGGCGTTTGAGAACAAGACGCCGCTGATCGTCACGGCCGGGCAGCAGACCCGGGAGATGCTGCTGATGGAGCCGTGGCTGACCAACGTGGAGGCGACGATAATGCCGCGCCCGTGGGTCAAGTGGGCCTATGAGCCGGTGCGGGCCCAAGACGTGCCCGCCGCGTTCATGCGCGCGATCGCGGTCGCCACCCAGCCGCCGACCGGCCCGGTGTTCTTGTCGCTGCCGCTAGATGACTGGGACCAGCCCTGCGCCGGGCCCGCCGTGGTGCGCACGGTCGCCACCCGCATCGCACCCGACCCGGTGCGGCTGGCCGAGTTCGCCGAGGTGATCCGGCAGGCCTCGGCCCCGGTGCTGATCTACGGCGCAGCCATCGCCCGCGGCGACGGGTGGCGGCAGGCGGTCGCGCTGGCCGAGGCGCTGAACGCCCCGGTCTGGGCCGCCCCGGCTTCCGAGCGGGCCCCGTTCCCCGAAGACCACCCGCTGTATGTGGGCGGGCTGCCGTTCGCGATGGGCCCGCTGGCCGGCAAGCTGGCCGGCCACGATGTCGCCCTAGTGGTGGGCGCGCCGGTGTTCCGGTACTACCCCTGGGTGGCGGGCCCGTACCTGCCGCCCGGGCTGCGGCTGCTGCACATCTCCGACGACCCGGCCGAGACCGGCCGCGCGCCGGTCGGCGACAGCATGGTCGGCGACCCGGTGCTGGCCCTGGCCGGGCTGGCCGGCGCGCTCGCCGGTCACACCCCGGCGCCGGCCCGGCCGCACGCCCGGCTGCCGCACCGGATGGCACCGCACCCGGCGGCCAGCGCGAACGGATCCGGCGATGGCAGACTGTCGGCCGCGCAGGTGTTCGCGGCGCTGCACCAGGCCCGGCCCGATCACGCGATCCTGGTCGAGGAGAGCCCGTCCAACCTAGCCGACCTGCACACGGCCTGGCCCATCACCGAACCGGACACGTTCTACACCTTCGCCAGCGGCGGGCTGGGCTGGGACCTCCCGGCCGCGGTGGGGATCGCGCTGGCCGAACGCGACTCCGGCCGCAACCGGCCCGTCATCGCGGTCATCGGCGACGGCTCGTTCCAGTACTCGGTCCAGTCCCTCTGGACCGCGGCCGGACTGCGGCTGCCGATGCTGAAACCATCCGCCCGCCTCGTCGGCTCACCATCGCAGACCCAATCAGGCCAGCATCGAGCAGGTCACCGGGTTGCCGCCCACCTACCTGTGCGTAGCCGAGGCCGACGTGCTGCGCGATGAGGGAGAAGCCTACGCCGCCAAGCTCCGCTCGGCCGGAGTCGCGGTAACCACCGTGCGGTTCGACGGCACGATCCACGGCTTCATGAGCTATAACGCACT
>JAFAID010000494.1 GCA_019236925.1 Mycobacterium sp. | reverse complement strand
GCGGTGGCGTACTCCGAGATGAAGTCCTGCTCCCAGTTCGCCGGTGCCTCGCCCTGATAGTGTCGCTGCAGCGCGGCCTGGTAGTCCTCCCGATCGTCGCCGAACATCGCCCGGGCGTCCTCGATCAGTGGGGTGTCCTGCACCAGCAGCATCTCGTAGTAATGGCCGACCTCATGGCGGAAGTGGCCCAGCATCGTGCGATAGGGCTCTTTCAGCTTGATGCGCAGACGCTCGCGGTACAACTCCAGCGACTCGGCCAAGTCGATGGTGATCACGCCGTTGGAGTGCCCTGTCACCACCGGGTGCCCCAGCGTCTTGCTCGACAGCAAATCGAACGCCAGCCCATGGGTATCCGCGTAGTACTGATGGATGGGCAGGCCCAGGTCCATCAGCTCGAAGATCAACCGCCGCAGCGCCTTTAGCGTCGAATCGAGTTCGGACATCGCCTCCGTGTCATCGGCCGCCGGCCTCTCGCGCACGAAACTGTCGGCGTAGCAGCGGCCGGATTCGGAGTCGTCCGCGGTCAGCCAGTTGCACCCCCGCTCCCAGTGTGCGCATCGAAACCAGCCACGGCCGTCCACGCTAACTGTTTGGGACGGCGTGCACACCATTTGCAGCGACGGGTAGTGGTAGCCGACCGTCATGGTGCACGTCGGGCACTGCTGCACTTCGAACGCGACCGCCTGCCCGCAGTTCGGGCACCTGAAGGCACGCATGGTCAGGGCCCGCCGGTGCTGCCCGACTCGACGTACGTCCACGGTTGCTGCGGACGATCCTTGAGATAGCCACGCTGCCAATCCCATTGCGGATGCTGCCGCAGGAATTGTTCGGCGTCGAACTCGGTGCCGTCGGCACGCCCACACCGGGCCCAAACGTTGAGCGCCTTGATGTCGCCTGAGGTAACAACCTTCCCGTCCACCGACCCGAACGGTGTGAACGGCGTCAGCCCACTGTCGTAGCAGGGGTCATTGTCGGATTGCGCGCAGATCGTCCGGGCCGAGGGGTGGACGTAGCCGAGGTAAGTGTCGAACGTGTCGGCCAGCATGCGCTTGCCGACCTCGACGTCGATGCGCCCGTGGTACTGGTCGAGCAGTTGGCGCCAGCGAACCTCCCGCGCACCGTTGGGGGTGCGCACATCGCTGAACCCGGTGCCGAAGCACTCCAGGTTGCGAATCCGCGGATCCGTTACTGCGTTGTCGCCCCAGAAGTAGCCATCGGTCGTGCGGCTGAGGTTTTGGTACAGCAGCCCCTCCTCGTAGCGCCCGATCTCACCGGTGTTGACGTCGCCGACCAACCACGAGTTGGCGTATCCGCCGTTGTTATCGGTGTTGAGCGTCTCCACCCAGTGGTCGATGTCGCAGGCGTACTGCGCGGCCTTGCGGGCGCGGACGAACTCCGGAACCCGGGTCTCGTCGTAGCCCTTGAACCCGTCGTAGCCGCCGATCGTGGTCTCGGTGATCGCCAATCCGGCACTGGTCAACCAGAAATCGCTCATGCTGGCGATCCAGCCCGGCGCGGCCTGCATGACCATCCGGTTGCCGTCGTCGGGGGTCATGTCCAGGATGACGTTCTCGAACTGGCCCTGCCAGAAATCGGCAAAGCTGGTGTGGCCCAGGACGATTGACCCGTCGGCGGTCGCGCCGCCGGTCGCGATGAAGGCACTGCAGTGGTTGCCCTCGCCGCCCGTCGGCGCCAACGCGGTGTAGCGGCCCGAGTTCTTCGGCCACCAATAGCCGGTGAGCTCCATCCAATCGTTGACGCCGAGCACATCGTTGAACGTGGCCGGCACGCCTGCCGCGGTCAGACCCGCGGCCACGCCTTCCATCTCCTCGCGCAGCTCGTCGGGGATCTTGTCGGCGTGAAGTTCGGCGGCCCGCTCGACGAAGAAGTCGTAGCTCATCCCGATGTCCTGGTAGGTCATCTCCCGGTAGACCCGGATCGATTCCGCATACTCGTCGGCGACGAGAAAGCCGTACTGGAATCCGCGTGCGGCCGGTGATCCCTTGACCGTGACGTGCAGCCAGCCGTTGATGTCGCTGCGCGAGGCCTCGGCGAGCCAACCCCGCTGCTCGTCGGTGAGTTCATTTTGCCCCTTCGGGGCTGGTGCGATCGCGGTCACAAGCTCTCCTCGGTCCGACCCCCCGCGCCGGTGAGCATAGTGCCGTCAGGTTGCTGGTTAGTAGCCCTAAACCGCCGCGCGCTCGATATCGCCCAGCACCGGCGGACCTTTGCCGTCGCCGGCGCGGCGGAGCAGGAACATGCGGAGCCGACCGTAATGCTTGGCCATCTCGGTGTTGCCGACATAGTCGCAGGAGAACTGACCGGCATTGTGCAGCGCCAGCATCGCGGCAAAGGTCTCGGTGACGTAGACGCAGCCTTCCGGTGTGATCGGCTCGATGCGGGCGGCGCGGCTGACATGGGCGCCGTAATAGTTGGGCCGGTCGGTGACCGGATCGTCGAGCTCATAGACCGGCCCCAGATGGCCGCCGAGGCGCAACTTGAGCGTCTCCGGCAGCCCGGCCGCGCCGAGGTCGATCGCGCTCATCGCGTCCTGCATGTCGAGTGCGCAAGCGGCGGCGCGGCCGGCATTGCGAAACACGACGAAAATGCCATCGCCCCAGGTATTTACGAAGGCGATGTGCTGCTGGTGGCGGCGCGTCACCTCGCCCAGCGTGCCCATGATCTTGTCGGTGAACAGCGGCAGCTGGGCGTCGGTCAGCTTGCTGAAGCCGTGGATGTCGCCGAAGAGCATCGCTCGCGTGTCGCGGCGGCCCCGGGCGACCTTCGGACGCTGCCAGGGCGGAAGCTTCTCGACGTTTGCGTCTGGGCCCGTCGGCACGAGTTTGACCGGATGGCCAGCCTCGCGCCAAGCGCTCAAGTCGGCGGCGGTGCCGGCGGTCGCGCCCTCATCGCCTTCATTGATCGAGCCATCCCACACCGCCAACTGCATCAGCGGCGCATGCAGATGGCGGGCGCACAGGCTGGCCAGGCCCATCGCCAGGCTGCTGCCATAGGTGAAGAGCTGATCGTCGCCCATATAGGAGTCCTCCGTCGCGAAGCGCACCGTCTTGGCTGCAGCGAGACAGGCCTCGAAACGCGTGACCCAGGCCTCGCCGGCCGGGCGGACTGACTCTTCGACGAAATCGGCGGCGGCGAAGGGCAGCACGACATTCAGGGCGACGCCCTGCCCGAGCAGCGCCTCGGCGAACAAGATGTCCGCGCCCGCGGCGAGCGAGCCGTAGGCCGCGCCGATGCGAATCCCCTCCAGCAGGGCGGCGATATCGGCCGCCAACGTCGTCGCGTGCATATTGCCGAGAAAGTGGACGACGGTCGGCACCCTGAACGCGGCAAGCACGCTGGAATCGAGCTGCTTGGCCGCGACGATGCGCTCGAGCTGCCGGCCGGTGGTGGCGAGCGCAGCGTCATCGTTGCCGGATGCCGCGACCACCAGGTCGACCAGCCCACGCGCCGCGTCGGCGTCACCCCGGACGAGGTGGGCCTCGAGCGCCGTCGCCAGCACCCAATAGCGGTCGGGCGCACCGTCCGCTTCCATGCCGGCGATGCGTGGCGCCAGCAGATCGAGAACCTCGCCGGCGAGCCGGCCGGCCGCCTCGGCATCGCCGGCGAACAGGGCCAGGGTTGCGGCATTGATCGCCGGGTAATACGCCTCCGGGTCTTTGGCGACCGTGGCTGCGCGGAACGCGTCCTCGTAGAGCGCACGGCCCTCGCGGAACGAGGCGGCGCGTGCCTCGCCGGTTTCGGCGAAGGCCTGGTCCTTCTTCAGCCGGCCGAGCAGGCTGCGGACGTCAGTCTCGTGTTGTTTATCGAGTCGTTTGTCCAGGCCGAATTCGTGATACTTGTCCAGCGCAAGCGCGGTCGCGCCGGCATTGGCGAGGCTGAGCACCGCCCGGTGGGCGAGCGCAACGTTGCCGGGAAACAGGTCCAAGCCCTCGGCCGCCAGGTCGTAGGCGCGGAAGAATTCGCCGTGATCGAAGAAGGTCTTGACGTCCTTCAGCAGCTCTTCGGCGGTGACAGGCGGGCTCTGCGTGTCGGTCATACACGCCTCCCTATAAGGCAGCGCGGCTCAAGTCATTTTCGCGACATTTCTGCTAGCCAACGCGGGTTTGGCGAATAATTCGCGGTCGGTTTGGTCCGTGGTGCTCTGCGCCTTAACCGCCAACACCGGCCGGACCGGGAATCAAACCGGACTATAGTCCGTTTAGCTCGTAGAAGGCGTCGGGCAGGCCGGCACCCGGGAAAGGAAGACAGATCCGATGACCGCTACAGCAACGACCGAACTCGGCGCAGGTACCTGGGCGATCGACCCCGTGCACTCGTCGATCAGCTTTTGGGTACGTCACCTGATGGTGACCAAGGTTCACGGCAAGTTCGAGAAGTTCGGCGGCGCGATTGTGGTCGCGCAGGATGGGACGCCGTCGGTGAACGCCGAGATCGCCGTCGACTCCGTCAACACCGGCAACGCCCAACGCGACGCCCACGTCAAGTCGGCCGACTTCTTCGACGTTGAGCACTACCCCGTTGCGGAATTCACCTCCACCGCCATCGACTCCGACGGTGGCAAGTATGTGCTCAACGGGCAGCTCACGCTCAAGGGCGTGACCAAGCCGGTCGCCCTTGACCTCGAGTTCAACGGCACCAACCCGGGCATGGGCCATGGTGAGGTCGCCGGCTTCGAAGCGTCGGTCGTTTTGAACCGCAAGGACTTCGGCATCGACATCGATCTACCATTGGAAACCGGGGGTGCAGTGGTCGGCGACAAGGTCACCGTCACCCTCGACATCGAGGCTGTCAGGCAGGCCTAAGCTACAAGGACTGACGCCAGGCCGGGGGCCATTGACGAACAACCGGCCTGGCGTTTCAATTGTTTCAATTGGCGGGCTCGGCTGGTAGCATGGAACCATGTCTACCGCCGTCGCCCCGCTGGTTCGTCAGGTCGCCGAGCGTGCTTTGAATGACGCCAGTTTCGCCGAGGTGCTCGACGCCATCCTGGAGGCGCCGACCGCGCCGCAGGGGACGCTGGAGCGCGTCGCCGCCCGCAGCCTGAACGACGAGCGCCGCGACGCGCTGGTGCGGGAGTTCGTCGAGGGCTCGCTGCCGACACCGAAGGTGCAGGAGCGACTGGATCTACATTCGCCACAAGCGGTGCACCGGCTTCGCAGCCGCGGCAAGCTGCTGGGATCTCCTGTCGGCAACCAAACCTGGTTTCCGGCTTGGCAATTCGACGCCGACCGGCTACGGCCGGATCTACCGCGGATTCTCGAACTGCTGGGCCTTTTTACCTCCGACCCGCTGGCCGCCGATCGCATCATGCGCCTGACCCATGATGAGCTGGGCGGCTCGTCGATCGCCGAGGCGCTGCGGCGCCCGAAGACCGCCGATAGCGCGTGGCGGATGCTCGCCGCCGTCGGTGCCTGACCTTCCCGCCGGCTACCGGACGCCGCTGCCCGACGCTCGCCCGGTCGGCCTGCGTCGTCGCCGTGTGGAGGCCGGCAGCGAACTGTGGCGAGTCGAGGCAGCCCGCCCTAAAGACTGGACCTGGGCCGGCTTCCCGAGCCCGCGTTACCGCTTCGACTCGGCGTCCGGTGCATTCCGAACCCGTTATGCTGCAAGCACTCTCGTCGGCGCATTCCGGGAGCGCTACCGGCCGACGGGATTGGTGGTTCCCGCCGATCACGCGGCTCATTACCTGGTGCGCCTGGTCGCCAAACGTCACCTGCGTGTCCTCGACCTGCGCACCGAGAAAAATCTCGACGTCCTCGGCGTCGACGACCAGATCAACACCGGCCAGCACCCCGACGTGTGGGACACCTGCCACCGGCTGGCCGATGCCGTCAAGCGGTGGTGGCCCGAGCCGGACGCACTGGATGCGCTGGTGTACCGGCCGCGCACCACCCCGGAGACCTCGGTCAACTACGCCTTCTTCGCCCTCGACGCGTTCTCCACCGAGTCGTGGCCGCTGACCGAACGGACCGATGCTCTTACCAATCTTGTGCTGCGCCATGGCTTTACCATCAGCTGGGAGTTACCCTGAGGCCATGACCGAACAGTCAAGCGCGATTAGCGTGTCACACCCACCCGAGGCATTCCTGCGCATCGTCAACCCCATCCTGAAACTGCTGCTGCACACCCCGTTCGCGGGCGCGGCGCGCCACCAGCTCATGGTGGTCAGCTTCACCGGCCGCAAGAGCGGGCGGCACTACTCAATTCCGGTGAGCGCCCACCTGATCGACGGCATCCTCTATGCCCTGACCGGCTCGACCTGGAAGGTCAACTTCCGTGACGGCGCCACCGCGCAGGTCTTGCACGACGGAAAGACGACCACGATGCGCGGCGAGCTCATCACGGACAAGGCGCAGGTCGCCGATCTTTATGCCCGCTGCGCCGAGTCCTACGGCGTCAAGCGCGCAGAGCGCATCATGGGGATCGGGTTCCGCGATCACCAAATGCCGACCCACGATCAGTTCGCCGAGGCCGTCGACCAGCTGAACCTGAGGGCGATTCGCTTTACCCCGGCTACCTAGAGTTGCGCGCGGAGCCGGTCGACGAGGCTGATCAGCCGCGTGTAATGTGACCCGGCCCAGTAGATGCGCCCGCAGTCTGGGCAGCGGCTGAATTCGTCGTAGTAGCGGCGGGTCAACGGCTCGAGGTCGTCGACCACCTGGTCTTTGGAAACCGTGGCTAACCTGCCGTTGCAGCGCACGCACCGGGTCAACGGCGCCAGCTGTTCGCGCAGATCCAGTCGCCGGATCACCTCGAGCGTCTGCTGCTCGGGCTGCTGCGAGTACACG
>JAFAID010000254.1 GCA_019236925.1 Mycobacterium sp. | reverse complement strand
ATCCGGGAGAGCTGATCGGCCTGGCTACGGGCCCGCTGACCAACCTCGCGCTCGCGCTGCGTAAAGAACCCGCTCTGCCGACGCTGTTGCGCCGGCTGGTGATCATGGGCGGCGCCTACGACTACCGCGGCAACACCAATCCGGTGGCGGAATGGAACATCGCCGTCGACCCCGAGGCGGCGGCGGAAGTGTTCGCAGCCTGGTCCCCAGCAGAGTCGGAAGCTGCTGAACCACAGCATCTTCCGGTCCTGTGCGGCTTGGACATCACGGCGAACATCTCGATCACACCGGAGATACTCGTCCGACTGGCCGCCGCAGCGGACTCGACGACGACCGTGATGACCGTCGACGACGAACGCGGCACCCGGTCCTCAGCGTCCAATCCGCTGATTCGAGTCATCGAGGACGCGACGCGGTTCTACCTGGAGTCCTACCAGGACCTCGGCCACGGTTATCAGGCGCACCTGCACGATCCGTTGGCAGCGGCGGTCGCGCTGGACCCGCGGCTGGTCGACACCAGGCAAGCGACCGTGGACGTCGAGCTGACCGGTGGGCTCACCCGCGGCATGACGGTCACCGACTGGTCGGGACGCTGGGGCCGAAAGCCCAACGCGCTGATCGGTGTTGGAGTCGATCCGGCAACGTTCTTCGACCGGTTAATCGACCGGGTCGGGCCCTTCGCACGGCAACTCGGCTAACCGGTGTGACGGGCTGTCACTCGTAGATTCCCTCCAAGTACCACCGCCGCTGGCGGTAGCACAGCAGCATCGCGCGCTCTCCTTCCAGTAGCACCTGGGCGCGGGCGGTACGTCCCCCAGCCGACTGATCCGGATCCCACCAGCGTTCGTCGACCGGCCAAGGTCCAGCCCACCAGCGCAGCCGCTCGTCACGACCACGGGAAGTAAGCCGCGCCGGATCGGCGGAGAACAGCCCGCGGCTGGTCACACGAATCGAGTTACCCTGGACATCAAGCAATTCCACCGGATCATCGAGCAGCACCGTCGGCGACGGCTCGGGCAGTTGACCGGGCCACGGGAGACATGGATCGGCCCGCAGCACCGGTTCGTCGCCCAGCGGCGTCAACGTGATGCGCTCGGCAGGCCCACGACCGCCGGACAGTACCGGCACCTGCACTGCCTCCGGACCGAGCAGACCCTGCACCCGCACCAGCGCTCGACGGGCCCGCATCCGGTCCTCGTCACCGAGACCACCCCATAGCGGTAACTGCAGCGCCCCGGCCGACACCACCTCCACCGCCTGCAGCCGCAACTGCGTCACCGGTGCGGTGGGCCGATCCACGACGATCCGGGTGTTCAACCACCCGTCCAGCTGCCAGCGCACTCGGTCGGCGGTAGCGTCCTCGGTCAGTGGCTCCGCGCATCGCCACACCCGCGTCAGCTCTTCGCCGTTGGCGGTGACGGCGTGAACGGCCAGTCGGGTGCACCCCACGCCGGCGGCAATCAACGTCTGATGCAACGTGCTGGCCAGCGAGCGGCCCGCAAATGCCGCGGCGTCAACCCGGTCGATCGGCGGATCGCAATGCAGCACAGCGTCGAGTTCGGCCGGCGGCTCATGCCCGGACGGTCCACGTTCCGGCTCACCGCGGGCGAACCGGTGCGCACTCACCGCGTCGGCGCCGAACCGGGAAGCCACGTCGGTGCGCGGCAACGCGGCGAACTGCCCGATGGTGCGAAGCCCCATCCGCCACAGCAGATCTGCTAGATCGTCCCGTCCGGGACCGGAGAGGCTGGGCTCGGTGGCGAGTTGCCGGATCGAAAGCGCCGACAAGAATCGCGCGTCTTCTCCTGGCTCGACGACACGACCGGCACGGGCGGCGAAGACCGCGGTGGACAGCTGGTCGGCAATCCCGACCTGACACTCGGCGCCGGCTGCGGCCACTGCGTCGGTCAGCCGCTCGGCGGCCTGCTGTTCGGATCCGAAAAAGCGGGCCGCCCCACGCACCGGCATCACCAAGAGCCCGGGCCGCAGCACCTCGGCGCGAGGCACCATATCGTCCACCGACGCGACAACTCCTTCGAAGAAGCGAGCATCGCGGTCGGAGTCGGCAGTCACGACGTGCAATTGCGGACAGCGGGCCGCCGCCTCTCGTCGCCGCAATCCCCGCCGGACTCCCGCCGAACGTGCAGCCGATGAGCAGGCGATCACCCGGTTGGCAAGCGTGACGGCGACCGGGGCCGTCGCGGGCAGACTTGCGGCCGACGCCGCGGCCACCGCAGGCCAGTCCATACACCAAATCGCCAATACCCGGGAGGCCACGTGAACTACCCGGTCCGCACCCGCCCGATCGCCCGCCCCCCAGCGCACACATCGAGCCGCACCTTGCTGATCCGTCCGAAACCCGGCATGTCCGCAGTGATCTCATAGCCGCAGACCCGGGCCTCCAGCCGTATCGACGCTCCCTGCCAGTCACCATCGGTGACCAGCAACGTGCAGCCTTTCTGGTAAGCACGGGCCATCACCGCCCGCGCCCGGGTCAGTGGTACCGAGCGCCCTCCCAGAGCCAGCACGACCAGATCCATCCCGTCCATAAGCACCGCAGCCACCTCCACCGGGTCGGTCCCGGGATCCGGGATTACCGCAAGCCTGCTCAGATCTGCTCCCATTTCCACGGCGGCCAGCAGGCCGATATCCGGCTGGCCGACAATGGCCGCGTTCCCGCCGGCGGCCGTCACCGCGGCCACCATGCTCAGCGGCAGTGACCGGGCGCCCGACAGCACCGCTACCGTTCCCCGTGGCAACGCGTCAGGCAACAACTCCGCGAGCAGTTGCGGGATCGGCAGCCTGGTCTCCGAATCCGGTAGCAGGTCATCCGGGCCGGGGTGACTATGCGCATGGCCGCGCCGAGGAGAACCGACCTTCCCGGACACTGCCGCCATCTGGCGGCGCAGCTGTTTTAGCTGCTCAGCACGGTTGTGATGGGGCTGATCGGAGGCGAGAATCGCCGTCATCACCACCTCCTGGTGTCACGGGTGTTACCACTGGTGTTCGAATGTATGTTCGATACGATTCAGTCAACACCTGCCCACCGACAACGTCAAGCGGAGTTACCGCCAGCTAACTTCGCAGCGAAAGGAGCGTCGACTATTCCCACTCGATGGTGGCGGGCGGCTTGCTGGTGACAACTTTCGAACTGGTCAACGTGGGCTCCGCCTGAATCGACCGCTAGGCAGACCGGCAGCAGCACGAATCTGCCTGCGAGTAGCCGCCGGATCCTTATCGCGGAATATATAGTGGCTCAATGCGATTCGTGCAATTGCACCGGCAAGGTCCTGGGGGGACGCCGCGGAACTGAAGCCGTCCTCACCAGCGCATTGCTCTAAGACCGCCTTCAATCCCTCGGTGATCATGGGTAACGCCCCGGCCATTTGTTGATGGGCGAAGCCCGGCTCCAGGTCGAGCTGGCTCCCGGGCGGCTGGTCCTCGACAAAAGTCGCCACGACGTCGATCGCAGCTTCCAGTCGCGCGACTCCGGTGACCCCGTTCATCGCCCGTTCCATTGCCGCGTCGAAACGCCGTCGTTCCTGCGCTCCCAGTGCATCTAACAGGTCCTCTTTGGACACGAAGTAGCGATAGATGGTCGGCCGTGATACCCCGGCCAGAGTTGCCACATCAGACAACGACAACTTGCGTGCGCCCGTCCTCAGCACCAGCCGTCGGGCCGCGTCGAGTATCCGATCGGCCAGATCGCCCTGCTCTGAACCGGATCGGCGTGATTCGGCAATCGACACAACGGCAACTCCTATGTTCCAGAATGGAATTCAGGCGGGCACCGGATCGAGTCGGCCGAGTTCACGCAGCCAGGGGATCAGTAGGCGCAGTCCATCGTCGAACGACATCGGGTCGTAGCCGAGGCGCCGGGTGGTCAGGTTGTCGTTCGCTCGCGGCTTGCGAACGGATTTGGCCGCGGCTGCCGCGATGGCCATCAGGGTAGGACCGAACTCCGCTTTCAACGCCTCGGGATCGGAGCGGTAGTCGAGATCTTCGACGTGGTGGTCGATTCCGGCGATCTGACAGGCGCGATTGATACCGGCGGCCGTGCTGACGGTGTCCGTCGGCTGACCGATCAACAGATATCGCTCACCGGCCACTCCCCGGTCCAGGGCCGCAATGGAACCCTTCGCGACGTCCTTACCCGCCACCCAGGTCACCGGAAACGCAAGATAGCGCTTGATCTTTCCCCGCATGCCGGCCAACAACACCCTGTTGAAGCTGGTGCGATGCAAAGCCCTCTCGACTACCAACCCGGGTCCGAAGATCGCGCCCGGGTGGCAGGTCAGCACGTCGTCACCGGCGTCGGCACGTTGGTGGGCTTCCAGGAAGGCGGCGAGCTTGGTGACCGTGTAGGGGTCGTCGGGCGGGTTTTCGAGAACGGGGGCCTCTTCGAAGTCGACGCCGGTGCTCAGATTGAAGAACGTCGCGGTACTCAGGGCAACGACCCGACGCATGCCGTGGCTCCTCGCGGCATCGAGCACGTTGGTGGTGCCGACCATGTTGACTGCCTTGAAGTCTTCGAGATCCTGACTGGCTCCACCCAGCAGAGCCGCACAGTGGATAGCCGCCTCGGCGCCCCTGGCTGCCCGAAGGACATCATCGGCATCGCTGATGTCGCCCTTCACCAATTCGACGCCGATGCCGGCCAGCGCCGCGGCCTCATCCGGTTTGCGCACCAGCGCGCGGACATGGTCACCACGCTCGATCAGCTGTTCGCAAACATTGCTGCCGGTCTGGCCGGTGGCGCCGGTGACGAAGATCGTGCTGGGCATCACCCGAGCCCCTCTCTGATTACAGAAATAACATATATAGTAAATCGTGTAACGATTGAGCTGTAAATACTCTATTCTTTGCTCATGGCGCTTGATCCGGCAAGCATCCTTCTGACCGATCGTGTCGCAGTTGTCACCGGCGGCGGCGCCGGTATCGGCCGCGGCATCGCCGCGGGGATGAAGGCATTCGGCGCGAAGGTGTCGATCTGGGAACGCGACCCCGCATCGTGCGCATCGGCCGCCGATGAGATCGGCGCACTGGGCATCCCCACTGACGTCCGGGACAGTGCCGCGGTCGACGCCGCCCTCGCCCAGACCGCAGCCGAACTCGGACCAATCACGATCCTGGTCAACAACGCCGGAGGAGTGTTCTGGTCTGGGATCCTCGACACCACCGAGAACGGCTGGGACGCGCTGTACAAGTCAAATCTGCGCCATGTCTACCTGTGCACCCAGCGGGTGGCTCGCGGGATCGTCGAGCAGAAGTTGAGCGGCAGTATCATCAACGTCACCTCGATCGAAGGTGTCCGCGCCGCACCGGGTTACGCGGCCTATGCGGCAGCCAAAGCCGGGGTCATCAACTACACC
>JAFAID010000212.1 GCA_019236925.1 Mycobacterium sp. | reverse complement strand
AGCGCCCGCAGCGCCACCAATAGTCCGGTGGCCTCCGGTGAGGTGAGCTTGAGCGGCCGGTCGATGCCCGCGGAGAAGGTGACCTCGATGGTGTCACCGGAGAATTGGAAGTCGATGAGATCGCCGGGCCCGTAGCCGGGCAGGCCGCACATCCACAGCTGGTTGAGGTCGTCCTCGAGCTGTTCGGGGGACACCCCCAGATCCGCGGCGGCCTCGGCGCGGGTGATCCGCGGGTTGGCCTGGAAATACGGGACCATGTTGAGCAGCCGCACCAGGCGGGTGGACACGGGCGTCATCTGCGCCGCTCCTCCCCAGCCTGGGCCCGCAACCGGCCCAGCACCTCTTTGCGAAGCGTCGATGGTTCCAGCACGACGGCGTCGGCGCCGTAGCCGGTGATGTCGCGCGCCAGTCGGTCAGTGGTTCCGATGTCGAGTTCGATGACTTCGCCGTCGCGGCCGGCCAATTGCCGCGTCCCCAGCGATGTCCCGGCGCGTCGCAGCGCAGTAGCCCGCCCTTCGGCCACCCAAACCTGAGCCCGCATACCCGTCGGCGCCTCGCCGACCGCCGCGGCCACGATCTTGCGCAAATCGACGTGCTCGGGCCGGGTGAAGGCACCGGCCGGGCCGATCGGCGTCACCTCGCCGCCGATCCTGGACAGCCGGAACGTGCGGGTGGCGCCGCGGTCACGGTCGTGCCCGACGAGATACCAGCGGCCTTTCTCGGTCACCACGCCCCACGGCTCAACCGTGCGCACGGTGTACGGCTCGGTGCGTGACGGCCGGTGCGGAAATTGCACGGCCTGCGCGCAGTCAATGGCCAACAGCAACGCTCCGAGGACGTCTTCGGAACCACGCAGTCCCACGGTCCCGGCCGGCGACGCAATGGCAACCGGCGCATCCGGGTCGACGTCCACGCCGGCGGCCCGCAGCTTGAGCAGCGCACCCTGGGTGGCGGTGATCAGTTCCGGCGACTCCCACAGCTGGGTGGCGACGGCAACGGCGGCCGCCTCGTCGGCGGTCAGCTCGACGGCGGGCAGCGCGTAGGCCTCGCGGTTGATCCGGTAGCCCTCGACCGGATCGAACGACGACACCTTGCCGGTCTCCAGCGGAATGCCCAGATCGCGCAGTTCGTTCTTGTCCCGCTCGAACATTCGCGAGAACGCTTCGTCGCTGGCGGTGTCCGAATAGCCCGCCACGCTGGACCGGATCTTCTCGGCGGTGATGTAGCCGCGGGTGGACCGCAACGCGATGACGAGGTTCACCAATCGCTCGACTTTCGAGATCCCCACCCGCACTACCCTAGGGGCTCCTACCCCCCTTCTCGCTACGCCGCCCCCATGTCGGCGGGCGGGCTACATGCTGGCGATCAGCCTCTTGACTCGCTCGTCGACCGATCGGAACGGATCCTTGCACAGCACGGTGCGCTGGGCTTGATCGTTGAGTTTGAGGTGCACCCAGTCGACGGTGAAATCCCGACCGGCGGCCTGGGCGGCGCTGATGAATTCGCCGCGCAGCCGGGCGCGGGTGGTCTGCGGCGGCTGGTCGACGGCGTCCTCGATTTCTTCGTCGGTGGTGATGCGCGACGCCAGCCCCTTGCGTTGCAACAAGTCGAAGACCCCGCGGCCGCGCTTGATGTCGTGGTAGGCCAGATCCAGCTGGGCGATCTTCGGGTCGGACAGCTCCATGTCGTAGCGGTCCTGGTAGCGCTGGAACAGCTTGCGCTTGATCACCCAGTCGATTTCGGTGTCGACCTTGGCGAAGTCCTGGCTTTCCACGGCGTCGAGCTGACGACCCCACAGGTCGACGACCTGCTCGATCTGTGCATTGGGTTCGCGGGTCTGCAGGTGCTCGACGGCGCGGGCGTAGTACTCCCGCTGGATGTCCAGGGCGCTGGCCTGGCGGCCGCCGGCCAGCCGCACCGGCCGCCGGCCGGTGACGTCGTGGCTGACCTCCCGGATGGCCCGGATCGGGTTGTCCAGCGAGAAGTCGCGAAACGCCACGCCCGCTTCGATCATTTCCAGCACCAGCGCGGCAGTGCCCACCTTCAGCATGGTGGTGGTCTCGCACATGTTGGAGTCGCCGACGATGACGTGCAGACGCCGGTACTTCTCGGCGTCTGCATGCGGCTCGTCGCGGGTGTTGATGATCGGGCGGCTACGGGTGGTGGCCGACGACACGCCCTCCCAGATGTGCTCTGCACGCTGCGAGAGGCAGAACGTGGCGGCCTTCGGGGTCTGCAGCACCTTGCCTGCGCCGCAAATGAGCTGGCGGGTGACCAGGAAGGGCAGCAGCACATCGGAGATGCGGGAGAACTCGCCCGCGCGCACGATCAGGTAGTTCTCGTGGCAGCCATAAGAATTGCCTGCCGAGTCGGTGTTGTTCTTGAACAGGTAGATATCGCCGCCGATGCCCTCGTCGGCGAGGCGCTGCTCTGCGTCGACCAGCAGGTCTTCCAGCACCCGCTCGCCCGCACGGTCGTGAGTGACCAGCTGCACCAGGCTGTCGCATTCGGCGGTGGCATATTCCGGGTGGCTGCCGACGTCGAGGTACAGCCGTGCACCGTTGCGCAGGAAAACGTTGGAGCTGCGACCCCAGGAGACCACCCGGCGGAACAGGTAGCGGGCCACCTCGTCCGGCGACAGGCGGCGGTGACCGTGGAATGTGCAGGTGACACCGAATTCGGTCTCGATGCCCATAATCCGCCGCTGCACGATTCGAGCGTACTGGTTGTTCGACCGCGACGGTGGCGCGGCTCGCGGATGAGACAGCGCACTCAGCGCTAAAAGGGTGGGGGTTTGTTGCGCTCGGCGACGTGGACGGCGTTGAGTGCGCGTTCGGTGTCGATGCGGGCGACGCGGTCTTGTTCGCGTGTTCGGTGGCGCCTCGGCATCATGATCCCGCGATCGCCTAGCGGTCGGTCAATCGTTGGGGCAGTCGGCAATTCGCCAGTAGGCAGGCACAGGCTGGGAAATAGCAGGCGACTTCCGGGACGGGTGGTGTAGGTCTGGCCGCTGGGAGCGGTCCACACGATGGTCCCGTCTGACCACTGCTCGTCGCGCCAACCGTTCATGCCGGTCCAGAAAGTCTTCAGCAAATGGTGCTTTCTGCACAGGCACTTGAGATTCGACGGATGGGTCAGCCCGAGTGGGAAGGGCGCCGTGTGGTCGATATCGCAGAACTCGGCGGGCCGGTCGCAGCCCGGGAACCGACAGGTCAGATCCCGACACCGGACGAACCGCTCCAGCGCGGCCGACGGACGGTAGCCCGATTCGGCAGGCGCGTCGGTCGGAAGACCCACCGGCGTGACCTTGGCGCCGCCGCGGATCAACTCTGCCAGCAGCGGGGCCGGCACCGCACCGCCGCTGACCATCCGACCAGCGGGCCGTTTGATCCCGTCGCAGGGTTCAGGGTCGAGGGCGAGCGCCTCCGAAAGGGGCGTGCCCGGCGTGAAGGGCCGCGCCGGTCGCTCCCCTGACATGTGTCGGTCGGGGGCCGCAGTCAAGGCCGATTCCTCGGCGACGACGTGAATGACGACGCTTGTCGCCCGCTGGTCGCCGTCGACACCGGCCGGGCAGTCAGCGCTACCGCAGCCACACGCCAACCGGTCGGCGCCAGCGGCGAGTGCGCCCAATGCGTCCGCACGGCGCTGGGCGATGGTGCGCGGATCGTCATCGCACACCCCACGAGCCATCTGCGTCAACCGCCGTTCCAGCACCGCCGCGTCAGTCGAATACAACGTTCCCCACAGGTTGGCGGTGCCATCCTGGCCGTGCGGCGAGTCGATCACAACATCACGGCCGCGAGCCGCCGCCCGGGTCCGTCGTAGCGCCGCGGGATCGTAGCGATCGACAATGGCATCGATCGCTTGGTCTGTCTTTGCCACCGACAACGGCCCGAACCGGATGACCTCTTCGGCCAACGTCTTATCGGCCGAGGCCAGGGCCGCCTCGTCTTTGATGAGGTCGGTGCGCCACACGATCGCGGCCACCAACCGCGCGCTGATCATCCCGTCGACGAACAACGCCGCCACATTGAGCAGCCGGTCGCGTAATGCGACACTCAGATACATCTGGGCCGAGGCTATGCCGTGGCTGACGTGCAACGCGGCAGCAACCTCGGCAGCCATTGAATCCCAGTTGTCGCACGACCACTGGGCGCAGTCGGTGGGGCCGTCAGCCCGCCGACGCACTAGCTCCGCGATCGCCGCCAGCCGGCGTGCGGAAGCGGCCGCCTCAACGCACGCCCACCCGGTGATTGCGGCGATCACCATGCTGTCGTCCGCGGTCGCCAGATCCGCCGGTCCCAACAGCCCTGTATCGAACATATGAGCGATTTTAGCCTCCTCCACTGACTCGGCGGGCCGCCGCAACCCCGCTGCTGTGGACAAACCGCCAACTGTGGATAACTCGGCCGATCGGTCCGGTCCGCGGGCGCACCCAATCACTCCGGTAGAATCGGGCTGCTCGATTCCGCGAGCGCAGTCGTCAGAAAGGCCTTCCCAGTCCGGTGGACAGAGCCAGGGTCGCGGAGCACCCGCGGCCGGACCACGTCATCGCACACATCAGCGACACCCATCTGATAGCCGGCGACGGCGACCTTTACGGCGACGTCGACGGGGAGGACCGATTATCCGAGTTGCTTGAGCGGCTCGAGGCTTCTCAAACTCGCCCTGATGCATTGGTCTTTACCGGCGACCTCGCCGACAAAGGGCAGCCCGCCGCTTACCGCAAGCTGCGTGACCTCGTCGAGCCATTGGCCGATCGCCTTGGCGCGCAGCTTATTTGGGTGATGGGTAACCACGACGACAGAGCAGCGTTGCGCGAACACTTGTTGCGCGAGGCCTCGACAATGGCGCCGATGGACTGTGTGCACGAGGTCGCCGGTTTACGAGTGATCGTCTTGGACACTTCGGTGCCTGGCTATCACCATGGCGAAATCACGCCAGAGCAATTGCAGTGGCTCGCAGGGCAATTGGCCGAGCCCGCACCTTTCGGCACTATTCTCGCGATGCACCATCCGCCGATTCCCAGCGTGCAGGATCTGGCCGTCATGGTGGAGCTGCGCGACCAAGCACCACTTGCCCGAGTGCTGCGCGGCACCGATGTGCGCAGCATCCTCGCCGGGCACCTGCACTACTCCACCACTGCGACCTTCGCCGGAATTCCGGTTTCGGTGGCCTCGGCCAGTTGCTACACTCAGGACCTCCTGACGGCAGGAACCCGCGGCCGCGACGGCGCGCAGGCGTTTAACCTGGTGCACTGCTACCCGGAAACGGTGGTGCACACCGTGATTCCGCTGACCGCCGGTCCTACGGTCGGACGATTCGTCCAGCCGGAGACCGTGCAGCAGGAACTCGCCGACGCCGGGGTGAGCATCTTGCCGGCGAGCCGGATACCGCGCGTCGCGCAGCAGCTGGCGAACAGATAGCAGGCGATCACTCGTCCCCGGCTGCTCGCTCCCAGGGCGCAGGCACCGGAAAGTACTTCTCCAGAAACTCGCCGACGACATCGGCCCGTTCCCGCGCGCTTACCTCGGGGAAGCTGCCGTCGTTGAGGCAGAAGAAGTCGAACCTGCGCTTCTTCAGCAACATCGGCAATTTCTCCAGCCCGGACCGCAATGTGGTGTCGACATAGAGCACCTTCGCCGACTCTTGCTGCACCGCACGCCCGGTCATCAACGCGTAGTAGTGGTACAGCGAGTTGGTCACCGAGATGTCCGTGCTCGCGCGGAAGCGGCTGGCCTGAGTACGCGCGAAGTCGGTCGCAAACTCACGCTCCAGTTCGCACAGCACGCTCTTGCGCAGCGGCGCAGCGGTGTGCTCGAGGTGACGAGTGATGATCTTCGCGAACCTTTCCCACAGCAGCTGTCGGTTGACGCGCGCAGCGTTCTCGAATCCGCTGCGCTCGGAGTGGTTGGACCCCAGCCCGATCCGCGTGCCCGCCTCGATGAACTTCGTCACTCCGCCCGGCGAGAAGAACGTCGTCGGGGACAGCGCCCGCCCGAAGAACATGTCGTCGTTGGAGTACAGGAAATGCTCTGCGAGACCAGGGATGTGGTGCAGCTGGGTCTCCACTGCATGACTGTTGTACACCGGCAGCGCTGAGAGGTCGGTGAAGTGATCCTCGGCGCGCACGATGGTGACTTTGGGATGGGGTGCCAGCCACTCGGGAACCGGCGAGTCCGTAGCGATGAAGATCCGCCGCACCCAGGGCGCAAACGCGTGCACCGAACGCAGGGCGTACTTCAGTTCGTCGATCTGACGGACCCGCGCTTCGGCGTCGTCACCTTCGCCCACAACGTGATTCGCCATCGCGGCCGCGCGCCGTGCCCGGAACTCCGGGTCGTTTCCGTCCACCCAGGAGAACACCATGTCGATGTCGAACGTGATGTCGGCAGCGTGCGGGGCGAACATCCCGGCGATCGTCGGCCAGGTGCGACCGTGCAGTTCCACGCCCGCGTACACAATCTCTCTCAGCGACAACGCCTTCCGAGTAAGCGAGTTCTCGATCGGGCAGATGGCCTGCTTCCCGTCGAATACCCAGAACTGCAGCTCCACTCCCGCCGAAGCACCGTAACGCAGGCCAGAACGCGGGCATTCGCGCCGCCGAAACACCCGCAGCAGCCGCGGGTCCGAGTCGAAGGACAGCAAGCCGTCTCCCAGATACACCGAGCTGCGCCCGGTCCCGTCGAGGATCTTGGCATGCAGCGGCGCTTCCAGGCATGCTGACATCAGCGCTTCGGCGACTCGTGCGCGCAGGCCGATATCAACGACGAGCGCTGGACGGCCGTCGGCGCCGCGGATGAGCAGGAACGGAATTCCGGCCGTTTCCAGTTCCGCGCGGATGAACAAAAGGTCTTGTGCCATCGCCTCATAGGGCGTCAGGCGCAGCCCATCCGCTGAGCCGGCCAAGTTGAGACGGGTGTCGTCGATCATGCTGGTCATGGGGAACACCTGCCTTCCACACTCAAGTTCGGTCAAAACGCGCACAAAGAGGGACCACGGCGGACCGGTGGAGCGGCGACGATGCCCTCACACGTTGAGCTTTGGCACTGAACGACGTATCCCCGCGTCGAGCTGGGAAAGCCACTTGGGACCACCCCTTAAGCCGGGGAGATCTGTCCTGATCTTGGGCGTCTCTCGACGTCGTCAGATCAGTGGCCTGTGTTCGCTTCAGAAGCCTCGCCTAACGAGGTGCTTACGCAGGATACCTGGAGAATCCAGCTCCGGCAACGCGGGTGTTAACAGGCCAGAAACAGCGCCAAAGCGGGTGCTGTCGTTGAACTTTGACTAGCTCCCAGGGGCGCTCGTCAGGACTCGGCGGGACTGGGCACCTCACCGAATCGGCTCAGTGCCAGAGTTCCGGCGATCGCTATGACGAATCCCGCCACCACCATCCAGCTCAGGCCCTCCCGGGTGCGGTCGCCGAGCCAGGCCACTCCGACCAGCGCCGGGCCAACCGTTTCACCCACGACCATCCCGGCGACGGCTGTGGTGACCGATCCGCGGCTCAACGCGGAGGTCAGCAGCAAAAACCCGGCCGCACCGCCTGCGATCACCGCATACACGGCGGGGTTGGTGTAGAAGCCGGTTTTGGTCGGGTCGATCGGATCGATCAAGCGGACGGCGACCTCGACCACCCCGAAGCCGCCGCCGGCCCCGAGCCCCAGGACGAGCGCTCGGGATCGGTCGCCCAAGCGGCCTGCCGCCGCGCCGGCGATGAACAACACAGCGACCACCACCAGCAGCGCCCAGCCGAGTCCGGCCGGCCCGCGCGCCGAACCCTCGGGTCCGGCGGCAAAGCCGAGCATCGCAAGGCCCGCGCACACCACAGCCACCGCCGCCCACTCCATTGTTGACAACCGCGTCGACAGCACCCAGTTCGCCTCGATTGCGGTGACCGCGAGCGAGGCCGCGAGCGCCGCGGCCACGACATAAATCGGCACCAGGCGCAGCGCCGCCACTTGCAGCAGAAAGCCAAGGGCGTCGAGCCCAAGACCCGCGAGGTAGCGCCACTGCCGCATTGCTCGCAACAGCAAGCCGACGTCAACTCCGGAGTCGCTGCCGGCATCCACCGACCGAGTCGCGGCGGCCTGCAACACCGTCGCCGTGCCGTAACACACCGAGCAGCCCAATGCGAGCAGCAAGCCGACGAGCATGCAACCGAGCCTATTTCGAGGATTTCTCCGCCGAGTCGTCTTCCGACTCGGAGCCGTTGTGTTTGGGCAACAACGCCTCCAGCGCCGAACCGGTGATTCGCCGGAACGCGCGCCGCGGCCGCTTGGCGTCGAGGATGGCGACCTCCAACATCGACACCCCGAGCGTGGGCTCATCGCCTCCGTTGGAGCTGCCCGCCCGCAGGGCTTTAACCGCAATTCCCACCGCATCGGCCAAATCGGCGTTCTCGGCGTAGGACTCCTTGAGCGCGGTGGTGATCGGCTCCGTCGTCCCGCCCATCACCACGAAATGCGGCTCGTCGGCGATCGACCCGTCGTAGGTGATTCGGTACAGCTCAGGCGGTTTGGTCTCGCCGTAGTGGGCGACTTCAGCCACACACAGCTCGACCTCGTAGGGCTTGGCCTGTTCGGTGAAGATGCTGCCGAGCGTCTGCGCATAGACGTTGGCCAGCTGGCGACCGGTGACGTCGCGGCGGTCGTAGGCGTACCCGCGGGTGTCGGCGAACTGAATCCCGCCGCGGCGCAGGTTGTCGAATTCATTGAACTTGCCTGCGGCGGCGAAGCCGACGCGGTCGTAGAGTTCGCTGATCTTTTGCAGCGATCGCGACGGGTTTTCAGCCACGAACAGCACGCCCCCGGCGTAGGCCAGCGCCACCACGCTGCGACCCCGCGCGATGCCCTTTCGCGCGAGCTCGCTGCGTTCCCGCATCGCCTGCTCGGGCGATATGAAGTAGGGAAAACTCATGAGTCACTTCCCCCGCGCTCCGCGTCCGGACCGAAAGTGTCTGCACGGGAACGTCTTTCGATGACCTCGCGGGCCAGCTCGGCGATGCGCTGCTCGGGTACGTTGGCGGCGCCGTCGGCGCCGATGGTGACCGCGGTCGGGTAGATCCCGCGGACCAGGTCGGGCCCCCCGGTGGCGGAATCGTCATCGGCCGCGTCGTACAGCGCCTCGACAGCGACCCGAAGGGCGGAATCGGCGTCAGTCACTTGCGAGTACAGCTTCTTGATCGACGATTTGGCGAAAATCGAGCCAGAACCGACCGACTGGTAGCCCTCCTCCTCCAGGTTCCAGCCACCGGCGGCGTCGAACGAGACGATGCGACCGGCCTTCTCCGGATCCGGGTCGGCGATGTCGAAACCGGCGAGCAGCGGCAGCGCCACCAAACCCTGCATCGCGGCGGCGAGATTGCCGCGCACCATGATCGCCAGCCGGTTCACCTTCCCGGCGAAGGTCAGCGGTACGCCTTCCAGCTTCTCGTAGTGCTCGAGCTCGACGGCGTAGAGGCGGGCGAATTCAACCGCGATGGCCGCGGTGCCGGCGATCCCGGTGGCGGTGTAGTCGTCGGTGATGTACACCTTCTGCACATCGCGCCCCGCGATCATGTTGCCCTGCGTGGAGCGCCGGTCGCCGGCGATGACGACGCCGCCGGGATGCTTCAGCGCAACGATGGTGGTTCCATGTGGCAGCGGCCCACCGCGCTCCGCGTTACCGCTGCCCGCGGGCAGCAGCTCGGGGGCCTCACGCCGCAAGAAGTCCGTAAATGAGGAAAGACCGCCAAAAGCGGTTCCGGGAAGAGGTGAGTGGGTGGCCAGGCGATCGCGAGACGGCCAGGTCACTGTCCGCCCTTTTGGACGTATGCGCGGACGAAGTCTTCGGCGTTCTCTTCCAGAACATCGTCGATCTCGTCGAGCAGATCGTCGGTCTCCTCGGTCAGCTTCTCGCGACGCTCC
>JAFAID010000107.1 GCA_019236925.1 Mycobacterium sp. | reverse complement strand
AAGGTGCGCGGCGTGTTCACCTATAAGGTCAATGACGCCGGCCTGATCACGAATATGCGCGGCTACTGGAACCTCGACCTGATGACATTCGGCACCGACGAGTGACCCCGCTGCTGACTGGCCGCGGCGCCGTCGTGGTCGGCGGGTCGCGGGGTATCGGTGCAGCCGTCGCGAGCTTGTTGGCACAGCACGGCGCCGGCGTGGTGGTCAACGGCCGCGACGGCGACGCCGCCCGGGCCACCGCCGATGGGATCACGGCCAGCGGTGGACGCGCGGTCGCCCATCCGGGTTCGCCGTCCGGTCAGTCGGCCGCGGAATCGTTGGTGGACAGGTGTATTGACGAATTCGGCGCCATCCACATTCTGGTGAACTGCGCCGGCATCGCCGAACCACCCGGCTCGTCCATCCTCGACATCAGCCGCGCCCAGTTCGACGAGTTGCTCGACGCGCACCTGGGCACTGTCTTCGCGACCTGTCGCGCAGCCGCACCGAAGATGGTCGAGCAGGGCAGCGGCAGCATCGTCAACAGCAGTTCGTTCGCGTTTCTCGGTGACTACGGCGGCACTGGATACCCGGCTGGCAAGGGCGCGATCAACAGCTTGACGATGGCGATCGCCGCCGAATTAAAGGAGCACGGCGTGCGCGCCAATGTGGTATGCCCCGGCGCCAAGACGCGGTTGTCCACCGGACCCGATTACGAAGCCCAGATCACCGACCTGCACCGGCGGGGATTGCTCGATGAAGTCTCGATGCAGGGCGCTCTGGACGTCGCAACACCGGACTATGCCGCGCCCACCTATGTCTACCTGGCCAGCGACCTCGCCCAGCAACTGACCGGCGAAATCTTTGTTGCCGCTGGGGGTTTCGTCGGGCGATTCCCCCGGCCCACGCCTGCCTTGATCGGTTACCGGGACCACCACGACTCACCACCATGGTCGGTGGCGGAGCTTTCCGCGCTGATCGACGGCGGGGCCGCCTAGTCCGCTCGTAGTTACCTAGACGGTCTCGTGACGGAACACCAGGCTGGCATTAAGTATCGTCTTAGCGCCCACCATGCCGAACATGTTCCCTTCCACGGCGAACTGCTTGCGTGCGACCGTCGTCCGTGCTGTCAGTCGCACCTCCCCGTCGCCGAGTACCTCGACGTGGGCCTGAAGTGGCACAGGCGCCGTGATGCCCTTGGCGGTGAGATCGGCGTGCAAGCGGACGGTGTCGGCACCGGTTGCCTCACCACCGGTGACCACGACGGTGATGTTCGGGTACTTCTCGACATCGAAGAAAGCCGGCGAGCGCAGATCCTCGTCGCGCTTTCCCAGTCCGGTATTCACCGAAGCGGCCTTGACATCGATTCGGCCGGATACCGTTCGAGCATCCTGAATTTGCCCGCCGCCGCTGAATTCGGTGAAGTCGCCGCGGACCTTCATCGCGCCCCACATCGTCTTGTTCTCGAACCGGATGGAGGAATGTTGCGGATCCACGCTCCAAACACCCACCGACTCGGGACTGCTGAGAAACGTTGCGACAGCTAGCATGTCAACCTCCTGCACGTAAGCATGGGTTGATCGCGCAGCGGCGGCGTCAACCCGTCGGCATTCGCACCGGCTAACTATCGACGATAGTCCTCGCTGCCTGTCCGTAACAGCGAAGTGCAAGACTCATATGCTGGAGCGCATGTCCCGCGTCCGCGACGATGCAGTGGGGGTACCCCCAGCCGCGTAGCGGCGAGGGGGACGAAGCGATGAGGAGGAGCGGCGCCCATGACCACCGTCTTCAGCAAGATCATCAACGGGGAACTCCCGGGCCGGTTCGTGTACGAGGACGACGAAATCGTCGCTTTCTTGACCATCCAGCCGATGACGCAGGGGCACACGCTGGTCGTCCCGCGAGCGGAGATCGATCAATGGCAGGACCTTGACGCAGCCGTGTTCGGCCGGGTCATGTCGGTAGCCCAGCTGATCGGCAAGGCCGTGTGCCGGGCGTTCGACACCCAGCGCGCGGGCGTGATCATCGCCGGCCTCGAGGTTCCCCACCTGCACGTCCACGTCTTCCCGACCCGCAGCCTGAGCGATTTCGGCTTCGCCAATGTGGATAACAATCCATCTCCGGCGTCCCTGGACGAGGCGCAAGCGAAGATCAAGGCTGCTCTCGCCGAGCTGACCTGAGCCCGGACGGCTCGATCACGCGTACGGATTGAATTGGCCGGAAAAGGTCTGTTGAGCAGATGTCGCCCACAGGTGCGAACGTTACCTGGCTGAGCGGGCGTGGGCGGGCACGTCGGCGATGCGCGGCAGGCAAACGTAGAAACGGCAGCCCTGCCCGGGCGCCGTGGTCACGGTGACGTTGCCACCGTGGGCTTGGACCAGCGAGTCGACGATCGATAGTCCCAGACCGCTACCGCCGCTGATCCGCGCGCGCGACGAGTCGGTGCGATAGAACCGTTCGAAGATGCGCAGCGCGTCCTGCTGACTCATACCGGGCCCGTCGTCGACGACCTCCAAGATCGCGTCGTCGGCCTCGGTGCCGACCCGCACGATGATGTCGGCGGTTTCCGGCGTGTGTTGCAGCGCGTTGGCCACCAGGTTGCCGAGCACCTGACGCAGCCGGGCCTCGTCGCCGAGCACCTCGGGGGTGCCGGGACCGTCGAGCACCTCCATGGTGATGTTGCGTTTCGGCGCGACTGCCTGCGCGTCATGCACGGCATCGCTGGCCAGCGCAAGCAGGTCCACCCGGTTCCGCTCGATCGGCCGGTGCGCGTCGAGCCGGGCCAGCAGCAGCAGATCATCGACCAGCAGGCCCATCCGGCGCGATTCGCTCTCCATTCGCGACATCACCATTTCCATGTCGCGGGCCGCCCCCTGGCGATACAACTCCGCGAAGCCGCGCATGGTGGTCAGCGGGGTACGCAGTTCATGGCTGGCATCGGTGATGAAGCGCCGCATCCGCTCTTCAGAGGTACGCGCCTTTTCTGCCGACGCTTCAGACGACGCGAACGCCCGCTGAATCTGAGCGAGCATTCCATTGAGCGCCTGGGACAGCCGACCAACCTCAGTCCGCGGATCACGTTCGGGGACCCGGCGATCCAGCTCGCCCGCGGCAATCGCCGCAGCGGTCTGCTCGACCTCCGTCAGCGGTCGCAGGCTTCGGGGCACCACCCAAGACCCGGCCAACCCGAGGACCAGCAACACCGCCGCGCCAATGCCGAACTGCAGCAAGACCAGTGACCGGACCGTCTGCCGGATGTCGGATAGGTCGTAGGCGACCGTGACCAGCCGACCCGACGGTCCGCGCACCGACACCACCCGCCATTGCACGCCGGAATTGTCGATCGATCCGACCGTCGTCGGGTCGGGACCGACGTCGTTGTTGTTGGGCAACACCGGCTCTGCGTTGCTGTCGTTGACGACCGTCGTGGTGTGCCCGTCCACGGTGATGTAGCGCACGAAGAAGGTCGACGGCGGGCGGTCCGGCGTCGGGCCCCGGCGCACCGGGAGCATCGCTCGCGGTCCCAGCGCCCAGCCGCGCGACGCGTCCCTCAGCGTCTGGTCAACCCGGTTGATCAGGCTGTGTCGCAGGCTCTCGGTGACCGCGATCCCGGACGCTGTCAGCCCACATCCGGCCAGCAGCAAGAGCGCAGCGACCAGCGTGAGGCGGAGCGACAAGGCCCGAAATCGCTTCGGCATGATCCGACCCAAAGCCGCGCCGATGCTTACCGCGGCTCCCGCAATACATACCCGACACCGCGCAGGGTATGCAGCAGCCGCTTCTCGCCGGTGTCGATCTTGCGCCGCAGATACGACACATAGGACTCGACGACGTTGACATCACCGCCGAAGTCATAGCGCCAGACGTGGTCGAGGATTTTCGGTTTGCTCAACACGGTGCCGGCGTTGATCACGAAGTAACGCAACAGGGTGAACTCCGTGGGTGACAGCGAAACCGGCTCGCCGGCCTTCCACACCTCGTGGGTGTCCTCGTCGAGTTCGATGTCGGCGAACGTCAACCGGGGATTTCGATGCTCGGTGATGCCTTTGCCGGTGCGCCGCAAGATAACTCGCAATCGGGCGACGACCTCTTCAAGACTGAACGGCTTGGTGACGTAGTCATCGCCGCCCAGCGTCAGCCCGGCGATCTTGTCCTGCAACGAATCACGGGCGGTGAGAAACAGCGCAGGCGCGTCGATGCCGTCGGCGCGTAGCCGGCGCAGCACGCCGAAGCCGTCCATGCCGGGCATCATCACGTCGAGGATCACCGCATCGGGCTTGACGTCGCGGGCCAGATCCAGGGCCTTCGGTCCGTTCGTCGCGGTATGCACCTCGAACCCCTGAAACTTGAGGCTGACGGACAGCAGCTCGACGATGTTGTCTTCGTCGTCGACAACGAGTACCCGCGCTTCTGGTGTGGTTCCTTCTGCGATTGCCGATGTCATCTGTCCATTTGCTCGTACTTAGCTCAAGACAGCCTCGACAAATGCTGTGGACTTGCTGTTAATTGGCGCTCGCCGTTTCTCCAACCTTGGCGAATACACTCGGGGAATGAACCTCGGCAAGAGCCTGGCGAGCATCGCCACCGCGCCCGTGCGCGTCGGTCTCGCCGCCGCCGACGCGGGCCTCGGCGTTGCGGCGTCGGCGCTCGGCCTGGCGCATCGAACGCTGGGCGAGGCGGGCACGCCGGGCGGGTCCAATGCGGTCGTACACATGCTCGGCATCGACGAAGCGATTACCCGGGCCAACCGGCTGGCGCGGTTGTTGGACGACGACGCCCCGATCGGGCGCGCCCTTGCCACCGACGGGCCGCTCGACCGGCTACTGCGCCCGGGCGGGGTAGTGGACATGTTGACCCAGGAAGGTGGTCTGCTCGACCGGCTGACCGCCGAGGGGGGCGGGCTGGAACGCGCGCTGAAGCCCGGCGGGCTGGCGGATCAACTGGTCGCCGACGACGGGCTGATCGAGCGGCTCCTCGCCGAGGACGGGCTGGCCGATCGGCTGCTGGCCGAGGGTGGTCTGATCGACAAGCTGACCGCCAGGAACGGCCCGCTCGAACAACTCGCCGCCGTCGCCGACACCCTGAGCCGGCTGGCGCCCGGGATGGAGGCGCTGGAGCCGGCCATCGCGACGCTGCAGGATGCGGTGAACTCGCTGACCTTGGTGGTCAACCCGCTGAGCAACATCGCCGAGCGGATTCCGCTGCCCGGCCGTCGCCCATCACGCCGCCCGTCGCCGCGGACCGTGCGGTCCCAGCGCGTCATCGACCACGACGAGTGAGCCGTTAGGCTGAGACCGGTTACAACCGGCCTCCTTAGCTCAGTGGTAGAGCACTTGCCTTGTAAGCAAGCGGTCGTCAGTTCAATCCTGACAGGGGGCTCAATATTGTCAGAGGAGGTCTGATGACCTACAGCCGTCTTGCTTTGGCGCTCGGCACTGTCGCGGCGGCGGTCATCGTCCCCGTACAGGCCCATGCCGATCCGCCGACGAAGTGTCTGACCAACACTCAAAAGGGCAAGCAGGTCTACGTTCCCTGCGATCTGCTCAACGCCGGCGCGAACTTCCCGCCGGGGCAGCGTTGTCCTCCACCGCTCGAGCAATACCCGAAAGATGTGCAGGATTGGTGCGGCGAAGGCCCAGGCCTTGCGAGTCCCGCACCCACGAGCCCTACGACTGCGACAAGTCCTACGAGCCCTACGAGCCCTACAAGCCCAGTGAGCTCCACGAACCCTACGACCCCAACGAGTCCCACGAGCCCAGCGGCTCCGGGCAATACACG
>JAFAID010000568.1 GCA_019236925.1 Mycobacterium sp. | reverse complement strand
CTACGCCTTTGCCACCGCACTGCTCGGGCTGACCCTGGTAGTGCTGCTTCTGGCGGCGTGGTTCCATTTCGTCGACCCGGACAACGGGCCGCCCAAAACCCACTACGGCACACGCGTGGCTGGAATCGTCCAGTCTCCGTTGGCAATTGCGACGTGGGCGCTGGTGGTGTTCGAGGTGGCATCGTTGACGCTGGGGATGACCGAGCAGTACCCCGCGTGGTCGGTGGGTCGGTCCAACCTCGAGGCGCTGACCGGTAAGTCCTGCGGACTGGCCGAAGATGTGCTGGTGGAGCAGGACCCCACCGCCGGCATACTGTCGCCAGTGACGGGGTCGGCGGCCGACGCCCTGGGGGCGGGTCTGTCGGAAGCCTTCACGCCCAACGGTATTCCCGCCGACGTGCGTGCCGACCCGGTGATGGAACGTCCGGGCGACCGCAGTTTCGTCAACGACGAGGAGAAGTCCACCAGCAATCAGGCCGGCACCGAGGGCGGCACCACCCCCGCACCGGGAATCAACGGCTCGCTCGCCCAGCTGCCCTTCAACCTCGACGCGGCGCACACACCGGTCCTCGGCAGCTGGCGGTCCGGCATCCAGGTGCCCGCCCACCTGCGATCGGGCTGGTATAGGTTGCCCGCCCGGGACAAGGCGCGGCCGCTGCTGGTCGTGAGCGCAGCGGGCCGCTTCGACCCGCGCGAGGTCCAGGTGCAGTGGGCCACCGACGAAGAAGCGGCCAGCGGGCATGCCGGCGGATCGTTCCAATTCGCTGACGTGGGTGCCTCCCCGGCCTGGCACAACTTGCGCTTGCCGCTGTCTGCCATCCCGAGCGCCGCCACCCAAATCCGTTTGATCGCCAACGATGAAGACCTGGCGCCCGAGCACTGGATCGCGGTCACACCACCGCGGATTCCGGAGTTGCGCACCCTGCAGGACGTGGTGGGCTCCCAGCAGCCGGTGTTCCTGGACTGGCTCGTCGGGCTGGCATTCCCCTGCCAGCGACCGTTCGGTCATCAAAACGGTGTCGACGAGACTCCAAAATGGCGCATCCTGCCCGACCGATTCGGCGCCGAGGCGAACTCGCCGGTGATGGACAACAACGGCGGTGGCCCGCTGGGTGTTACCGAGCTGTTGGTGAAGGCGACCACGATAGCCACGTATCTGAAAGCCGACTGGTCCCGCGACTGGGGCTCGTTGCAACGACTGACGCCGTACTACGCCAATGCCCAACCGGCCCGCCTCGACCTCGGTTCGGCAACACGCAGCGGCTGGTGGAGCCCGGCGCCGCTGCGCCAGTAGCAAGTCGACGGCTTCGGCAGCCACACAAGTAACTCCAACACCAGCAACCAGGCAGTACACAATGCTTGAATTCGATACGCCGGTGATATCACCGCACCGCCAAATGAGGTAGCGATATCGCATGTGGTCTCAAAAACCAGAAGAGCCCTCGTCCCCTGACTCAGTGACCCCTGGGACTGATGTGACTAGCACACGGTGAGGTAGCTAAAACGCGACCTGTCGCCGGCCGGCGCGGAAGGCCGTGGCGCAGGCGGTGAGCGCCAGGAGGGCGAAAACGGTAAACGCGCAGCGAGCCGCCGAGACACCCCCGCCGTCGGAAATGTTCACCACGACACCGGCCAGCCCGGCGCCGAACGCGCCGAAAATCAGCTGCACGGAGTTGATCGCGGTCGCGGCGGCACTGCCCTCAGCGGGATCATCGACATCGCCCATCGCCCAGGCCGACAGATGCGGGTACGCGGCGCCGATGCCGATCCCGACGGCCAGCAATGCCATCGCGCACAGGATGATCACGCCGACCGGTGCGCCTTGGATGTGTGTGGCGCCGGCGAGCGCCAACCCGATCGCCATCACCAGCGGTGACGCCATCACCACGGCCGCGATCTTGCGGGCCGTGTTCAGCGAGCCGCTGCCCAGTCCGCTGATCGTCCAGCCGATGGACAACGCCGCGCCCAACAGCCCGGCCACCATCGGACCCAGGTGAGCGAGCCGCTGACCGAACAGCGGCACATAAAGGTCAACCTTGGTCGCGGCAACGAGTAGACCCAGGGTCAGATAGACCCACTTCAACGGGCCGAATCCGAAGACGCTGGCGGGCAACACCGCCGTCGTCATCCGCCGGTCAACGACCAGAAACACGCCAACCAGGGCGGCGCCGACGACCAGCAGACCGGCGGTCGCGACGGTGTTATGCGGCACAGATGCGACGCTGACCGCCAGCGCCGCGGCACCCAGCAGGACTATCGACGGCACCGGAATCTGTGTCGCGACGCGGGAACTGTCCTGCTCGCAGTCGTCGGCCGACAGCACGCCCCCGGCGAGCACTGCCATCGCCATGCTCAGCATGGCCAATAAGCCGAACGCCCACCGCCACGCGCCGAACTGCGCGAAAACACCTCCCAGCGCCGGGCCGAGCAGCGCACCGACGCCCCACGTCGCTGACGCCATGGCCGCGCCGCGGCTCCACAGGTAACGCGGCAGCACCGCGTTGATCACCGCGAAACTCAGGCCGCACAGCAGTCCGCCGGCCAGCCCCTGCAAAACGCGGCCCGCCAGCAAGATCTCCATGTTCGGCGCCGCCGCGCATACCAGACTGCCGGCGCCCAACACCGCGAAGCCCAACAGATACGCCACACATGAGCCGACGCGGTGCAGCACCGAATTCACGGTCGCCGCCGCAACCACCGACCCGACGAGGTACAGAGTCGTCACCCAGGAATAGATCCGCTCGCCGCCGATCTCGTTGATCGTGCTGGGCAGCATGCTGATCGTCAGGAACTCATTGGTGGAATAAAGCACCACGCCCCCGGCGACCACAGCTGATGTACGGAGATAAGGGGTGCTCCACAACTCACGCCAGTGGCCGGTGGTGCTCGTTTCCTGCTCTATTAACTCCACCACCGCTCGCCCACTAAACCATGTTTGGGCGGAGGAGTCGAACCCCTTTGGAAGGTGCCTCTGGCATCTTGGCCGGACCAAACCGGCGCGTTCGACGCACGGACCTGCACCGTCATCGGTGGTTCCAGGCCGTTCTGATTTGCATCACAAATGGCCTTAATTCCGATTGTCCGGCTCTCCCCGAGGCCGCCATGCGGCCTGCATCGTCGCCGAACGAACGCAGTCGCCTACCATCGTCCCTCGTGCCCTACGACGAAAGTGAGCGATCGACGCGCCAGCTCGCGCGTTGGATCGCCGTCGTCGCGGGGATTGCGGGAGCACTGCTCTGCGCCTTGGTCCCACTCCTTCCGGTGAAACAGACCACCGCGACAATCCTTTGGCCGCAGGGCCTCACCGGCGACGGGCATGTGACCGATATCACTGCGCCGCTGGTATCCGGGGCGCCGCGAGCGCTGGATATTTCCATCCCCTGCTCGGCGATCGCCACCCTGCCCGCCGACGGCGGCCTGGTGCTCTCGACGCTGCCGGTCAACGGCTTTGAGACGGGCAAAAGCGGATTGTTCGTCCGGGGCAACAAGGACACCGTCGTCGTGGCGTTCCGCGACTCGGTTGCCGCGGTGGCGGCCCGCACGGCGGTGGGCGCGGGCGCCTGCAGTGTGTTGCACATCTGGGCCGACCCCGGCATCGCAGGTGCGGACTTCGTCGGGATTCCCGGCGCCGCAAAAACTCTCCCACCGGAAATGAAGCCGCAGGTCGGCGGGATCTTTACCGACCTGAAAGTGCCTGCGCAGCCGGGATTGTCGGCTCGCATCGACGTCGATACCCGGTTCATCGTCGCCCCCACGATGCTCAAGACTGGC
>JAFAID010000545.1 GCA_019236925.1 Mycobacterium sp. | reverse complement strand
GTCGTAGTTCGCGCCGCGGCTCACGTCGTTCCTCGAGTAACCGTCGACGCCGGATGGTGGTCTGCTGCCCCCCACGGAAATTGATCGTACCGATGCGCGCCCGCTACGGCATACCGCCGCCGTCGTGGCGGTGATGATGGTGACGACCGTCGTCGGTGCTCGTGCTCGTCGGCGGTGTGGTGGCCGGCGCCGTGGTCGTCTCCGCGCTGGTCGTCGGCACCTCGGTCAGGGTGGTCGCCGGAGCGGGAGCGACCGGCTCGGTGGTCGTGACGGCGGGTGCGGTCGTCGACGATCTCGACGGGGACGTGGAGCCGCCGCCCTGGGTCAGCTCGACGATGCCGTAGATCACCAGCGCGATCAGGATGGCAGCGAGCACTCCTAAACCGATCAGAGCGGCGGGCTTGCGATGCCACGGGGTCGACCCGGGTTCGGGCTGCTGCTGGCCGTAGTCGCTGTAGTTGTACTGGCCGGTCGGCGCTTCACTTGGGTCGTCTGGTCCGTAACCCGTCACGGGCGCTGATCCTAGCGGCGGGTCCCGGCGGCTTGGCCACCGAGCCTTGGGCGGTCGCGCCTCAAAATCCAGGCGGCAGCGTAATCACGGTGTGCGGCAGCGTGATCGTCGACGGGATGTGTGGGAGATGGTGGTGATGATGCGGCGGCTCGGCCGGGGGCGCTGGCTCGGCAGGAGGCGGGGAGTTTGCCGCTGGCGGCTGCTCCTCCTCGGGAGTCGAGGACGGTGGTGGCGGCGGCAGGGTGGTGGTGGTTGTCGTGGGCGCCGACGACCGGGTGGGTGTCGACGATCGCGTGGGCGTCGTCGACGGTGTCGTCGTCGACGGACTACCGCTGCTGCCGTGGGAGAGCTGGATGAGGCCGTAGATGATCAGCACGATCAGGATCGCGACCATCGTGGCCCACACGGCCAGCAACGACCGATTCCGATACCACGGGTCCGGCGGCGATTCCGGTTCAGGAGACTCGGCGTAATCCGGGTAGTCGTCGGAACCCGGCGGCTGCGGGTCGACAGTGCCGTAGTTGGCCATCCGAGTCGGCCGATTGCTCGGGTCGTCGGGAGGGCCCTGCGAACCGTAGCCTGTCACGCCCCGATGCTACTGACATCCGGCGGACGCTTCGGCTCGCGGCGCGAGCCTCAGAGCTGCCGATTCACCTCATCGGCGAAAAGTCGTAGATGCTCGAGATCGGACAGGTTCAGCAGCTGCAGATATACCCGCTGCACACCGATATCCGCGAACGGCCCGAGCTGCTCGACAATTTCGTTCGGCGTACCCACCAGCGGAGAATTGGACCGCAGCTCGTCGAGCTCGCGACCGATGGCGGCAGCCCGCCGGCCGATCTCGGCGTCGTCCCGTCCGGCGCACACCACAAACGCCGCGGAATACGTCATGGAATCGGCGGGCCGGCCGACCGCGTCGACCGCTTCGCGGACCCGCTCAAATTGGGTCTTGATGGTGTCGAACGAGACGAACGGTGCGTTGAACTCGTCGGCGAACGTTGCAGCCAATCCCGGCGTCCGCTTCGCGCCCGTGCCGCCGATGATGATCGGCGGATGCGGCCGTTGCACCGGCTTGGGCAGCGCGGGCGAGTTGTTGACGGCGTAATGAGCTCCGGCGTAGTCGAAAGTCTCACCGACCGGCGAGGTCCACAGGCCTGTGATCAACTCGAGCTGCTCGGTGAGCCGGGCGAATCGCTCACGCAGCGGTGGGAATGGGATCGCATAGGCCAGGTGTTCTGCTTCGAACCAGCCGGTGCCAATCCCGAATTCGACTCGTCCATAGCTCATTTCGTCGACCTGGGCCACTGAGATAGCCAGCGGGCCGGGGTGGCGGAATGTCGCCGACGTGACCAGCGTGCCCAGCCGGATCGAGGACGTCTCGCGGGCGATCCCGCCCAACGTGACCCAAGAGTCGGTCGGACCGGGATGTCCGTCGCCGCTCATCGCTAGGTAGTGGTCGGACCGGAAGAACGCGGAAAAACCCAGCGCTTCGGCGGTCTGCGCGACGGCTAGCTGGTCGGAGTAGCTGGCGCCCTGCTGCGGTTCAACGAATACCCGAAAGTCCACGAGCGCCAGCCTATGCCGACCGGCGCGGGCCGCTCAGATCAGCTAACGACCCGCGGTGATGGTTAGGTCGGGATTGTGAATTCCCTCGCGAAGCTATTCCGCGACACCGTCGCCGTTCGGATCCTGGTCTCTGTGGCGCTCGGAGTCGCCGTCGCTCTAGTCGTGGCCAACACGGTCGGTTGGCGATTTGCGCTTGCCGGTTGGATTACCACCGCCGCGGTGTATGTGCTGTGGACGCAACTCATCCTGGGCAGAATGGACGCCGAGCAAACTTGCCGATGGGTCCGGCGGGAGGATCCGACTCGGTGGCTCGCCGACGTGGTCATTGTGTCGGCGAGTATCGCGAGCCTCGGCGGCGTCGGTTACGTGGTAGTCGCAGGGTCGCACTCCGGCAGCGGCGGCATCGAAGCCGCCATCGTCGGCGTCCTAACCGTCGGGGCGTCCTGGTTTTCGGTGCACACTCTTTACACCGTGCACTACGCGCGGCTCTATTACTCCGACGACCCGGACGGAATCGATTTCCACGACCCCCACCCGCCGTGCTTTCGCGATTTCGCCTATCTCGCCTACACCGTCGGCATGACCTATAGGTGTCAGACACCGAAATCGGACACACATCCATCAGGGCGACGGTGCTGCGCCATGCGCTGCTGTCCTACCTACTGGGGGCCGTCGTGCTGGCGGTCACGATCAATTTGATCGCCGGACTTGGCTCGAAGTTCTGATCGAACCGAGTCGCGGCGCATACTTAGTGCCTACCGGCGCGGGAGTCGCCGCCGGACTAGCGGTTCTGAGTACAAGCAGGTGAGGGGGCCATCTGTGCGAAAAGCAATTGCTGTTGGAATTGTCTTGCTTACCGCGGCGGCTTCCTCGTGTGGCCATGCAAAGCACACAGCGCCAGGGGACAGCGCGCAGGCGACGCCGGCGGCAGTTGCGATTCCCGCGCCCACGCCGGCGCCACATCCGGCTCCCGTGCCTGCGCCGCCGCCGCCCGATGCGGCTCCCGCACCGGAATTCGCACCGGTCTCCAAGCTGATGAACGATGCGGTTGCGGCAGGTACGGCGCCAGGCGGCGTGGTAGTGATCGGGCATGGTGGCAAGGTCGTCTTCCACCAGGCTTATGGCTCGCGCAAGCGTGCCGGCGAACCGGGGCTAGATGGATCGCCCGCACCCGCCGAACCGATGACCGAAGACACCATCTTCGACATCGCGTCGCTGACGAAACCTCTCGCAACGGCGACCGCGGTCATGCAGCTCTACGAACAAGGCAAGGTTGCATTCGACGATCCCGTGCAGAAGTATCTGCCTGACTTCAACACGACCAACGATCCACAACGTGCAAACGTGACGGTTCGCATGCTGCTGACACACACTTCGGGCGAACCGGAAGACGTACGCCTCGACGATCCGTGGGGACTGGACAGAGCCGATAAGGCAGAAGGCATTCGCCGTGCCCTCACCACGCCGCTGCAGTCGCCTCCGGGTGAGTATTTCGGCTATGCCGACATCAACTTCATTCTGTTGGGCGCGCTGATCGAGAAACTCGCCGGCGTGGACGAAGACGTCTACGTCCAGCAGAACGTCTTTGCGCCGCTGGGCATGCAAGAGACCCGCTATCTTCCGCCGGCCAAAGCATGCGGTCCACATCTGATGCGAGGAGCTGCGATTGGGTGGGCACCTACGCCAATAGGGGGCATGCCGGGCCGTTGCCCTGCGGGCGCATGGAGTACCAGCTTGTTGCCGCGCATCGCACCGACGGTGCCTGACGACGAAAGCAGGAATGATCCAGGCAAGAATCCCGATTTCGGTTTCCTGCTTCGGGGCGCCGTGTTTGATCCGTCGACGCGCCGCATGGGGGGAGTGACAGGACATGCCGGTGTGTTCTCGCCGGCGCACGATGTCAGCCTCTATGCGCAGGCCCTGCTCGATCGACTTGCCAACCGCCCCAGCGAGTTTCCGCTGAAGCAGGCAACGCTGGAGTTGATGACGACTCCTGAGCAGCCCGGACACACTGCTGGACAGGTCGAGGCAGCCAACAACGCCTCCCGAGAAGCCATCGCGAAGACACCCAACAGAGAAGATCCGCTGCTCGCTCCGCGCTATCCGGCGATCAGGGGACAAAACCTGCGTGGCTTCGGTTGGGATATCGATACCGCCTACGCCGGCACGCGAGGCATGATCTTTCCCGTCGGCAGCTTCGGCCACACCGGCTTTACCGGAACCTCGCTGTGGATCGACCCAAGCTCGGATATCTACGTCATCCTGTTCACGAGCGCGATCGATACGCGAGACGATCCGCCGATCGCGTATCTGCGAGGTGATGTGTCTACGGCGGCAGCCCGGGCCCTGCAGTGAACGAAGCGCAGGTATCGCCGCACGGGCAACGGCCCGCCGGGATCAACCGGGTTGCAGCCTGGATGGGCATCGTCGCCGGTGTCGTGTTTGTCGCGGCGGTGGTCTTCTTTTCTGGCTTGACTCGGGGCATCCCGTCGGGCGGCAACAACGACGCCGGCCCCACGATGGTGGGCCCCAGCGGCATGAAGGGCTCGGGTGGTATGAAGGCACCTAATCAGACGCCACCCAGCGCCTTTGTCGCCGTTTCGGTGGCTACGGTGTGGACTACGCCGCAGAGCCCGCGTCCGATCGACCGTCCCGCCCTGACGAATCCGGTCGATGTTCGCGGCTGGCTGTCGGATATGACGTCGGCCCAGCAGGAAGCGCTCACCTCGGACAATCTCACCCAGACGCAGGCCCTCTTCGGCGACCGTGTCTTCGTGGTGGGGCAGCAGGGCGACTGGGACGAGGTGCTGGTCCCCGGCCAGCCCACACCGAAGAACGCGCTGGGCTATCCCGGCTGGATTCCCAAGGCCCAGTTGACGACCGACGCACACTACGGCGCGCTGAAGGACTCCGCTTCCTTCGCGCTCGCCGATCGCGGCATCACTACCTGGCTGTACCGCGATTCCGGACTCTCCGATCGCGATCTCGAGATCAGTACCAACACCGGGCTTCCCGTGCTGAACCGCACCGCCACGGCGGTTCAGGTGGCCACCCCCGATCGCGGCCCGAGGTGGCTGGATGCTCGAACCGTGGCGGTCTACGAAAAGCCCACGGACATATCGCATCCCACTGGAGCCGATCTGGTCCGCTACGCCGCCGAGTTCGTGAACGTGCCTTACCTATGGGGCGGTCGTGCCGGGTTCGGGTTCGACTGCTCCGGTTTCACCTCCACCATCTACCAGGTGCACGGCATCACCCTCCCGCGCGACGCCGACGCGCAAGCCGCCGACAGCCACGGCCGCCCGGTCGGCAACTCCGCGCTACAGCCCGGCGATCTGCTCTTCTACTCGCACGGCAGCAAGGACCCTGGCAATCCCGATGCGATTTACCACGTGGCCATGTATTCCGGGAACGGCGAGATGATCGAGGCATTCGACTCGACGACACCAGTACGCATCACCCCGGTTCGACTGGACGCACAATACTGGGGCGCGCGCCGCTACCTCGACCAACCGCGGTGATGGACCTACGGTTAAAACGTATCCACTTTCTCGATGCTGACGAACATGCCGTGTCCGGTGTTCTTATTGGTGAACCGGGTGCCGCTTTCACTGGCCGCGATTGTCCAGCCCGCAGCGTCGTAGGTGCGATATTCGATGGTCACCGTGGGGATGTCGCCGAGGTTGCCCACTACCCATTGCACAGTGCCGTTCGCGGTGATGTTCACGCCGTTGGCGCGTTCGCCATCCTGGACCGGGGAGTTGGTGAACTGCGCCTCGCAACCGACACTCTCAGCGTCGATTTGGCAGCGCGTCTGACCGGATTTGGTTTCGATGAACACGTAACCGTTCTGGTCGGGCGGCAATGGTATGGCGCCGGCCGGCGGGTTAGCGCTCGGCGGCGCGGGCTGCGACGAGGTCGGTGACGGGATGGACGGCTTGGCTTTCGGGAACGACGGTTCGGTTGCTCCGGCACCCGGGTTGGCGACCGGCTTCCCGTGGGTCAGGGAGCTGCATCCGGTCAGCAGCGCGGCGCTCGTCAGCAGGCCGGCCAGCAGCAGCCGACCGCCCACCGTCGCCGTCTTCGCTCTTTCCGAAAACATTTCAGAGGCAAGCCTACGCATGAAGTGCGGCAACTGATCGTAGTGACGCGCCTGCGTTGCGCGGCTAGTCGGCCATCGCGGACGGCGCAAGCGCGACGCACTTCTACATCTGCGCCCAGACGATCTTCGTCTGCAGGTAGGTCTCGATGCCCGCCTTGCCCGATTCGTGTCCCCACCCGGACTGCTTGTAGCCCCCGAACGGCATGGAGTGGTCGTACGGAAAAGCGCAGTTGAGCCCAACGGTTCCGGCTTTGAGCCGCTTGGCCAGTCGGTGAGAGCGGCCAAGGTCCTTGGTCCACACCGTGGCGGCCAGCCCGTAGGTGCTGTTATTGGCAAGCGCGACGGCTTCGTCCTCGTCGTCGAACGGCAGGATCGTGACGACCGGCCCGAAAATTTCCTCTTGGAACAGCTTGCTGGAGTCGGGGTCGATGTTGGTGACGACGGTCGGGTGGACGAAGTAGCCCTTGCGGTCCAGTCGGTGCCCGCCGGTGACGATTTCGGCGCCGTCGGCCCGGCCCTGCTCGAGGTAGCCCAAGACGCGAGTGAGTTGTTTCTGGCTGATCAGCGGGCCGACCATGGCGCCCTCGTCTTTCGGGCCGCCCAGCTGCATCACGTTGGCCATGTTGGCGATGCCCTCGACAACCCGGTCGTAGACACCCCGCTGGGCGAAGATGCGCGACCCGCACACACAGGCCTGGCCAGAGTGGATGAAGGTGCCGAACGACGCCATCGGGATGGCCAGGTCCAGGTTGGCGTCGTCGAAGATCACCACCGGAGACTTGCCCCCGAGTTCGAGGGTGACCTTGTTGAGGTTGCTGTCGGCCGCCGCATGCACGATCGCCCGTCCCACTTCCGTTGATCCCGTGAAGGCGACCTTCTCCATGTCGGGATGCGCGGTGATCGCCGCACCGGCGGTGTGGCCGTAGCCATTCACCAAGTTGACGACGCCCTCTGGGACCCCGGCCTCGGCCAGGATCCGGTCCAGGACGAGGGCCGAAAGTGGGGTCTCCTCAGCGGGTTTCACGACGCTGCTGCAGCCCGCGGCGAGCGACGGTGCGAGCTTGGCGCAGAAATTGAACACCGGTCCGTTCCACGGGAAGATCAGCCCGACCACGCCGTAGGGCTCGCGCAGCGTGTAGGTGTGCATGTGCGAGTCGACGCCGGTCAGGCCACCGGTGTTCACGTCACGCGCGATGCCGTCGATCTTCGTGCACCAGCCGGCGTAGTAGCGGAACCACTCGGATCCAACCTTGGTGATGATCTGCGCTTGGGCCGGCGGGATGCCCGCGTTGAGCGATTCGAGTTCGGCGAGGATCTCGGCGTTCTCATCAATCAGATCGGCGACCCGCCACAGCACCTTCGCCCGGTCATAGTCGGGCAGGCCGGACCACACCCCCGACTCGGCGGTCTTCTTTGCGCGGGCAACAGCGTCGTTGACGGCTTCGGGGCCGCAATCGGTGAACTCGGTGATCTGCTCTTCGGTGGCGGGGTCGATGATCGGAATCACCTCACCGGTGCCGGGCCGCTTGCGGATGTCGTCCAGCACGTCCTGCAGCGTCATGGTGAGTCCCTTCGCCTCGCTACGACTCTATCAATGTAGAGATGAAGTCACGAGTGTATCCCAGCCGT
>JAFAID010000543.1 GCA_019236925.1 Mycobacterium sp. | reverse complement strand
TACGCCCGGAGGGCGACACCAGCGACCTTGGCTTCATGCCCGACGCTTGGGTCAACACCAACGGGACGGCACCGCGCGCACCGTTTTGCTAGCGGTGTCAGGTCAGCCGCTGAGTGAGGAACTCGACCACCCGCTTGCGTGCCTCGTACGCCGGGTGACCGTCGACCTCACGGACCTCCAGAGTCAGCACCGAATGCGCCGCCCGGGAAAAGCCGTGCTCGTTGCCTGGACCCGAGTCGATCTCGATGACCTCGAACGCGTCGCCGAGTCGTTCTTTGAGCGTCACGAACCGCTCGCCCGGCGACATGAAGTCCTTGCTGAATCGCAGGCCCATCGCGCACACGCCGTCCTTGGCTGCGCGGTCTTTGAACGCGTTCAGTTCCACGTCGCTGAGTCCGGGATCGCGCCGCATGCGTGGGGTCAACGGGAACGGCGTCGACGGCTGGCTGAGCACCGGTGCAAGCACGCTGTCGTCGACCGCCGCAGCCAGTGCGAAGCCGCCGGTGAAACACTGGCCGATCACGCCGACGCCTTTGCCCGGCGTCGACGCGTTGAGGTCACGGGCCAATGCGCGCAGGAAATCCGCGATCGGCCGGTGCTTGTTGGTCGCAAGCGCGGCGAATTCCCGTGCCACACAGACCCGTCTGAGAGAAGAAAGCGTGTAGCCGACCGAAACCGGCCGGCCGGGCTCACCGAACAGCGACGGTATCGCGACGGTGAATCCGTTGTCCACCAGGTGATTTCCCAGCGCCAGCACACCGGGATGGATGCCCGGTATCTCGGGGATCAGCACCACGCCGGGTCCTTCGCCCTTGCGATACACGTCGTGGGTGTATCCGCCGCCGGTGAACGGTGCCACTGACCAACCGGTGAGGTCGGCTTCCGGTGCGCCCATGCTTGTCCCTTCTAACGATGCGCCGGTAACGGCGGCTGTGACTGAGTGGCCGCCGCCAGCGTACGGAACTGATCGACGCCGCCGGCACCGGTGATCGCGACCTGAGCCGGCCCGGCCGGACTGTTCAGCCGGGTGGTCCAGACCGGCTCGACACCGTCGTCGCCCTGGTAGACGATCCAGCGGGTGCGGTCGACGTCGACGGTCCCGGTGGGATACATCGACTGGTGAATCGAGCCGACCAGCCTGTCCTCGTCGGCGTTGCTTTGGGTCAGGCTCAGATACATCCCGGTGGGACTGATGTATCCGACGGTGGAGGTAACTGCGCGCACCCGTTGCCCGGTCGACGGGTCGGTTCGACCGTCTCCGATACCGCCGCGGCTGCCGGAGTTGGGCTGCCAGCCGCCCGGTAGGCGTGGCAGCCGGACCGGGAACGCAAAAGTCTGCGCGTCGGCCCGCAGCGCGCCGACCGCGTCGTAGGACGGCACCCGCCCGCGGTTGGTCCCGCCGGGGGCAAACGTGCACATCCCGACCATGCCCGCCAAGATGACGCACGCGACGACCAGCGGCGCAATCGACCAGAACATATCCCGGCCGTCCTGCAACAGCCGGGGCTTGGCCGGTCTGGCCGTCGGCTGCGGCTGCTGCGGCGGCGTCACATCACGAGTATCCCAGCTCCCGAGCGCCAACCCGCTTCTGGGACAATCTTGGCATGACCCCGCAGGCCGAGCGCCGACGTGAAGCCCCCGACCGCAACCTTGCTCTGGAGCTGGTCCGGGTTACCGAAGCAGGTGCCATGGCCGCCGGCCGCTGGGTCGGCCGCGGCGACAAGGAAGGTGGCGACGGCGCGGCCGTCGACGCGATACGCCAACTGGTGAACTCGGTGTCGATGCGCGGCGTGGTCGTGATCGGCGAGGGTGAGAAAGACCACGCGCCAATGCTCTACAACGGCGAGGAGGTCGGCAACGGCGACGGCCCGGACTGCGACTTCGCCGTCGACCCGATCGACGGCACCACACTGATGAGCAAGGGCATGCCCAACGCCATCTCGGTGCTGGCGGTGGCCGACCGCGGCACGATGTTCGACCCGTCGGCGGTGTTCTACATGAACAAGATCGCCGTCGGGCCCGATGCCGCTCACGTGCTGGACATCACCGCGCCGATCGCCGACAACATCCGGGCGGTCGCCAAGGTCAAGGGCTTGTCGATACCCGACATGACGGTGTGCATTCTGGACCGGCCGCGGCACGCGCAGCTGATTCACGACGTCCGCACCACCGGGGCACGCATTCGGCTGATCACCGACGGCGACGTGGCCGGCGCGATCTCCGCGTGCCGACCAGGCTCCGGCACCGACATGCTGGCCGGCATCGGCGGCACCCCGGAGGGCATCATCACCGCGGCTGCGATCCGCTGCATGGGCGGGGAGATCCAGGCCCAGCTGGCGCCCAAGGACGACGAAGAACGGCAGAAGGCGCTCGACGCCGGCTACGACCTCGACCAGGTGCTGAGCACCGAGGATCTGGTGTCCGGGGATAACGTCTTCTTCTGCGCCACCGGTGTCACCGACGGCGACCTGCTCAAGGGTGTGCGCTATCAACCCGGCGGCTGCACCACCCAGTCGATCGTGATGCGGTCGAAGTCCGGCACGCTGCGGATGATCGAGGCCTACCACCGACTGGCCAAGCTCAATGAATACTCGGCCATCGACTTCACCGGCGATAGCAGCGCCGCATACCCCCTGCCATAAATCCCCGAGGAAGAGGAACTCCATTCATGGGCGAGGACGCCGAGTACCGCATCGAACACGACACCATGGGAGAGGTCCGGGTGCCGGCGAAAGCGTTGTGGCGCGCCCAGACTCAGCGGGCGGTGGAGAACTTCCCGATCTCGGGCCGCGGCCTGGAGCGCACTCAGATCCGGGCGCTCGGCCTGCTGAAAGGCGCGTGCGCGCAGGTGAACAAGGACCTCGGCCTGCTGGCAGCCGACAAGGCCGACGCGATCATCGCCGCCGCCGCCGAGATTGCCGACGGGCGCCACGACGACCAGTTCCCGATCGACGTCTTCCAGACCGGGTCAGGCACCAGTTCCAACATGAACACCAACGAGGTGATCGCGTCGATCGCGGCCGCCAACGGTGTGACCGTGCATCCCAACGACGACGTCAACATGTCGCAGTCGTCCAACGACACCTTCCCGACCGCCACCCACATCGCGGGCACCGAAGCCGCTGTGCGACACCTGATCCCGGCGCTGCAGGAGCTGCACGATGCGCTGGCGGCCAAGGCACGGGAGTGGCACACGGTGG
>JAFAID010000167.1 GCA_019236925.1 Mycobacterium sp. | reverse complement strand
TGTGCGTTGAGCGCCTTCGGCTTTCTAAAAGTAGCGCGGGAACCGGCTCCAGTCGGGCGGCCGCTTCTCCAGGAATGCATCGCGGCCCTCGACGGCTTCGTCAGTCATGTACGCCAGCCGGGTGGCCTCACCGGCGAACAGCTGCTGCCCCACCAGCCCGTCGTCGAGCAGGTTGAACGCGTACTTCAGCATCCGTTGTGCCTGAGGCGATTTCGCGTTGATCTCGGCGGCCCATTGCACGCCGACCGTCTCCAGTTCGGCGTGGTCGACGACGGCGTTGACCGCGCCCATCGTGTGCATCTGCTCGGCGGTGTAGTCGCGGCCGAGGAAGAAGATCTCGCGGGCGAACTTCTGACCGACCTGCCGGGCCAGGTAGGCGCTGCCGTAGCCGCCGTCGAAGCTGCCGACGTCGGCGTCGGTCTGCTTGAACCGGGCGTGCTCGCGGCTGGCCAGGGTGAGGTCGCAGGTCACGTGCAGGCTGTGCCCGCCGCCCGCCGCCCAGCCGTTGACGAGGCAAATCACCACCTTGGGCATGAACCGGATCAACCGCTGCACCTCGAGGATGTGCAGCCTTCCGGCGCGCGCGGTATCAACAGTGTCTTCGGTGTCTCCGCTTGCGTACTGGTAGCCGCTGCGCCCGCGGATGCGCTGATCCCCGCCGGAGCAGAACGCCCACCCCCCGTCCTTGGGCGACGGCCCGTTTCCGGTCAACAGCACCACCCCGACGTCGGGTGACATCCGGGCGTGATCGAGCACCCGGTAGAGCTCGTCGACGGTGTGCGGCCGAAACGCGTTGCGCACCTCCGGGCGATTGAAGGCCACGCGCACAGTGGCATCGCTGACGTGGCGGTGATAGGTGATATCGGTCAGCTCGCCGAACCCGTCGACCGGTTTCCAGTCGCCAGCGTGAAAAGGGTTGTCATTCATCGGATTACACCGGGTCTAACCGAAACACCGCGCATCGGCCGGCCAGCGCCTCGAATTCCTCCGGCTCGCCTTCGGTGACGAGTCCGGCCCGCCTCATGAAGCCGACGCCCGTGGGCACCTCGGTGGGAAACGCCCGCAACAACGGCCGTGCATCGTCGGCGGACATCTCGACCATGTTCACCCGGCGTACGTTTCGGCCGCGGGCCAGCGTGGCTTGTCCGGCGGCTCGCACGTTGGCCACCCGGTCGGCGCCGGGGAACCCGGCGACGACGTACTCCTTGCCGTCGATGCTCATCGGGGTGACCGGCGTCGACCGCTCGCGGCCGGATTTGCGTCCGGGCACCGTCAACACGACCGGGCTCTCGCCGCCGAAACTCATGCCCAATCGCGACATCTGGATGACGACCTTGTTCGCCGGTTTCAGCCACCACGGCGGCCGGACTGGTTTGCTGCTGGGCATACCGGCGACGTTACCCGCCGCCGTGGCCAGCCCTTTGGCAAGGCTGTGTTTCCTGGCGCCGGAGGCTTCGGTTACCTAGTGTGTTGCACCGTGTCTAGATTGCATCCGCACGAGCCGCACCTGGGTTCGGTGTCGGCCCGATTGAATTGGCTACGCGCCGGCGTGCTCGGCGCCAACGACGGGATTGTGTCGACCGCCGGCATCGTGGTCGGCGTTGCCGCGGCAACCGTCGCACGTGGCCCGATCATGACCGCGGGAATCGCCGGGCTGGCGGCGGGCGCGGTGTCGATGGCGTTGGGCGAATACGTGTCGGTGAGCGCTCAGCGCGACACCGAGCAGGCACTGCTGGGGCAGGAGCGCCGGGAGCTGTCCGAGGACCCGGTTGCCGAGTTGGACGAGCTCGCGGCCCTGTTGGAGGCCAAGGGTTTGTCTGTGGCGACCGCGCGTACCGCCGCCGAGGAGCTCACCGATCACGATCCGATGGCCGCGCACGCCGAAGTCGAGCTCGGCTTCGATCCCACGGAGCTGACCAACCCGTGGCAGGCCGCGCTGTCGTCGGCATTGTCGTTCAGCATCGGCGCGCTGCTGCCGCTGATCGCGATCCTGGCCGCACCGGTCGCGCTGCGGATCCCGGTCACCGTCGCGGCGGTGCTGGTGGCCCTGCTGATCACTGGGGCGGTATCAGCTCGCCTGGGTGGGGCGCCGAAACACCGTGCGGCACTGCGCAATTTCGTTGGCGGGGGCTTGGCGCTGGCGATCACCTATGCGGTCGGTCACTTAGTCGGCGCCGCGATCAGCTGAGCATCAGCGCTGTTCGATGAACCTCTCGGTGCCGTGTGGCTGCGGGTTGGCCCCCGGTGTGGTGACAGCGTCCAGCCGGGCGATCGCCTCGGCGCTCAGAGCGACGGCGCCCGCGCCCAGGTTCTCCTCGAGGTGCGCGATCGACCGCGTTCCCGGAATCAGCAACGTATTCGGTGCGTGAGCCAGCAGCCAGGCCAATCCGACCTGAGCCGGTGTGACATCGAGTTCGTCGGCGATTTCGCGCACCACCTCGTTGTCGGCGACCTTGGGGAAGCCCGCGAACGCCGACCCGAGCGGGAAGTACGGCACCCAGGCGATGCCCTCGTCCGTGCAGACGTCGTGCATCTCCTCTTGCGAGCGGTCGAGCAGGCTGTACGCGTTCTGCACACACGCGATGCCGGCGGGCAGCGCGCGCAGCAGCACGGCGAGCGGCACGCTGCTGACTCCGATCGCGCCGATCTTGCCCTCGTCGCGCAGCGCGATCATCTCGGCCAACTGGTCGTCCACGTCGACGATCTGGTCGCCCTCGGCGGCGACGCCCGGCCCCAGGTCCATGCGGCGCAGGTTCACCACCGGTATGCGGTCCAGACCGAGCTGGCTCAGGTCGTCTTCGACCGCGGCGCGCAGCTCGCCGGGCTTCTGCGCGGGGGCCAGGGGTATCGGTTCGTCGCCGGTGTATCGCGCACCCACCTTGCTGACGATGACGAGGTCGTCCGGGTAGGGCGCCAGCGCTTCGCGGATCCGGCGGTTGACCTCGCCAGGGCCGTAGAACGACGCGGTGTCGATGTGGTTCACGCCGAGTTCGACCGCGCGGCGCAGCACCGCGACCGCGTCGTCTAACGAGGCCTCGAACAGTTGCATGGCGCCGTAGCCGACCCGGGCAACCGTGCTGGTGCCGATGCCGCCGGTGCCGCCGGGAGATGGCTTGTCTGTCATGGTGCTCCCTTGATCGTGAGACACTGGAGAAAATGCGGAGGATCCTCCGCTTGGTTCATGGTAACAGAAACGGAGGAGCCTCCGCTTTGGCTGGCAGCGTCCGGTCCGATGCCCGTCGGAACCGGGAGAAGTTGCTCGAGGTCGCGACAGCCGCATTCGCCGCCGCGGACGGGCGGCAGGTGTCGCTAGAGTCGATCGCCCGCGACGCCGGCGTCGGGATCGGCACGCTCTATCGCCATTTCCCCAACCGGGAGGCACTTGTCGAGGCGATTTACCGGACCGAGCTCGCCGAAGTAGCCGCGGCCGCCGAACAGCTGCTCAAGCGACATCCGCCCAGGATTGCGTTGCGCCGCTGGATGGACCGCTATGCGAGCTTCGTGGCCGCCAAGCGCGGGATGGCCGAGTCGTTACACGCGATGTTCGACTCCGGCGCGATGCAGCCCAGCCAGACTCGCGACAGCATCGCCGGCGCCGTCGACTTGCTGCTGCAAGCCGGCGCCGACGACGGCAGCCTGCGCTCCGACGTGCAAGCCGACGATGTGGTGTCCAGCCTCATCGGCATCTTCTTGGCCAGCGGTTCGCCGGAGCAGACCGGCCGGCTACTGGACCTGTTGGTGGCCGGCGTGGCCACCTCGCATCGCTGAGGGAATCAATTCAGGCCCGGCGTGGTAGAAGCTGGCATGCAACTCAACGACGCAGCACGCGAATTGATCGGCAATGGCGCTGACGCCACGCTGGTCACCCTGAATCCCGATGGCAGTCCCCAGGTGAGCCTGGTCTGGGTGGCATTGCGATCCACAGCCGACGGGGACGAGCTGGTAACCGCCCACCTGAGCGAACACAAGAAAGTCCGCAACATCCGCCGTGATCCTCGTGTCGCGGTGACGATCGCGTCACCCGGAGACCTGGGCAAAACCCTGCGCCCGTATATCGCGATCGACGGGACCGCGCGGATCGAGGAGGGCGGCGCCCCGGAGCTGCTCAAGACTCTGTCGGAGGTGCTGTTGGACCCGAACGTGTTCCCGCCGAAGGACGCGCCGCCTGGTTTCGTGACGCACATCCGCATCGACAAAGTCGGTGGGGTCGGCGTCTAACGCCTAGCCGACCGCGCGGCCGGCGCCTTGCCAGAACTGCGCCCGGACGGCCTTCTTGTCCGGCTTGCCCAGCCCGGTCAGCGGCAACGCGTCGACAACCACCACCCGCTTGGGTGACTGCACCGAGCCCTTGCGGTCCTTGACCGCCGCCTGGATTTCGGCGGTCATGGTGGCGATCGCGTCGTCGTCGGATGCCGCGTCGGCACGGAGCACCACCACCGCGGTGACGGCCTCGCCCCACTTCTCGTCCGGTGCACCGACCACGCACACCTGCGCGATCGCCGGATGCTCGGCGACGACGTCCTCCACCTCGCGCGGGAACACGTTGAAGCCGCCGGTGACGATCATGTCCTTGACCCGGTCGACGATGTAGTAGAAGCCGTCTTCGTCCTCGCGGGCCATGTCGCCGGTATGCAGCCAGCCGTCCTTGAAGGTGTCGGCTGTCGCCTCCGGCAGATTCCAGTACCCACCGGCCAAAAGCGGTCCGCTGACACAGATTTCGCCCGGCTCACCCTGCGGTACCGGCTTGCCGTCCTCACCGAGCAGCGCCACCCGCGCAAACAGCGTCGGCCGCCCGCACGAGGTCAGCCGCTTCTCGTCGTGGTCACCCTTGGCCAGATAGGTGATCGCCATCGGCGCCTCGGATTGCCCGTAGTACTGGGCGAAGATCGGGCCGAACCGCCGGATGGCCTCGGCCAGCCGCACCGGGTTCATCGCCGAGGCGCCGTAGTACACGGTCTCCAGCGACGACAGGTCGCGAGTGTGCGAATCTGGGTGGTCCATCAATGCATACAGCATCGACGGCACCAGCATCGTGGCGGTAATACGTTGCTCTTCAATGACTTTCAGCACCTCGGCCGGGTCGAATTTGCCAAGCACGTACATCGAGCCGCCTTTGACCACGGTGGGCGTGAAAAACGCCGCACCTGCATGCGACAGCGGCGTGCACATCAAGAACCGTGGGTGCTCCGGCCACTCCCATTCGGCGAGCTGGATCGACGTCATAGTCGCGATGTTCCCGGTGGTGCCGATGACGCCTTTGGGCTTGCCCGTCGTGCCGCCGGTGTAGGTCAGGCCGCCGACATGGTTCGGTGGCAGGTCGGCGACGACCAGCGGCTTCGGCTCGTACTTGGCGGCCTCCGCCGACACATCCACCGCGACATCCATGAGCTTCTCTGGTACCGGACCGATGGTCAGGATCTGCTTGAGCGAGTCCACCTTCTCCAGCAGGCCCAGCGCGCGCTCGACGAACATCGGGTCGGGGTCGATTATCAGCGCGGTGGCACCGGCGTCGGCGAGCACGTAGGCGTGGTCGTCCAGCGAACCGAGCGGGTGCAGAGCCGTGCGCCGGTAGCCCTGGGTTTGGCTGGCGCCGAGGATCATCAGGACCTCGGGACGGTTGAGCGACAGCAGCCCGACCGTGACGCCGGTGCCAGCGCCCAGCGCCTCGAACGCCTGGATGTACTGGCTGATCCGCTCGGCGAGCTGACCGCCGGTCAGCGTGGTGTCGCCGAGAAACAGCACGGGCCTGTTCTTGTGGCGCTTGAGCGCGCCCACCAGCAAGTGGCCGTTGTGGGTCGGGTTGCGCAGCAGATCGTCCGCCATAGCGCCGCTCCTCCTCATCGCATCGCTGAAGCATCGTCGCCGGCGCGACTCATGTTGCCAGACTAGAACGTGTTGCAATTCAGGTCTGTCGCACCCTCGGCGACCTAGACGATCACCCCGTCTGACTGTGGCGACCCGCTTCGTCCGGCTTCGCCGCACTCGCGATCGCCACTAGGATTTCTGCTCATGGCCGATGCGGATGTCGTCATCACCGGAACCGTGCTTACCGTTGCGCAGACCATCGACGCGGCCTGGCAGCTGTTCTCCGACGACATCATCGGCTCTTTGGAAGTCGGCAAGTATGCCGACCTGGTGGTGCTGTCGGCCGATCCCCGGGCCGTGCCGCCCGAGCAGATCGCCGACCTGGACGTGCGTGCGACTTATCTGGCGGGCCGCCAGGTCTACGCACAGTGAACCCCGCACTTGACGACGTTCTGGATCGCCTGCATGTGGTGGCGCTGCCGATGCGGGTGCGCTTCCGCGGCATCACCACCCGTGAACTCGCATTGATCGACGGTCCGGCCGGCTGGGGTGAATTCGGCGCCTTCGTGGAATATGACCACCCCGAGGCCGCGCACTGGCTGGCCGCCGCTCTCGAATCGGCCTACCGGCCGGCGCCGTCGCCGCGACGAGACCGCATCGCCATCAACGCCACCGTCCCGGCCGTCCCCGCCGCGCGGGTACCCGAAATCCTCGCCCGTTTCCCCGGCGCCGGCACGGCGAAGGTGAAGGTCGCCGAACCCGGCCAGATCCTGGCCGACGACGTCGCCAGGGTGGACGCGGTTCGTGCGCTGATTCCCACCGTGCGGGTCGACGCCAACGGCGCCTGGACCGTCGCGCAGGCCGCCGAGGCCGCCTCCGCGCTGACCGCGACCGGTGCGCTGGAGTATCTCGAGCAGCCCTGCGGCACCGTCGACGAACTCGCCGAACTGCGCCGCCG
>JAFAID010000328.1 GCA_019236925.1 Mycobacterium sp. | reverse complement strand
CAGGAACCGGCCGCCATGCTGGCCGCCGCGCATAAAACCCTGGAGCGGGAAGAGCACCTGGTCGTCGTGGTCGACGACGCGCAGTTGCTCGATTCGTTGTCGTCGACGTTGGTGCACCAACTTGCGGCCAGCGGCAGTGCACGATTGATCGTGACGATCCGATCGGGCGACCCGGTGCCCGACGCGGTAACAGCGCTGTTGAAAGAGCGGTTGTTGCTGAGTCTGCGCCTTGAAGCGTTCACCCGGGAGCAGACCGAGGAGCTCGCCCGCGTGGTGCTTGGCGGCGCCGTGGGGCCCCGACTGATCGACGAGTTATGCGGCAGGAGTGGGGGAAACCTGTTGCTGCTGCGCGGCTTGCTGGACGCGGGTCGGGAAAGTGGTGTGTTGGTGCGCACGGATGCGGGCTGGCAACTTCGAGGCCCGCTGTACCCGGACCGCCAACTCGACGATCTGCTTGAGTTTCAGCTGCGATCGCTTGCGCCTGAGGAACTGGAGGCGGTAGAGGTTTTGGCCACTGGGGAGCTGCTGGACTGGGAGATCCTGCGTGGACTTTGCGACCCCGAGGCAGTGGTACGCCTGGAGCGGCGTGGTGTGATCCAGGTGGTTGCCGACGGGTCAAACACGGTGGCGCAGTTGAGTCACCCCCTCGTGGGTGAAGCGGCACTCCGACTCGCTGGCGTGGTGCGCACGCGACAGCTCAATGGCCTACTGGCACAACAGCTTCGGAAGCGCCTTGAGGCAGAAGTACAGCGCTCGAGGTTGCCTGACGTGCGCGCTCAAATTCGGGTGGCCCAGTTCATGACGCGAAGCGACCTCTCGCCGGACCTCGATGTGATCATCCGCGCAGCGGCGAACGCGGTGACCATGTCGACGCTCTCTTTGGGTGAGGAACTGGCCCGATTCGCCTTCGATCGCGGCGGTGGTCTGCCCGCCGCGCTCGTGCTTGCTGATGCGCTGAGTTGGCAGGATCGGGGCGACGAAGCCGAGGATGTGCTCGCCGAGGTCGAACCCAATGAGGGCGAAGAGTGGCTGATCGTGCAGTGGGGCTGTCTGCGTGCCGCGAACCTCTTCTTCAGCTGCAGGCGGGTTGAGCCGGCCCGGCAGTTGCTAGCCGAGGTGAAGGATCGTGTCGATTCGGAAGCAGTCGTGGGTCTCGTCACGGCCCTGGAGGTGTCGTTTGCGTTCTTCTCCGGGGATGTTGCGACAGCGATTGAGACCGGTCCGAGCTTGTGTGGATCGGATGTGCTGCCGTTGGCGACGGTGTGGGCGGCGGTCGCAACGTCGTGTGCGTTAGCCCTCGCCGGCCGGTTTGGCGACGTTCACCGGATAGCGGATGCGGGGTTGCGGGCGGCCGCGCTCAGCGAATCGGGACCGCAACGGTTCGCCATCGGGGTAGCCGAGGTCACGGCGTTGACGGCGGCCGGAGATTTCCCGGCCGCCGAGCGGGTATGGGAACGCTATGCCGCAATGGCCGCGGGCGTGCCGGAAGCAGACGCGATAGTGGAAGCGATATTAGGACTCGTGCAGCTCGCCCGCGGTGCGTTGCCGGCCGCGTGTTCTGCATTTCGCGACTCGATCTCGGCGTTGTCGCCTGCTTTTCTGTTGGCCTGGTTGATGCTGGTGGGAGCATGGTCGGCGCAGGCGGAAGGTGCGCGGGGAGATGCTGCGGCCGCTGCCGCGGCGCTGCGCAGGTCGGAGGACGCCTACGGACCACAGGTGGCCGTGTTCTTGCCGGAACTCGAGCTGGCCCGGGCCTGGGAGCGGGCATCCGCCGGCCAGAAGTCGGCCGCGCAGACACATGCGGTGCGCGCCGCACAGGTCGCGCGACAAGCCGGAATGTACGCCGTCGAGATGCGCGCGCTGCACACCGCCGTCCGGTTCGATGACCCTTCGCACACCAAGCGGCTGGCGGAGCTGGCCAACACACTCAACACTCCGTTGGCGGAGGCGATCGCCGAGCACTCTCGCGGCCTGGCCGACCAGGACGGCGATGTGCTCGACGCCGCCGCCGACCGGTTCGCCGACATGGGCGCGGTTGCCCTGGCCGCCGACGCGGCAGCCCAGGCGGCGCGCGAACACGCGCGCGCAGGGAAGCGTGGCAAGGAATTGGCGTCGTCGACCAGGGCGCACTGGCTGGCCAGCCAGCACGAAATACGAACACCCGCAGTCCATTCCGTGGCCCAACCGCTGCCCGTCACGGCCCGTGAACGCGAGATCGCGAACTTGGTCGCGGCTGGTCTATCCAACCGCCAGATCGCCGAAAGGCTTTCTGTGTCGGTGCGGACGGTGGAGGGACACATTTATCGCATCTTCGCCAAGCTCGGCATCGACGACCGCGACCAGCTCATCGACCTAGTGAGTGGCGCTCGCTCCGGGATGTAACTCGACGTCGGCAACCAACCCGGTTTCAAGCGCGTCGAGCTCGTCGGCCGCGGCCAGCAGATCCGCAGTGACCTCCCGGGCGGTGTCCACTCCGCAATGGTGCCGTCACGTTTTACGAGCCTGCAATTCCACGGTACGGGTTCATACATCCTCTGAACACCAGGCTGGATCTGACGCCAGGGTGAGTACCGCCAGAGCCGTGGTCTACCAGTCCGACGCACGCCGAAAAACCCTGGAACGGGCATGATTTAGTTGAACTTTGTCAAAATTGACGTTGGTGACAAGAGTTTGCTCGGAAAATCGAAATCTGAGGACTGCGGGCGGACTCAGGGTAGCGTCTGCGAAAAAGACCTGGCGGGGGAGGTTCGACGGCTGGTGCAAACGGGGAGCGGTTGGCCGTTAGTGGCCCGCGATGACGAGTTGCGCCAAGCCTCGGCAGCACTCGACGGCGGCGCGGCGTTCCATGGCGTGGCGTTGGTCGGCGAGAGCGGGGTTGGCAAATCGACGCT
>JAFAID010000271.1 GCA_019236925.1 Mycobacterium sp. | reverse complement strand
GGTGTCGACCAGCGGCTTCATCAGCATGTAGCCCGCGCTGGCTTCGCCCTGCTTCTTGTTCTGCATTTGCGGGACGTGCCCGCGCGGGGCGGGCGTGGCAATCGTGTTGAACGGGAACGCATTTTCGCCGCCGCTGTACATCAGCCCGTGGTCGCCCATCGGTTCCCAACCGGGCTCGGAGAAGAACTCCGCCTTGAATGGCACGCCACAGCCGACGAGCCAGTCGAAGTGCGCGACGCTGCCCGCGCAGTAATCGGCGATCCGGTCTTCATCGGCACCGGGGCCCATCGCGACATTGAGGAACGCCGCCATGTTGTCGACGGAATCGGCGAATCCACAAGCCTTTTGCAGCGCGGTGCCACCACCGAGGTAGATGAATCCACCCGCCATCGCCGCCGCACCACCCCAAGACCCGGTGCGTTCGGCGACCAGGACGTCGGCGCCGGAGCGGGCCGCTTCGACCGCGGCGGCGGCGCCCGCTATCCCGTAGCCGGCGATGACCACGTCGGCCTCGTCGTCCCACGAGGTGATCGACGCGGCCGGGACGGGCCTGACGTCGGGGTCGGGCGTCATAGCCGCATCGCTGCAGGCATTTCCCCGACCCACTGGTGACCCCAGTAGCTGTCGGCCGTGATTTCTTCTGCGGTGTAATAGGTTTCGTCGACCCGCATGCCGTCGGTGCCGAACTCGATGTCCCAATCACCGGGAGCGCGGACGTAGAACGAGACCATCTTGTCGTTGGTGTGGCGGCCGAGGGTGGACGACAACTGGAACCCCTCGGCGTTGATGCGGTCCAGCGCCTGACCGACCGCGTCGAGGGTGTCGACCTCCACCATGATGTGGACCAGGCGCGGGTCGCGCTGATGCGCGGCCGGCACGATCGCCAGGCTGTGATGGCGCTCGTTGATGCCGAGGAAGCGAACCCGCACCGGGCCGAACTCTTTCGGCAACGGCACCCGGAACGCGCCGCGGGAGCGGAAACCCAGCACCTCGGTGTAGAAGTCGAACAGCCCGTTGGGATCGGTGGCCGGCACGACGACATGCCCCATGCCCTGATCGCCCGTGACGAATTTCGCACCGAACGGGGTGATCACCGGGCTATGGTCAAGCACCGCGCCGTGAAAAACCTCGAGCGTGGTGCCGGCCGGGTCCTCGAAGGTGATCACCTCTTCCACGCGGCGGGCCTCGGCCTCTTCGGTGGACAGCTGCTTGAACGGCACCCCGGCACCGTCGAGGGCTGCTTTGACCCGCTGCAGTGCCGGGTGGTCCCGCACTTCCCAGCCGACGGTGAGCACCCGGTCGGTCTCACCGGGCACCACGATGAGCCGGGCCGCGCGTTCGTCCATCCGCAGGTACAGCGCAGACGGGTCAGATCCCTTACCCTCCGCGAAGCCCAGGACGCTGAAGGCGAACTGCCGCCAGCGGTTAATATCGTTGGTCGAAATAGTTATGTAGCCAAGGCTTTTCAGATCGCTCACGTGTGCGTTCTCCTAAATCAGCGCCCGCAGCGGACCCTCGGGCGGATCGATGCCCAGCGAACTCAGCGCCGATGCGTGGTACACGGTGCCGGGGACGTGGATGGCATGCGCGTGGCCGACATGCACGTCACGCCAGTACCGCTGCAGCGGCTTGTCCATCCGCGCCGCGTTGCCGCCCGAGCGGGCGAAGATCTCGTCGACCGCCGACACCGCGCGCCACACCGCGCGAACCTGGGTGCGGCGACCGGCCGCGCGGTCTGCGAACGACACCTCCTTGCCGGAAGCCACGATGTCGTAGATGCGGTCGACGTTAGCCAGGAGCTCCTGCCGTGCGGCGTTGATGTCGGCCGCGGCTTCGCCGATGGCGTACATGACGTAGGGGTCGTCCTTGATCGCGGTCCCGGTGGCGCTGACGCGCTCCCGCTGGTAGTCCAAGTGCGCGACGAGCGCTCCCTCGGCGATCCCGATGGTCGCGGCGGAGATGCCCAGCGGGAACATCGTCGACCACGGCATCAGGTACAGCGGCTCGGTCATGCCGGCCTCACGCTGGGCGGTGCCGTCCATCACCTTCGTCGCGTCCATGGTCCGGTAGGCCGGGACGAACGCGTCCTCGACGATGACGTCCTTGGAGCCGGTTCCGCGCAGCCCCACCACATTCCACGAGTCCTCGACGATCTCGTAGTCCTTGCGCGGCAGGATCATATGCAGCATCTGGGGCGGCATCACCGGTACGCCGTCGGCGTCGCCGAGCATCGCGCCCAGGATGATCCAGTCGCAATGGTCGGTGCCCGAGCTGAACTGCCAGCGGCCGTTGAAGATGTAGCCGCCGTCGACTGGCTTGGCCACACCCTGCGGCGCGTACGGGGAGGCCATCCACGTGTCGACGTCGTCGGCCCACAACTCGGCAGGCACCTTCGGATCCGCATAAGCCAACTGGTAGGGGTGCACACCCACCACGCCGACGATCCAGCCGGCTGCCGGGTCCAGCGCCGCCGTGGCCATCACGGTCTCGGCGAACTCGCGGGGGTGGGCCTCAAAGCCGCGGTACTGCTTGGTCTGCAGCAGCCGGATCAGTCCGGCCCCTTTCATAAGCTTGACGGTGTCGTCGGTGAGCCGACCGATTCTCTCGGCTTCTGCGGCCTGGTCGCGCAACTGGTCCGCCATGGCCATTACCCGGTCGATTACCCGCTCGGTCATATTCTTCGTCCTTACGTGTGGGGGCTTATGTAATGGTGTACCGCAGTCAGTGCCGGCCCCGAAGGCGATCCCGGTGAGCGGACCTAAATCCGGTCAAAACTCGATGTGCACATCGGCGCTCACCGGCCTGGCCTGACACGCGAGAATCAGGCCGTCCCGGAGATCCTCGGGCTCGAGGATGTCGCATGCCGCCATGTCGACCTCACCCTCGACGACGGTAGCCACGCACGAACCACAGCGGCCTTCCCCGCACGAATGGGGCACATCAATGCCCGCATCGAGCAACATCTCGACCAGGGTCTGGGTGCGTGGCCAGCTCAACCGGTGCTGGCGACCGTCGAGTTCTACATCGACCTGCGCGACTTCTGACATGAGCAGATGGTCTGGCATCGACGCGGCACGGTACCCGCGCATGCCCGATGGCCGGGAAAACTTGGCCGCACCGCCCGGTGACCGGGAACGGCGGGACACGGCGTGGCAGACGTACCTACAGTGAATGCTTGTGAACCTCGATGCACCCCTGGACGTCGTAGTGGTGGGCGCTGGGTTCGCCGGTCTGTACGCCCTGCACAAACTGCGCGGGCAGGGGCTCTCGGTGCGGGTGCTCGAGGCGGCGCCCGAGCTGGGCGGCACCTGGTATTACAACCGGTATCCGGGTGCGCGCTGTGACGTCGAGAGCGTCGACTACTGCTACTCGTTCTCCGATGAACTGCAGCAGGAGTGGAACTGGACCGAGAAGTACGCGACCCAGGCCGAGATCCTGCGCTATCTGAACTGGGTCGCTGACAAACTCGACCTGCGCCGCGACATTGCGTTCGACGCCCGGGTCGTCTCGGCGGTGTTCGACGAGGCGACGCTGCGCTGGATCGTGACCGTCGACAGTGGGCAGGTGCTCTCGGCGCGCTTCTGCGTGATGGCGACCGGCCCGCTATCGGACGCGATGACCCCGAACTTCCCCGGCCTGGATGGCTTCGCGGGCGAGATCTACCACACCGCTGCGTGGCCTCACGATCCCGTCGACTTCACCGGCAAGCGGGTGGCGGTCATTGGCACCGGATCCTCTGGCATCCAATCGATTCCGGTCATCGCCGAGCGGGCCGCGCACCTCTATGTCTTCCAGCGCACCCCCAACTACAGCATCCCGGCGGGCAACAGGCCGTTGTCCGACGAGGAGCTCGCCGAGATCAAGGCCGGGTACGCGGAGCGACGCCGACTGTCGTGGCGCAGCGGCGGTGGTTCACCGCATATCACCGCCTCTAAGCCGACCATGGAGTTCACGCCCGAGGAGCGCCGTGCGGCGTTCGAAAAGCGTTGGGAGCTTGGCGGTGTGCTGTACTCCAAGACGTTCCCGGACCAGATGAGCGACCTGGCGGCCAACAACGAGGCCCGTAAGTTTTACGAGGAGAAGGTCCGGGCGGTCATCGACGATCCGGCGATCGCCGACCTGCTGATTCCCAATGATCATCCGATCGGAACCAAGCGAATCTGCACCGACAGCAATTATTTTCAGACCTTCAACCGGCCCAATGTGTCGCTGGTCAGTGTGCGCGTCACCCCGATCGAATTCGTTGACGCCGCGGGGATCAACACCACCGACGCCCACTATGACCTCGACGCGATTGTGTTTGCAACGGGTTTCGACGCGATGACCGGTGCGCTGGGCAGGATCGACATCGTCGGCCGTGACGGCGCCACGCTGCGCAACGATTGGGCGCACGGACCGCGGACGTATCTGGGGTTGGGCGTCGACGGGTTCCCGAATCTGTTTTTGATCTCGGGCCCGGGAGCGCCCGCGGTGCTGGCGAACATGGTGCTACACGCTGAGGCGCAGGTGAATTGGATCAGCGAGGCCATCTGCTACCTCGACAATCACTGTTACGCCGCAATGGAACCGACTCGAGACGCCGTGGACGGCTGGGTAGCCGAATTAGCGCGACGGGCTGATACGACGCTGTTCACCAAGGCGAACTCGTGGTACATGGGCGCAAATGTGCCCGGAAAGCCTCGGGGCTTCATGTTGTTCGTCGGGGGATTCGCGACGTACAACGATATCTGCGCCGAGGCCGCCGAAGCCGGTTACAAGGGGTTCGTCTTGGTGAAGGCCTCTTGATGCCGGATCTGCGGCGAAGTGCAGATAACTACAGAAAGCCGTTGCTATGGAACGTAGTTCAGGACAGCTGAGCGGAAAGGTCGCCATCATCACCGGTGGCGCGGGCGGTCTCGGCGCGGCGTTCGCCCGCCACATAATCGCCCGCGGCGGCAACGTGGTGCTCGCCGATCTGCTCGACGACGACGGCAAACAGCTGGCCGGCGAGCTCGGCGCACAGGCGCGGTACACCCATCTCGACGTCACCGATCCCGAGCAGTGGTCAGATACGGTGCAGTTCACCCTCGCCGAGTTCGGCGCGCTCAACGGTCTGGTGAACAACGCCGGAGTGTCGACCGGTCAGTACCTCGAGCACGAGCCGGTGGCGCACTTCCGGATGGTCTTGGAGGTCAACCTGGTCGGAGTGTTCAACGGCCTGCAAGCGGTAATCGCGCCGATGCGCTCGGCAGGCGGCGGGTCGATCGTCAACATCTCTTCTGCGGCCGGTTTGTTCGGTCTGGCGTTCACTGCGGGCTACGGCGCCTCGAAGTGGGGTGTGCGCGGACTGTCGAAGATCGCCGCCGTCGAGTTGGGCGCCGATCGCATCCGGGTCAATTCGGTGCACCCGGGCATGACCTACACCCCGATGACCGTCAACGTCGGGATCCAGGTCGGCGAAGGCAACTATCCCAACACACCGATGGGACGGGTCGCGGTGCCCGAGGAGATCGCCGGCGCCGTCGGCTATCTGCTGTCCGACGACGCCGCCTATGTCACCGGCGCCGAGATCGCGGTGGACGGCGGGTGGACCGCCGGGCCGACGCTGAAATACGTTATGGGCCAGTAATACCAGACAGGAGCGCAGATGAAGCGATTAGCACACAACCGGATCCTGGTGACCGGCGCCGCCTCGGGCATCGGGCAGGCCACCGCGCTGCGCCTGCTGGACGAGGGTGCTGCGGTGGTCGCCGCCGACGTCGCCGCCGACGGGCTGGACAAGACCCGCGCCCGGGCCGGGGAGATCGGCGCCGGCGAACGACTGACCACGTTGGAGATGAACGTCGGCGACGAAGAGTCGGTGGTCGACGGTGTGCGCTCGGCGGTGGACACGCTGGGCGGCCTGGATTCGCTGGTCAACGCGGCCGGCATCCTGCGCGCCGTGCACACCGAGCAGATGGGCCTGGACCTGTGGAACCAGATCATCGGGATCAACCTGACCGGAACCTTCCTCGTGGTCCGCGAGGCGCTGCCGGCGCTGTTGCAGAATCCCCGCAGCGCGATCGTCAACTTCAGCTCGACATCGGCGTCGTTCGCCCATCCCTACATGGCGGCCTACGCGGCCAGCAAGGGCGGGGTGCAGTCCTTCACCCATGCGCTGGCACTCGAATACGCAAGCAAAGGACTGCGTGCGGTGTGCGTGGCGCCCGGAAGCATCAAGTCCGGAATCACCGATGCCACAGGCGGATACATCCCTCAAGATGCGGATTGGACGCTGTTCACTCGGCTGATGCCGATTATGCCGACCACGGAGGAATCTAGCGGCGCGGGAATGGCCAATCCGGCTGTCGTCGCCGGCGTCATCGCCATGTTGGTGTCCGACGACGGCGCGTTCATCACCGGCACCGAAATCCGCATCGACGGCGGAACGCACGCGTGACGGCTACAGGCGAGCTGACCTACGAAGACACGCTTCGTGAAATCGCCACCGATGCAGGCGTTTTGCGGTATCACGAAGCGGGTCTGGCCGCCACGGGGCCACCCTTGGTGCTGTTGCACGGTTCCGGTCCGGGCGTGACGGGATGGCGCAACTTTCGCGGCGTGCTGGGTGCGTTCTCTGAATTCTTTCGCTGTCTGATACTGGAGTTCCCCGGCTTCGGCGTCAGTGACGATTTCGGTGGCCACCCGATGGTCA
>JAFAID010000063.1 GCA_019236925.1 Mycobacterium sp. | reverse complement strand
GGATTCCGAACGGCTACTGGCCTGCCCACAGCCACATCGGTGTTGCCGTGCATGCGATGTCGACCGGCTTCGACACCGGCGATCAACTCGTGGGCGTTGCCAGCATCTCGGCGCACACGTTCACCGTCAGCCAAAACGGCGAGGTGCTACGCACGATGCCGGCGTCGATGGGTAAACCCAGTCGCCCCACGCCGATGGGCAACTACACCGCGCTATCCAAGGAGCGTACGGTCCGCATGGATTCGCGGACGATCGGGATCCCGCTGAGCTCGCCGGAAGGATACGACATCGTCGCCTCGTGGGCGGTTCGGGTGACCTGGAGCGGTGTCTACGTGCATTCGGCGCCCTGGTCGGTGGACTCGCAGGGGTACGCGAACGTCAGCCACGGGTGCATCAACCTGAGCCCGGACAACGCCGAGTGGTACTTCAACACCGTTCACATCGGTGACCCGATCAACGTCGTGGCGTAAACTGCGCCTCGCCTGACGTCGTGCCGTTGTGGCGACGGTCACACCCGCGGGGTGGAAGAGACGGGTGCGCCGCCGAGTTTGGGCCTAGGAGGACTGTTTCGACGGAAGGTGCTTCCATGGCCGGCGACGCGCGACACGAGAACAGCATCGGCCCGGTTCCGGGAGGCGATCTCGAAAAGCGCATCGCCGAGCTGTGTGCCGACGACAAGCAGATCGGTGCGGCCATCCCCAAGGCCGACGTGGTCGACGCTGCGCGGCGCCGGGGTCTTCGGTTGTCGCAAGTGCTGCAAACCTACGTGGAAGGTTATGCCGACCGTCCGGCACTCGGATGGCGAGCGCGCACACTGACAACGGACCCAACGACCGGCCGCACAACCAGCCATCTGCTGCCGCGATTCGAGACCATTACTTACCGCGACCTGTGGGCCAATGTGCGCGCGGCCGCCGCGGCCTGGCGGCGCGATCCGGATCATCCTGTGGCGCCTGGGGATTTCGTCGCGACCGTGGGTTTCGCCAGCCCCGACTACCTGACCATCGACCTGGTGTGCGGATACCTCGGCTTGGTCGCAGTGCCGTTGCAGCACAATGCTCCGGTTTCGCGGCTGCGGCCGATCATCGACGAAGTCGAACCGCGGGTGCTGGCGGTCAGCGCGGCGTATCTGGATCTGGCCATCGAATCCGCGCTGGGCAGCCAATCGGTGCGTCGCATCATCGTTTTCGACTATCAGCCGCAGGTCGACGACCAACGCGAGAGCCTGAAGCGAGCCCACGCGCGATTGGCGGACGCGGGCGTGCCGGCGATCGTCGAAACGATCGGCGACGTCATCGCCCGCGGCCGATCGCTGCCGCCGGAGCCCATCTATACCGACGGCGACGATCAGCGGCTGGCCATGGTCATGTACACGTCGGGAAGCACCGGGCTGCCCAAGGGAGCGATGTACACCGAGAGCATGGTGTCGCGCATATGGACCGCCGACGTGATGCCGACGACCGAGGTGCCGGTGGTCAACGTCAACTTCATGCCGCTGAACCATCTCGGCGGACGGATCCCGCTGGCAACGTCGTTCCAGGCGGGTGGCACCAGTTTCTTTGTCCCGGAAAGCGATTTGTCCACGCTATTCGAGGACTGGAATCTGGTGCGGCCCACCGAGATGGGCCTGGTGCCGCGGGTGGTCGAGATGCTGTTCCAGCGTTACCAAAGCGGCATTGACCGTCGGCTGGCCGACGGAATCGAACCGTTCGTCGCCGATTCGGAGGCGAAGTCGGAACTACGCGGGCAGGTGCTCGGCGGCCGCGTGCTCACCGGCTTCGTCGGAACCGCCCCGCTGGCTGCCGAGATGAAAACTTTCATCGAGTCGTGTCTGGACGTGCATGTACTCGACGGCTACGGTCTCACCGAGGTCGGCATGGTCACTACGGACGGCGTCATCAAACGCCCGCCGGTGACCGACTACAAACTCATCGACGTTCCCGAGCTGGGGTACTTCGCAACCGACAAGCCGCATCCGCGGGGCGAGCTATTGGTGAAGTCCGCGAGCGCGACGCCCGGATATTACAAACGCCCCGAGGTCACCGCCGGGGTCTTCGACGACGACGGTTACTACCGGACCGGTGACGTGATGGCCGAGATCGCGCCGGACCAACTCGTCTACGTCGACCGGCGCAACAACGTGCTCAAGCTCGCACAGGGCGAGTTCGTCGCCGTCGCACACCTGGAGGCGGTGTTCGCCGGCGCGGCGTTAGTGCGACAGGTCTTCGTCTACGGCAACAGCGAACGTCCGTACCTGCTGGCCGTCGTGGTCCCCACCGTCGCTGCGTTGCAGAAATTCCTCGGCGACGATGCCGCGCTCAAGACCGCGCTGAGCGAGTCGTTACGCCAGACAGCGAGAACCGCCGAACTGCAGTCCTACGAGGTGCCGGTCGACTTCCTCGTCGAGTCCGAGCCATTCAGCACCGACAACGGTCTGTTGTCGGGTGTTGGAAAAGTGTTGCGGCCCAAGCTTAAAGAGCACTATGGCGAGCGGCTCGAGCAGCTCTACGCCGATCTTGCCGCCAACCGGGTCGACGAATTGCGCGCACTGCGATCCGTGGCGGCCGACCAGCCGGTGCTCGACACATTGATCCGCGCGGCGCAGGCGTTGCTGGGATCCGCGGGCACACCGGAACCCGAAGCGCACTTCACCGATCTTGGCGGTGACTCGCTGTCGGCGTTGACCTTTTCCAACCTGCTGCAGGAGATCTTCGGCACCGAGGTGCCGGTCGGGGTGATCATCAACCCGGCAGGCAACCTGCGGCAGCTCGCCGACTACATCGAGGCAGAACGGGGCGCCGGCGCCAAACGCCCGACATTCACGACCGTGCACGGAGCCAGCGCCACCCAAATCCGTTCTGCCGAGCTGACTTTGGATAAGTTCATCAACGCCCAGACGCTGGCCGAGGCGTCGTCACTACCATCGACCACCGGTGAACCGCACACCGTTTTGCTCACCGGCGCCAACGGGTACCTCGGCAGGTTCCTCTGCCTGGATTGGCTGCAGCGGCTGGCCGAGACAGACGGCAAGCTGATCTGCATCGTCCGCGGCAGCGACCCGCAGACCGCCGCACAAAGACTCGAAGCCGTCTTCGACAGCGGGGACGCGCAACTACTGGCCCGGTTCCGGGAATTGGCGGCCGACCGGCTCGAAGTCGTTGTCGGCGATATCGGCGAGCCGAATCTCGGTTTGGAACAGGCCACTTGGGAGCGGCTCGCGCAAACCGTGGACTTGATCGTGCATCCGGCTGCCCTGGTCAACCACGTCTTGCCCTACGACCAGTTGTTCGGCCCCAACGTCGCTGGCACGGCAGAGCTGATCCGGCTGGCGATCACAGCCCGGATCAAGCCGGTTACCTACCTGTCGACCGTAGCGGTGGCCATGTCGGTCGATCCCGGCGTCTTCACCGAAGACGGCGACATCCGCGACGTCAGCCCGGTGCGGTCGATCGACGACTCGTACGCGAACGGATACGCGAACAGCAAGTGGGCCGGCGAGGTGCTGCTGCGCGAGGCACACGACCTGTGCCGGCTGCCGGTGGCGGTGTTCCGCTCGGACATGATCTTGGCCCACAGCCGCTATGCCGGTCAGCTCAACGTGCCCGACGCGTTCACCCGGCTGATCACCAGCTTGCTCGCTACCGGCGTCGCACCACGCTCGTTCTATCAGACCGACGCAACGGGCCACCGACCCCGGGCGCATTACGACGGCCTGCCTGTCGACTTCGTCGCGGAATCGATCACCACGCTCGGCGAGCAGTGTGCCACAACGGCTTCCTGGGACTTCCGCTCATTCGATGTGATGAACCCGCACGACGACGGGATTTCGCTGGACGTGTTCGTCGACTGGCTCATCGACGCCGGTCACCATATCCGGCGCATCGACGACTACGCCGAATGGCTCACGCGCTTTGAAACCGCGCTGCGCGGGCTACCGGAAAAGCAACGCCAACATTCGGTTCTGCCATTGCTGGACGCCTACCGCAAACCGCAGCAGCCGCTGCTCGGTGCGCCCGCACCCACCGACGTGTTCCGCGACGCCGTACGAGCAGCGAAAATTGGTTCAGACGAGGACATTCCGCACCTGTCAGCGTCGCTGATCGACAAATACGTCGCCGATCTGGAGCAGCTCGACCTGCTCGCACACTCACGAAAGGACATCAGCATGACAGCTACCAAAGCGCGCGCGGTCCGCTTCGATCGATACGGCGGGCGCGACGTGTTGTATGTGGCCGACATCGATATGCCGGTTCCGGGTAAGGGCGAGGTGCTCGTCGAGGTCCGCGCCGCCGGAATCAATCCCGGTGAGGCGCTTATTCGCAGCGGCGTACTGCACGAGCGATTCCCTGCGACGTTTCCCTCCGGCGAAGGCAGCGACCTGGCCGGCGTTGTCGTCGAAGTCGGCGACGGCGTCAGTGATTTCGCCGTCGGAGACGAGGTGCTCGGGTTCAGTTTTCAGCGTTCCAGCCACGCCACTCATACCGTTGTCCCGGTCGACCAGCTGATCCACAAACCGGCTCAGCTGAGCTGGGAGGCCGCCGGCTCGCTCTACGTCGTCGCAGCGACGGCATACGCCGCAGTGCATTCCGTGGCACCGAAACCCGGCGAGGCGGTCGCGGTCTCGGCCGCGGCCGGCGGGGTGGGTAGCCTGGTCGTCCAGTTGTTGGCGCTCCGCGACGTACGGGTGCTGGGCATCGCGTCGGCTAACAATGCCAAGTGGCTTCGCGCGCACGGCGTCGTCCCGGTCGAATACGGCGACGGGTTGGCCGAACGACTGCGGGATGCCGCACCGGACGGGATCGATGCCTTCATCGACCTGTTCGGACCGGACTACGTTCAGCTCGCCGTCGACCTCGGTGTGCCGCCCGAGCGCATCGACACCATCATCTCCTTCGCGAAGGCCGCCGAGGTCGGCGCGAAGACCGAGGGGAGCGCCGAAGCGTCGACGCCGGCGGTGCTGGCCGAAATCGCCGACCTGGTCGCCTCCGGCGCGGTCGACTTCAACGTCGCCGCCACCTACCCCCTCGACCGGGTCGCCGACGCCTACGAGGAACTCGAGCAGCGGCACACCCACGGTAAGATCGTTCTGCTGCCGTGAGATTCGGTATCAGCCGCGCAGCGTGCCCGCGTCGAACGTGTCAGCAGCGGTGAGGTTCGCTAGGAGGCGGATGCCCGCTTGACGAGGCCGTCGTCATCCTCAGTGGAATTCACGACAAACAACGGCTTCTTGCGAATCCGGCTGCGGTAGTACGACCAGGGTGGACGCTGCTCTTCCGGGGTGCCGACCATCTGGTCGAGCAGGTTGGTGGCATGCAGCGCAGCGGCGACACGGCGCTGGACGCGCCCTAAGTCGCTGAACGCCCTGAACATGTCATCGCAGCCGGCGCGGGGGACTGTACTTTCCGAGAGTAGTTCCAATGCATCGGCAAGGGCCGCGCGGACGTCTCCGCAGGCTCGATGGATCTGACGCTCGGGATTGGGCCTGGCCATTAGCTGCTCCCTCGACGTGCCTGTGTCACAAGAAATTCCATGATCGTTTCCTGATGGAAACCCGACCGACCACCACAAGCCATTTCAACCGCCGAGCGAATGTGGGCGCGCTCCAGTACACCGCGCACCAATTACGCGCAGGCACAACTGAAACAGCGTCCGAGGAAAGCTCAGGCGGCAGAAGGGATGCCGCGACCGGATCGGGACGAAACGAATTTCGAATACGGATGCGGACTGTCGCTCGGACTCATCTCGCCCATCACCTCCTCACGGCCAGGACACACGGGGGTGTCACCCAGGTGCACGCACATTAGGGGATTTGACGCCGGTGGCGACGCACCCCTCTCGTCGGAGCTTCGGCACTGCACGGCGTATCCGGATTTTCGTCCGAAAGCCACTTGGGCTCAACCCTTAGCCCGGGAGGAGCTGTCCTGACCCGGGGCGTCTCTCGACGTTCGGGGTCAGTGGCCTATATCCATGCAGACGCCTCACCTACCGAGGTGCTTGCGCAGTCCATCCTGGCACCGGAAGCGGTGCAGGTCAAACATTATCGGAAAAAAATTTGAGCTTAGCCCTTAGTCGGCGCGGATCAGCCCACGTAGGTCAGGGGTCCGTCGCGAGCCGTCAGGGGCAGATCCAGTCGCGGTCAGCGCCGCCTAGGCTCGACGGTATGCCCACCACATTGCAGGATCACCGAGTCGCAGCGGCCCTTGACCGGATGTACACCGAGTCGAGGGAACAGATGGCGCAGTTGCGCAATATGCCCAATATCCGATATGCGATGTCTACCGCGAGGACCGCACAGGAACGCGCCGACACGATGAGCACTTTCTACATCCCGGTAACCCCGGAGGCGGGTCGACTGCTGTACTCGCTGGTCCGGGCGACTCGCCCCGCGACCATTGTGGAATTCGGTATGTCGTTTGGTATTTCAGCGCTTCATCTGGCGTCGGCGGTGCGCGACAACGGCAGCGGCCGAGTCGTGACCACTGAGCTCAGCGCGGACAAGATCGCCGCTGCGAAGCAAACATTCGTTGAGACCGGGTTGGACGACCTGATCACCATCCTTGACGGCGACGCGCTTTCCACGCTTGCCGATCTAACCGGACCGGTCGGTTTCGTGCTGCTTGACGGTTGGAAGGAGCTGTACCTCCCAGTGATCAAGCTGCTCGAACCACGTTTGTCTCCAGGAGCCCTTGTCGTCGCCGACAACACCGAGATGGCGGACGCACAGCCCTACCTCGACTACGTCCGCAAGGCCGAGAACGGCTACGTCAGCGTCAATTTCGCCGCCCGCGAGAGTGACAGCATGGAAATCAGCTGTTACGCCGGCCAGTAGCCCCAACTATCTCAGCGATTTCTCCAGCCACGGCGTCAGCCACTGCACGCCTTCGTCGGTCAGGTGCACGCCGTCGCTGCGTACTTGGATGCCGTCAACTTTGGCCGTGTAGACGCCCTCGGGGCACAACTTCTTTTTGAGGTCCAGCATCCGCACGTCTGGACGTTTCCCAATAGTCTTGGCCAACAACCTATTCCACAGGTCCACCCGGTCAGCCTGATCCTCGGGCCACAAGCTCCCGTCGGGCTGTTCGCCCCGCCTGCTGTACGGCAGGTTGGTAACGGTCAGTGGTGCACCGCTGGAGCTGAGGATCTCCACCGCCCGCCCCAACTCAGCGGTGATATACGAATCAAAGGTCGGGTCACCGATGTGGGTCCACCTGCCCTCGTTGACCCGGTCTACGGTTTCCCATCGGCCGACGATCAGCAGGATGGCATCGGGTCGGTCGAGGGCGATCTGTGAAGTCCATCTGCCCGGCCACGATTCGCATTCGCTCTTCTGATCCAACGTCTGGCCGAGATAACGGTACGGACCGCCGCGCACCAGGCTGCAGCCGATAACCGTGTGGTCGATGAACTGGAACCCCGGCGTCGCCGGTAAGAAATGCATCAGCGTCCAGCCGATCGAATCGCCGAAGACCGACACGGTGAACGGCCGGCGCGGGTCCCGCGGCGCGACGGCGCGCGCGGGCCTGATGTCCTGCGGTGGGGACGACGAAACGACCGCGACCGGTGACACCCCCGGAGGCAAGCTGCCGTTGAGTGGACCGATGCCGGGCCTGGGACTGACTGGAACCACCAGCAGGATCACCGCGGCGGCCGTCGCCGCGGTCGCTCCGGCCAGCGGCAACAACGGCACCCGCACCGGTCGCCACCTTCTGACCGGCCGCTCGATCACCCACCACGACACGATGGACACCGCCAGCGTGGCGGCGCAGCGGACGCCGAACAACGAGAGTCCAGACCAGCCCGTCCGCTCACCGTTGAGCGCCAGAAAGATCGGCCAGTGCCATAGATAGACGCCGTAGGAGATGGTGCCCAGCCACGCAAGAGGACCCCACGCCAACACGGCGGCGACGGGTCCGCGCTGGTCGAGCGCCACCGGTGCGATCACCAGTACCGCCGCGATTGCCACCGCAATAAACAGGCCTCCGCGGAACTCGCGCGCGCTGCCGGTGGCGCAGTGGGCGGCCAGCCCCAACAACGCCAGCCCGATCACCGGCAGCAGCCGAGCTATCCATTTGCTCCACCGGGACCGGATCAGCGACCACCCGCGGTTCAGCGCCGACCAATCGCGCACCAGCAGCGCCGACGCCGCGGCACCTACCAACAGCGCCTGCGCTCGGGTATCGGTGCCGAAGTACACCCGGTCACGAGTGTCGTCGGACGCGAGCAGAATCGCGGCGGCGGCGGACGCCAGTGCGCCCAACACCGCCAGCAGGAACACCGTCAAGCGGACCCCGCCCAGCGTGGCCCACCCCTGCCGGCGACGTGCCCGTGCGGCCAGCACCACCGCCACCGTGACCAGCAGGAGGGGCCAGACGATGTAGTACTGCTCCTCCACACCGAGCGACCATGCGTGCTGCAACGGCGACGGCGGAGCGCCCTGAGTGAAATAGTCGGTCTTGTCGGCGACAAACATCCAGTTGGCCACCCAGAAGAAGGCGGCGACGGCGTCATCGCGCAATCTGACAACGGCCTCGGGCGAGAAGAATTGACGCCCGACGGCCACGGCCAGCACCATCAGCACCAGCGCCGGTAGCAGCCGGCGGGCGCGCCGAATCCAGAAGTCGCCCAGGTCAATACGGCCACTTCGGCCCAATTCGTCGAGCAGCAACGAAGTGATTAGGAACCCGCTGAGTACGAAAAACACGTCGACACCGAGGAATCCACCCCCCATGCCGGGAACGCCGCCGTGGTCGGCGAGCACCAGGGCGACCGCCACTGCACGCACGCCATCCAGCGCGGGAATACCCGGGCGGCGCGTTGCCCGCCCATCACCGTCGCTACTCCTGGTGGTGGTCAGCCGGCCAACTGGCGCAGCAACCCATCGGGGACGCCGAGCAGAGCGAACCGGCGCGGGGTACACCCCGGCCGGTCCCTTGCTCACCTTTGCAGCGCTCCGACCACTCGCCTGGCCGGTGCCGTAGTTGCCACCGATACGTCGATGCCCCTCCCGCTGGAACACCCGTCAGTTTAGGTGCGCCCAGACCGCATCAGCGGAAGACACGACGACGCCGCAGCAACCGAAATATGCTGCTACGCCGAGCCATGGGCGGCTGCTTCAGCGTCGGCCGCCAACCCGAGTTCTTCGAGTACATCCGCGGTATCGGCGCCCAGCTCTGGGGCCGGGCCGGCGACTCGGCCGGCCGTCCGGGAAAACCACGTCGGCACACCGGGAAAGCGCACCGGCCCGTGCGCCGTGTTGAGTGTCTCGAAGAAGCCGGCGGCGTTCAGATGCGGATCGTCGAACAGCGCGCCCGGCGTCCGCAGCGGCGCAGCGGGTATTTCCAGCTCCCGAAACAGCGCTAACCATTCGTCGGTTGTGCGCTCGATGAGTGTTTCCGCGAGCAGGGCGTAGACCGTGTCGATCTGGCGCGCCCGCCGCTCGAGCGTGGCATACAGATCGCTTGCCCATGGCGGCTGTACGGCTTTGATGAAGGCCGACCAATGTCTGTCGTTGTAGATCAGTGCGGCGATGTAGCCGTCCTTGGTGCGGTATGGCTTGCGGTTGGGCGCCACCGTGCGGGGGTAGACCGCGGGGCCGAGCGGAGGGTCGAACATCGCGCCGTTGGCGTGTTCGACCAGCATGAACGACGCCATGGTTTCGAACATGGCGACCTCCACCTCTTGACCCTCGCCGGTGCGTTCCCGGTGGAACAACGCCATTGTGGTGGCGTAGAGCGCCGTCAAGCCCGCCACCTTGTCCGCCATGATGGTGCCGACGTAGTTGGCCTCACCGGTCAACTGCTCTTGAACGGCGGGCAATCCACATTCGGCCTGGATGGTGTCGTCGTAGGCGGGCAGGTCTCGGTCGGGTCCACGCCGGCCATACCCGTAACAGTTCGTGTAGACGATCGCGGGGTTGATCGCGGCGACTTGCTCGTAACTGAATCCGAGTCGGGCGATCGCTTTGGACCGCATCGAGTGGATGAAAACGTCCGCGGTTTCGATGAGGGTCCGCAGCGCGGCCTTGCCGGCGTCGGAGCGCAGGTCCAACACGACGCTGCGTTTGCCGCGGTTCACGTTCACGAACACGCCGCTCATCCCGGGCGCGGGTCCGACCGAAATGTAGCGAGTGTCGTCGCCTTCCGGTGGCTCAACTTTGATCACGTCGGCGCCCATGTCGGCCATGATCTGCGTGCAGTACGGCCCCATCACCATCGCGGTGAGGTCGACCACCCGCACCCCGGCCAGCGGACCGGTTGGTGTGTCGGGGTTAACCATGCCGCGCTCCCTTAGGCTGTTTGCCCCGCTCCTCCCGGGGCCGCTGCGCGGCCTCCATCGTCGCTGGGCGGGCAACGCCGAAGCTGTAGCGCAGGTGTTCGGCGTGACCGTCGGGAACGACAGGAAACACCAACGGCGCGTGCATGTCCCGGATCGCGCTCAGATCTTCGCCCACCTGCTCGATCGACCATGATGGGCGAAACGCGCCGGGCGTCTCGGCAATCACCGCCCTGGCAACGCGGCCGGCGATGGCAATCAGCATCTCGCCGGTGATCGAGCAGGATTCATGAGCCAACCAGCCCACCACCGGCGCCACCTGATCAGGGCACATCGGAGGATAGGCGGAGATATCCAGGCCCTCAGCCATTCTGGTCACCGCGGACGGAATGATGACATTGCACATCACGTTCGCCGCGGCACCTTCGAGCGCGACGACGTTGGACAGGCCGATAATGCCCGCCTTGGCCACGGCGTAGTTGGCGACACCGTGATTGCCGTAGAGGCCACCGATCGACGACGTCAACACGATCCGGCCGTAATGCGCCGCATGCATCAGCGGGAACGCCGGCCGCACGACGTGGAAGGCGCCCCGCAGATGGACATCGAGCAGGACGTCGAAGTCTTCGTAGCTCATCTCCGTCAAGGGGGCTCGTCGCACGGTACCGGCGTTGTGGACGAGGATGTCGATCCTGCCGTAGTGGTCGAGCGCCGTCTGGATGATCGCTTTGCCACCAATAGGTGTGGTCACAGACTCGGTGGACGCGACGGCCTCTCCCCCGGCCGTTTTGATCTCGCGCACCACCTCGTCGGCCGGGCCGGTGTCGACGCCGTCTCCGGTCAGGCTTCCGCCCGTGTCGTTCACGACGACCTTGGCTCCCTTGGCGGCCAACAGCAGCGCGTAGGAGCGGCCCAGTCCCCTGCCGGCACCGGTGATCACTGCGACGCGATCGTCGAATCTGAGCTCAGTCATTCGTCTCCAAGGACGAGGCCATCCAGATCACTCTTGTCGCGCCATTCGGCCAACAGCTCTCCGAACGCGTAGAAGCCCGGCCCATACGGCTCGCCCAGATGCGACCGTATGCCCTCTCCCCCGCCGCCGCCTTCGTTGTTGTAATAGCCTGGCGTGCATTGGGAATCGAACGCCGAATTGTCAATCGCGCTTTCTCGGATGGTCTTGCACCACTCGTCTTGCGCGCGCTGGGTGGGCTCGACGGTTGTCACGCCGCGTGCCATCGCTTCGGCGATGATGTAGGCGATGTGCTCGCCCTGCAACTCGTAGTTGGCGGCGATGTTCGCCGAAATACCGACCTGGGTGAAACCGGTGAAGAACTGATTGGGAAAGCCCCGGCTGGTCATGCCGTGCAAGGTCTGGTAGCCGTCGGCCCAGTAGTCGAAAAGCGATAGCCCGTCGCGACCTTCGATCGCGTCGATGGAGTACCGGCGGCTGATCTCGGTCGTGATCTCGAACCCGCTGGCATAGATGATGCAGTCGACCTCGTGTTCGACGTCGTTGGCGACGAGCCCCTTTTCGGTTGCCCGCTGCACACCCTTGGTCGAGGAGACATCGATCAGAGTGACGTTCGGCCGGTTGAACGCCGCCAGATACTCGTCGTTGGAACACGGCCGCTTGCACAGGAACCGGTAATAGGGCTTGAGTGCCTCCGCGGTGTCTTTGTCCTGCACGATGCTCTCGACGCGGCGGCGCAGCCGCTCCATGACTTTGTAGTCTTCCTCCTCGCGGATGGCCATGAATTCTTCCGGGCTAAGCGCGGCCGGATCGTCTAGAGCGAGAACCCGGGCAGCAGTGTTCCGGCCGAGTTCGGTCCAGAAGTCGCAGACCAGGTCTGGTTGGCCGAGCGCCATCCCTTCGAACGTCCACGCGTGAAAGTTTCGTTGCCGCTCTTGCTGCCAGCCCGGCGCAAGCATCTTCACCCACTCGGGATCGGTCGCCGTGTTGTTTCGGACGTCGACCGACGACGGCGTGCGCTGAAAAACGTAGAGGTGCTTGACATCGCGGGCGAGGAAAGGCGTCACCTGAATACCGGTCGCGCCGGTGCCGACCAGCGCGACACGCTTATCGGCCAGCTTGTCCAGGCCGCCGCTGGTGTCCCCGCCGGTGTAGGAATAGTCCCAGCGCGACGTGTGAAAGCTGTGTCCTTTGAAGTCCTTGATTCCCGGGATGCCGGGCAGTTTGGGCCGGTGGAAGGGGCCCGAGCCCATGACGACGAACCGGGCGCGGATGTCGTCGTCGCGGTTGGTGCTGATCCGCCATCGTTTGATCTCTTCGTCCCATCGCAGATCGCGGACTTGCGTGGAGAGGATCGCGGAATCGTAGAGCCCGAAGTGTTTTCCGATGCGTCGGCAGTGCTCGTAGATCTCGGCGCCGTCGGCGAACTTCTTGGACGGCATGAAGTCCAGCTCTTCGAGCATCGGTATGTAGCAATATGATTCGTTATCGCACTGGATACCCGGGTAGCGATTCCAGTACCAGACGCCACCGAAATCGCCGCCCAGCTCGATGATCCGGACATCATCGACGCCGGCCTTCTTCAGGTGGGCCGCGCACAGCAGGCCGGCGAAACCTCCGCCGATGACGGCAACGTCGATGTCCTCCGATATCGGATGGCGCACCAGCGGTGGGGAGTGGGGGTCGGTTTCGTAATATCCCGCGAAGTCGTCCTCGAGTTCGACGTACTGCTTGGACCCTTCGGCACGCAGCCGCTTTTCCCGCTCGTGGCGGTACTTTTCGCGCAGCGCGGCGATGTCGACGTCGTCGGGTGTCTGCGTGGGTTGCTCGCAGGTCATGCCAGTGCGTTCTCCGGAAGGGCCGCGGGGTGCAGGGGGGCCTCCATTTGGTGCGCCGCCGGCAGCACCTCCTTGGCGAACAGTTCGGTGCTGGCCATCGCCTCTTCATACGGCATGGTGCCGAACTGCGGGACGATGGTGAGCTCTTCGAACGAGCAGGCTTCCTGGGCAGCCTTGAGCCGGTTGAAGATCTCCTGCGGCGTACCGATCAGCAGGTTGGACGCGTGATATCCGGGGGTCTTGGGCTTACCCTTGTCGTCCCCGGTCACCGAGGACGCCAGCACCGCGGTCGCGGTGGCTTCCCTGGCCGCGTAGGCCTCATACCCTTTGACACCTTTGAAGTTGGAGGCGTCGGCGAATCCGTAGTGCACAGTGACGTCGCGGTTGGCCGTCCAGATCCACTCCTCGGTCTTGGCGGCATCGTCGGCGTTGGCCGCGCAGTACATGAACATGACGTTCTTCGGCTGGCAGGGCGGCAGGCCCTCCTCCTTGCGGAACGTGTTCACCTTCTGCACTTCTCGCCCGGCGTCTTCGATCGGCTTGTTGCCGACGAACAGCGGTACCATGCCGCGGCGGGCCAGGATCTCCAGCGACTCGGCCGTCGAGGACGAGCTGTAGATCCGCGAGAACAGGTCTCCGCTTTGCGGTTCGGGGCGCAGCGACATCTCCGGCACGGTGAAGATCTCACCGTCGTAGGAGAACCGTTCGCCGGACAACGCCAGTTGCAGGATGTCGAGGGTTTCGTTGAACCGCTGTCTGCTCTCCTCCCGCGGCACCCCGACGGCGTCGAACTCTCCCTTGGACACACCACGCCCGATCCCGATCGTCGTATACCGGCCGTTAGAGAGGATGTCCAGGTAGGCGATCTGGTGCGCGAGCCGCACCGGATGCCACCAGGGTGCAACGACGACGAAGGTACCCAGGCTCACTCGCTCGGTCCGGCCGGCGAAGTAGCTCAACGCCTGAATCGGGTTGGGCGTCATGCCATACGGGGTCCCGCAGTGCTCCGGCATCCAGATACCGTCGAACCCCAGCGGCTCGGCCAGATCGGCGATCGCGAGCGTGCCCTGTACGCATTCCCAGTCGGGCGTCGCCGGCGGATGGCTGAAATCCCCGGCCAGCACCCGGTCCCAGTCGTGGGAGTTGTGCGCTCCGAACCCAAGATTGACTTTCATCGTCCAGACTCCTCTGCTAAGTCGCGCGGCGCACCGGTGCCCATGTATCGAGCGAGGTTGCGGTGCAGATTGACGGTGCTGCGTTCCATGTAGGGGTTGGGCTTGGTGCCCTTGAAGCCAAGTGATTTCATGCCTTGCTGTACCGCGGCCATGTTGGAGAAGTCCTGCGGGAACACCGTGCGCCAATTCGGGTCGTCGGCCTCCATGTACACCCATTCGGTCTGCGGCTCCTGGCCTTCGGGGTAGAGCTCGTAGCAGGACGCCTCGAAGATGCAGCTGTTCGGGTCGTAGCCGTTGGGTCGGGCGCTGTAGCACAGCGCCGTCGTAAGTCCCTGCCCGATCTGAAAATTCGGAAAGATCTGCCAGGCGGTACCACTTTTGGCTAAGTGGTCGGGATCGATGGTCGGCCAAACCACGCCGCGGGCGGCGTCGTCGCGCCGCGCCGTCGAGAGCCAATGGCTGAGCACCTGGTCGGCCGGAGTGCCCTCCGGCAGCTCATCGGCCAGCCGCTTCGCGGCATCCACCAGCGTCTTGGTGGTGGTGGCGTTGGTTTCCTCCAGCGTGTAGACCTGCATCTCCGCCGTCGAGATCCGCGGATCTCCCGTACCGAGCCGGATCTTCGACTTGGTCTCGGTGAGATCTTTAGGCGCGTCGTAGCCGATGTTGCTGTGCTTACCCTGCGCCTTCGCCCAACCACGGAACGTGCCGAACTTGTTGAACTGCGGGTGCGTCGTGGCGACGTGGTAGGTCTCGTTGAACGCCTCCATCGCCACCTTCCAATTGCATTGGAAATGCAGCCATTTGCGCCACTTGCAGCGCATGTTCTGCAGGCCGAACGGCTCGAGCATGGTGGCGGCCGGCTCGAGATAGTCGCGCAGCGACTCGCAGTCGGGATCCATGTTGATCCAAACCCAGCCGCCCCAGGTGTCGACGTTGACTGGGGCCAAGTGCGTGTTCTGCGGTGTCAGCGCATCCTGCCAGTCCTGCTGCTCGGGGATATGGACGCAGCTGCCGTCCAGGTCGTAGGTCCAGCCGTGGAACCCGCACACGAACGACTTCTTGTGGCCGCAGGCACTTTTCGCGCGCTCGGGGACGTCGACCAGGCGCCGGCCGCGGTGCATGCACACGTTGTGGTGGGCCTTGAGCGTGTCCGGGCCGGTGCGCACCACCACGATGGAGTCGTCGAGAACGTCGTAGGTCAGGAAGCTGCCGACTTTTGGCAGGTCTTCCACCCGTCCGACTTGTTGCCACACCTTTCGCCACAGCCGGTCGCGTTCCGCGCGGGCATAGTCCTCGGACAGATAGGCCTCGACGCCGATTGTCACCGGTGCGGAAAGCGCGGAATTCCCAGTGGCCGCTTGGACTTCGGTGTCGGTCATCACATGCTCCTTAGCGCCGCTCGGAAGGAGTCGTCTTTGAGGAAGAGTGAGGTGTTGTCGGCATCCAGATGTGTCCATTTGAGGTCCAGCCCGCCGTCCACCAGAAGCGTTTGGCCGGTGATGTAGCCGGACAGGTCCGACAGCAGGAACAGGATGGCGCCGGCGACTTCCTCGGGGCGGCCGCGTCGGCCCATCGCGATGGCGCGGCGATCGCGCTCGGCGTCTTCGTCGACGTAGGTGCGCGAGGCCGGCGTCGCGGTAACCCCGGGAGCTACCGCGTTGACCCGAATTTCGTCGGGGGCCAGTTCGACCGCCAGGGTGCGGGTCATCGCCGCGACCGCCGCCTTGGCCGTGCCGTAGGCGATATGGAACGGCGCGGCGTTCATCCCGCTGATCGAGGAAATCGAGACGATCGACCCGCGGCGTTTGCGTGCTCTCAGTTCGGCGGCCACCGCTTGGCTCATGAAGAACGCGGTTTCCAGGTTGTGGGTGAACAGGTCACGCCAGTCGGTGCGGGTCACCCGGGTCGCCGGCATCCAAGTCTCCGGTGCGGCTCCGCCTGCCACGTTGACCAGCCCGTGCAGGTCGCCGTCGGCATCTGCCGCCTGCTCCATCGCGGCGGCCACACCGTCGTCGGTCGCGACGTCGGCGGCCAGCGGCACGATCGACAATCCTTGCTCGATCAACGGCGCAATATGGTCGTCGAGATTATCTTTGGACCGGCTCACCGCGATGACCGTCGCGCCGGCTTCGGCGACCATGCGGGTGACGGTGGTGCCGATACCGCCGCCCGCGGCGCCGGCCACCACCACCACGCGACGATCGAGACTCAGCAGGTTACCGACCACTATTGCTTTTGTCCGGACAAAATAGGCAGATGCGCATAATTGAGAATATGATTCTCTGCAAATGGCTGAGCGTCAAGTAGGGTTACCAAAGGCACTCCAAACTATTGTCTGGACCAGACTCGGTTGCTAACGTCACCGGCTGAAACGCCCTGACAACACGGCCCGGAGGTCATCACCGATGTTGCTGCAAGAGGGGCGCTCCAGTGCCGGGATGTCACCGAGCCTCGCCGAGGGCTGGCGCCTAGAGCGGCTTACCCCGCCGAGCCGGCTGTTCGGTGCCAATGGTCTGCGGACCGGCCCCGACGGGCGGATTTACATCGCGCAGGTGACCGGCAGCCAGATCAGTGCCCTCGACATCGCAACGGGCCGACTGGAAACCATCAGCCCCAAGGGCAGCGAGATCATCGCTCCCGACGACGTGGCTTTCGACTCACGCGGCAACCTTTACGCCACCGAGGTCATGGACGGTCGGGTCAGCGCGCGCAGCACCGACGGCGATACCCGGGTGCTGCGCGACGATGTCCCGTCCGCCAACGGAATCACGGTCCACCAGGGCCGGCTGTTCATCGGCGAATGCCGGGAAGGCGGGCGCATTCTCGAACTTGACCTGGGCGGTGGCCCGCCGCGGGTCCTGCTGGAGAATGTCCCATCCCCGAACGCGATGGAGGTCGGCCCGGACGGCTTGTTGTACTTCCCGGTCATGGGCGCCAACGAAATCTGGCGGATCCACCTTGACGGCGGCGCGCCAGAAATAGTCGCCACCGGCCTCGGTGTGCCCGATTCGGTGAAGTTCGATTCGACGGGCCACATCGTTTCAACCCAGGTACACAGCGGCCAGGTATTACGCCTCGACCCGCGCACCGGCGAGCAGACAGTGCTGGCCGACCTCAACCCCGGTCTGGACAACTCGACCTTTGTAGGGGATCGGCTGTTCGTCTCGAATTTCACCGGCGAGATCACCGAAATCCTCAGCGACGGCGGGACTTCGACCGTGTTGCCGGGCGGGCTGAACTGGCCGCTGGATCTGGCCGTCGGCGCCGACGGCAACCTCTACATCGCTGACGGCACGTACTTCTATGTCCTGCAGCCCGATCGCACATTGCGGACCGTGGGCATGTTGTTCTCCCCCGGCTACCCGGGTTTCCTGCGTGGGCTGGTGCCGTCCGGACCCGGCGAGTTCGTCGTAACCACCTCCGGTGGTCAGGTGTCGCGCTACCGGCCCGCCGGCTGCCAAACCGAGGTGCTGGCAGATGGATTCGATCAGCTCTATGGGGTGGCGACGACCGCCGATGGCGCCGTCGTGGCCGCCGAACTCGGTACCGGACGGGTGCTGTCGATCCGGGCCGGGCGGGTCGAGGTGATCGCTTCGGGTTTGCACGATCCGGTCGGGCTGGCGATTGTACCCGACGGCACCTGCCTGGTGTCCGAGGCCGCCGCCGGCCGGGTGATCAGAATTACCGGATCGGGCGTCCAAACCGTGGTGGACGACTTGCAAAGGCCGCAAGGCATTCTGGCGCTCGGGCGGCAACTATACGTCGTCGATGCCGACGCCAAGGCATTGATCGCCGTCGATCTGGAGGACGCCACCCGGCACACCATTGCCTCCGGCCTGCCGCTGGGCGCTCCGCCCGGCGTGGTTCCCAAGCCGCTGAAGGGCATGCCGCCGTTCTCCGGGCCGCAGGGACCGTTCGCCGGCATCGCCGCCGGGCCGGACGGCACCCTCTATGTGTCTGCCGACGCGGAGGGCAGCGTGCTGGCAGTTCGGCAGGACGGTCGTCATGGCTGACCAGCGGTCGACCGACCACCGCTACCTGCAGGTCGCACGCGCGCTGCGGAAAGAAATCGTCGACGGCGTATACCCGGTGGGATCGCAGCTTCCCACCGAACATCAACTGTGCGAGCGTTTTTCGGTCAGTCGCTATACCGTCCGGGAGGCGTTGCGGCGACTACGCGACGACAACCTCGTCGCGTCGCGGCCGCGCGCGGGCACGCTCGTCGTACCGCGGCCCTCCTCGGACTCCTACGTTCAAGACGTCGTCTCGATCAACGACCTGCTGGCCTTCGCGACCGGCGCGCAATTCGCGATCGAGTCCACCGGGATGGTCGTGATCGACGACGAGCTGGCAACCCGAACCGGGCTCAGCCGCGGCGAAGAATGGTTGGCCGTCCGTGGTTTCCGCCGGATCGAGGGTGCGACGTTTCCGGTGTGCCGAACCGAGTACTACATCAACCGGGCATTTGCGGCGGTGGGCAGACTGCTGCCACGTCATACCGGTCCGATCTTCCCGCTGATCGAAGACCTCTTCGGGCTGAGCATCGTCGAGGTTCGGCAGGAAATCGCGGCGGTGTTGATCTCGCCACTGCTCGCCCAGGAGCTCAGCGTCGACGGCGGTAGCCCAGGACTCGAAGTGCACCGCACCTACACCACGTCCGACGGTGAGGTCGCCCAGGTGACGATCAATACGCATCCCGCTGCGCGTTTCCGTCACTCGATGACGATGCGGCGGGTCCGCGGCTAATCTCAACGCGTAGATCTGCTTAGAACGACGATGTCAAGCAACGTGACCGGGAAACTGATCGGTGGACGACGGGTCCGCTGGGACGACGAGCGGGCCGCCGACGCCTATGCGCGCGGGTGGTGGGTGCGTGGCACCCTTGCCGACTCGTTAATCGACGCCGCGCAGCGCAGATCACAACGAATTGTTCTCATCGACGGTGGATGCCAACTGGATTGCCGAAGCCTCTACGAGCAGGCGTCGGCACTCGCGCAGGCGCTGCTGGCCCGCATGCCGATTGGCAGCGTGGTGTCGTTGATGCTGCCCAATTGGCACGAGGCCACGATCATTTACCTGGCCGCGACGATGGCCGGAATGGTGGTGAACCCTATCCTGCCCTCATTGCGGGATCGGGAGCTGCTGTTCATTCTCAATGACGCGGAAACTCGAATGATTTTCGTGCCATCGGTTTTCGGGCGGTACGACTACGCGGCGATGTTGGACCGGGTGGTCGGCCAGATGGACTCGCCGCCAGAGGTCGTCGTGGTCCGTGGCGGCGCATCGCTGCCCGCGGCGCACTCGCCGACCGTCGAGCTGCCCACGCTGGATCCGGATGCGGTGCGCATGATCCTCTACACATCGGGGACGACAGGTCGGTCGAAAGGTGTTTTGCACAGTCATAACTCGATGCATGCGCTGATCTGTCAGCTGCGCGACTACTGGCAGGTGCAGCCCGGTGACAGGTTTCTGGTGCCGTCGCCGGTCGCGCACATCGGCGGCTCGATTTACGCTTTCGAATGTCCACTGCTTTTGGGCACGTCCACGGTGCTGATGGAACGCTGGGATGCCGATGAAGCGGTTGAGCTGATCCGGGCGAAGCACTGCACGCACATCGCCGGAGCGACACCTTTTCTGGAGCAGATACTCACGGCCGCCGAGCGTGCCGATACCCGATTGCCGGAGCTCAAGTTGTTCGTCTGCGGCGGCGCGTCGGTGTCACCGTCGTTGATCCGCAGAGCGGCTGAGTATTTCGAACGCGCCGTGGTCACCCGGGTGTACGGCTCGACCGAAGTTCCGGTGACGACGGTCGGTGCCCCGCTCGATCCCGACCATGCCGCGGACACCGACGGACGCGCCGGATTCGCGCAGATCACGCTCGGCGACGACGCGTCCGGCGGCGAGATTCACGCCCGCGGCCCGCAGATGCTGGTCGGTTACCTGCATCCCGAGGACGAAGCCGGATCGTTCGACGCCGACGGGTATTTCCGCACCGGTGATCTCGCCCGCTGGGTTGATGACGACTACCTCGTCGTCACCGGGCGCGCCAAGGACGTCATCATCCGAAACGGCGAGAACATTGCACCAAAAGAAATCGAAGACATTCTCATCGACCATCCCGGAATCTCAGAGATCGCCGTTGTCGGCCTGCCGGATACTCGGACCGGCGAGCGCGCTTGTGCCGTCATCGTGCCCACGGATCAGCCGCGTCCTGACGTCGCGAGCCTGCGCAGTTTCCTGCAGGCCCAAGGGGTCGCCACATTCAAAGCTCCTGAGCAAGTAGTGATCTGGGAACACCTCCCGCGAAACGACGCCGGCAAGGTGCTCAAGCACCAGATCCAGGCGGTCCTGACGAAGACGGACGGATGACAGAGGTCTTAATTGATGCGAGCCACAAACCTGGATCCGGAATTAGTCACACCCACTGTGATTGAGCTCGGCCAAACGAACGCCGAGGTTATGGCAAATGGGGCCAGTGGTTTGTGGATACAGGACGAGCATCTCGTTGATCGCGACATGGTGGCAGGTGCATTGATGAATCGGCTGCAATGTCAGAGCCCCGCTTTATCGTGTATGTGTGTTGCTGCGCTACCGCTACCGCATCGAACCCGGACCTGCCCAAGCAGCGGCTCTGGCTCGCGTGTTTGGTTGTTGTCGAGTCGTGTTCAACGACGCGTTGCGCGTCCGCGACGCGGCGTATCGGGCAGGCGTAAAACTCTCGGACACGGAAGTGCAGCGGCGCGTGATCACCCAGGCCAAAACCACGGCGGAGCGGGCCTGGCTTGCCGAAGTACCGAGTGTGGCGCTTGTGCAGTCGGTAAACGATTCGCGACGGGCATTCCGAAATTTCTTCGACTCTTGTTCGGGCAAACGCAAAGGCCGCCAAGTAAGACGGCCCCGATTCAAGTCGCGAAAGGATCATCGGCAGTCGTTTCGGCTCACTCGCAATGGGTTCCGTACACGCTCGAACGGACGATTGTTCTTGGCGAAGGTCGGCGAGGTGTCCGTACGCTGGTCGCGTCAGCTACCCAGCCAACCCTCTTCGGTAACGATCATCCGGGAGCCCGACGGTCACTATTACGCGAGCTTCGTTGTCGACACACCGACATGCCCCTTACCGATAGCGAAGGTCGAAGCAGGGATCGACGTTGGAATTGTGCGCCTAGCGACCATCGCCACCACAGACGGACGGCGTTGGGATGTGCCGAACCCGAGGCATCTGGAGCGCAAGTTGCGAAAGCTCCGTCGTCTGGAGCGGGAGAAGTCTCGACGAGCGAAGGGGTCGAACAACAGGGACAAAACGCGGCGCAAGGTCGCCATTCAGTACGGCGCGGTTGCTCGTACCCGGCGCGACTATCACCACAAGCAGGCCTTGGCACTGGTTCGCGAGAACCAAGTGATCCATGTCGAGGACCTGAATATCGTGGGCATGACTCGCAATCGCCGGCTAGCTCGGGTGATTTGCGACGCGGGCTGGGGGCAGTTTCTGCGAGCCATTGGAGAAAAAGCCGAAAAGTACGGCCGAACCTATCATCCCGTTTCACGCTGGTTGGCATCCAGCAAGACGTGTTCGGTCTGCGGCCACTGCCTCGAGGACCTCGCGCTGCAAATCCGGAACTGGAGGTGTCCTGCATGCAATACGGAACACGATCGAGACCACAACGCCGCCAGAGTCATTCTCGCCGCCGGGCGGGCGGAGAGATTAAACGCTTCCCACACAAGTGGGCGGGGCCGCATCAGCAGCTCCGGTGGAGCCCCGGTAAGTCCTTCAACCACGGAGGTACAGGGCGATGAAGCAGGAAGCAACCCAGAAGGGGCCTAGCCGCTCGGGAATCCCCGTCTATCGCGACGGAGAGCACGTCAAATGCAGATAGCGATCGTAACCGGCGCAACGGGCGGTATCGGCTTCGGATGCGCGACCAAGCTTTCCGAGATGGGAATGGCGATCGTTGCCACCGGCCGCAATGAACAGCGGCTGGCCGAGTTGGCGGAAGCCATTGGTGCACCGGATCGTATCGCAACCGTCGCGGTCGACCTGACCGACGACGACGCGCCCAGCCGCATCGTCGAAACCGCGGTCGAACGCTGGGGTCACATCGATTTCCTGATCAACAACGCCGGAGTGGGAAACCCCACACCGCTACACCGAACCGACGACGACACGTTGGATTACTTCCTCAACGTGATGTTGCGCGCGCCGTTCCGGCTGGCGCGTGACGTGCTGCCGCACATGCGGCCCGGCTCGGCCATCATCAACATCACTTCGACGTTCGCCGTCGTGGGTGGTCTTCGCGGCGGTCCATACTCCGCGGCCAAGGGTGGCCTGACCGCGTTGACCACCCATATCGCCTGCCAGTACGGATCGCACGGAATACGTTGCAACGCAGTAGCTCCCGGCGTGATCCAAACCGCGATGACTGAAGAGCGTTTGCAGGACCCGCGATTCCGTCGGATCAACACCGAGATGACACCGCATCAGCGGTTGGGCACGGTCGACGACGTGGCGAGCACCGTCGCGTTCTTATGTTCGCCCGGAGGCAGTTTCATCAACGGGCAAACCATCGTGGTCGACGGCGGATGGAGCTCGACGAAGTACCTGTCGAAATTTGCGTTGACGTCGGAGTGGACGGCCCGGTGAACCTGTTCGCGCTGCTGGAGCAGACCGCGCAGCGCTTTCCTGATCGCGGTGCGGTCTATCACGGCGAGCGGTGCTGCTGCACCTGGCGGGAGCTGCGGGACCGCGCGCTGCGGATGGCCGGCTCGATCCAACAGAACTGCCCAGCGGGCGCGCGGCTCGCGATCATCAGTGAGAATCGTCCGGAGATCGTTGAGCTGCTGTTCGGGATTTGGGCGGCGGAGTGCGTCGCGGTTCCGATCAACTACAAGCTGCATCCCCGCGAAATGGTGCAAATCCTGGACGATGCCGGCGTCTCGCAAGTCTTCGCTTCGGCAGCAATCGCTGCTCAGCTGGGGTCAGGCTGTAGCTTTCCGGTGGAAAGCGTTGAGGCAGAATCCTACTCGCATCGAATGACCGCTGCGCCCGCGCCGCCGCCATGCACGGATCCGGCGACGCTGGCCTGGCTGTTCTACACCAGCGGGACGACCGGACGGTCCAAAGGCGCCATGCTCACCCACCGCAACCTGATGGCGATGACGATCGCTCACCTCGCCGACATCGACGCACCCGACGAGGAATGCAGCCTGGTGCACGCCGCACCGATGTCGCACGGTTCCGGCCTATACATCCCGGCCTACCTGCTGCGGGGCGCCCGTCAGGTGGTGCCGCAGCGCGGCGGGTTCGATCCGGATGAATTCCTGGATCTGTGTGAGCATCATCCGGGCTGCAGCGCCTTCCTCGCACCGACGATGGTGCAGCGAGTAGTCGAAACAGGCCGCGAACGCCCGAGCCGGCTGCGGACCATCGTCTACGGCGGCGGGCCGATGTACGTGGAGAGCATCAAGAAAGCACTTGCGGCGTTCGGGCCGGTATTCGCCCAGATTTACGGCCAAGGTGAGTCACCGATGACCATCACCGGCTTGCGCCGCGCGGACCACGAGAGGGCCAGCGACACGGTCCTGGGCTCGGTCGGCTACCCGCGGTCAGGCATGGAAGTCGCGGTGCTGCGCGCCGACGACACACCTGCGGGCGTCGGTGAGATCGGCGCGATCGTCTGTCGCGGTGACGTTGTCATGTGCGGCTATTGGCACAACCCCGATGCCACCAACGCGGCACTACACAACGGCTGGCTTCGCACCGGCGACATGGGCTCGTTCGATCCGCACGGCTACCTGACCCTGCACGACCGTTCGAAAGACGTCGTGATCAGCGGCGGCACGAACATTTATCCCCGAGAGGTGGAGGAGGCGCTGCTCGAGCATCCGGGCGTGTCGGAAGCTTGCGTGGTCGGAGCACCGGACGCGGAATGGGGTGAGATCGTGGTGGCGTTTATCGTCGGCGCGGCTTCACCCGACGATCTCGACGCGCACCTGTTGCAGCGCATCGCCCGCTTCAAACGCCCCAAGCGCTACCTGACCGTGGAGCAGCTACCGAAGAACAGCTACGGCAAGGTGCTGAAGCGAGAGTTACGCCAACAACTCATCTGATCCGGCCGGCGCTGACGTTCACGCTTCATATGTGACGTGGTACCAGTGGCGGACCGGCTTATGGCTCTTGTCAGTTCGACCCGTGTCGGTCGCGCTCAGCACGTTGACGTCGGTCAGGTCGGGATTGTGGGCCTCGATGTAGCGCTCCAACTCACGCACAAGCGCGTGATGTGGCTGAGCTGGGTTGGCGAGCGCATTCGTCGTGTGTGTTTGCGGCACACACCAATTATGCGCAACGTCACTGACCTGACTGCGCGAAGTGGTCGCGGATGCCCGACAGCATCGCAATGTGCGCGTTGACCGCTTCCCGTCGGGTCGTCGCAGCCAGCGGACGCGGCGCCGCAATCTGGAGCCGCTCGGTCAGACGGGTGCCCGAGGCGATCGGCTCGAAGGCCACGGTGCCGCGCAATCGCACCCGGGGAAACTGACGAGCCTCGGTGCGCACATCGCCGTGCACCGGAACCTCAACCCGGGCCCAGTAGCTGATCCGGATCGCAAAAGCACCGAACGGGATGCGGTCGCGCACCCGATAGGTCTGCACGTAACCGTCCGCGGTCTCGCTGCGCGATATGGTTTGCACCGAAACGACCAGCGGGTGCACGACTTTGATGTTGTCCAAGTCCACATAGAAGTCACGCACCTTGTCTGGTGTCGCGGGTATCTCTTCGGTCAGCGTCTCTGCCGCGTGGGCGATCCAAAAGCTCACAGTGGGCCAACTTAGCGATTGCGGGCAAGCGCTTCGACAAATGCGGCAATGCGGCCGCGTGTTTCCTCGTTGATCCAGCTGGCCCGCACCTTGGCATCCACGTCCGCGCCGGCTTCTATCGCGACGCGCGCCGGCTGGTGCAACTGCCGCTTGGTGGCCGCGTAGGCCGATGGCGAGTACTCGCCGAGTTCGCGCGCGGTCGCAATCGCCTGAGAAATCAGCTCGTCGCTCGGGACAACCGCGTCGACCCAGCCTCGGTCCAGCGCGGTGTCGGCGTCAATCGTCTTGGCCTGCAGCGCTGCTCGGGCCGCCGATGTCCCCATCGCGAAGCGGCATATCTCGAGCGCGGCCACCGGGAACGGGACGCCGACCGAAAGCTCGGTGAGGCCGATCGTCCCGCCGGACATCAGTCGTGGGTCGGCGCACATGGCCAAGACGCATCCGCCCGCAATGGCGTGCCCGTTGATCGCGGCGACCACCGGCGCAGGGTGGTCAAAGATCGCGAGGAACGCCTCCGACAGCGCGGCGACGAAGCGCTCGCCGTACTCGGGGCCACCGTCGACGATCGCGCGCAGGTCGACACCGGCCGAGAAACACCGACCCGCGCCGGTGATGACAACCGGCCCCTCGACGTTTCGCATCGACGCGGTGATGACTTCGAGCAAGTCGAGGTCGAGAGCGTTCACCGGCGGATGGTCGAATCGGACTATCGTCACACCGTCGGCTACCTCGGGGTTTGCCACAGATCCTCCGCTCCGCGTCGCGATTATTACAGCCGTGGCTTCTGCTTGGCGCAATAGGAGGCGAAGGCGGCCAAACCACGATCCACCGCCCGGCCCGATTGCATGGGCGCGCCGCAGAAGAATAGCATTCTCCTCATCTGCGAATTTGCGTCTCATTCGAGGCGCCGCGGGTCGGGCTCGCAACGAAGGGCGCTCGATTGACGGTGAACGAGGCACTGAGCGTGCAGACACCGCACGCCGGCGTGGTGGTGTTGCAACTCAACCGACCTGAACGGCTCAACGCGATCAACGACGTCATGGTCGGCAAGCTCAAGGAGACATTGGCCGCCGTGGCCGCGGACTCGTCCGTCAACGCGGTCGTGATGACCGGCGCTGGACGAGGGTTTTGCTCCGGCATCGACATGCGCGACTTCGGCCTGGAAATCCCCGAGGCGACAGCGCCCGCAATCGACCGCCTGCGCTTCCAGGAAACGATGGCCGCACTGCCGCAGGCGATTCGCGACATTCCGCAGCCGGTGATCGCCGCGGTCAACGGTCCCTGCGTCGGCGCTGGCTTGGCGCTGTGCCTGGCCGCCGACATCCGGATCTGCTCGACCGCCGCGACATTCGGCAACGCCGCGATCCTGCTTGGCCTGTCCGGCGCCGAGATGGGAATGAGCTACTTTCTGCCCCGGATTGTGGGCGCCAGCGTCGCCGCTGACTGGATGCTGACCGGCCGTATCGTCTCGGCCGAGGAAGCCGACCGCCGAGGGCTGGTAAGCGAATTGGTGGAGCCCGCATTGCTATTCGAGCGCGCACTCGAAATAGCCTCTCGCATTGCTGAACTCGCACCGCTGGGCGTACAGCTGACCAAGCGGGCGGTGCAGGTCAACACCGACGCCACGGGGCTGGAATCGGCGCTTGAACTCGAGAACCGCAACCAAGTGCTCAGCCACGCCACCGAGGAAGCGGCAGCCCGAAGACAGAAGTGGTCATCAACAATTGAGTAGCGAAGGGACGACCGGTGGCCTGGGATTTCTCGACCGACCCTGAATGGGCCGCGCAACTCGCCTGGGTTGACGAGTTCGTCCGCGCCGAGTGCGAGCCAATCGACCTGATCGTCAAGGAATCTCACGATCTCAACGACCCGGTACGCCAAGCGCTGATTCCTCCGCTGCAGCAGATCGTCAAGGAGCGCGGGCTGTGGGCTACTCATCTGGGTCCGCATCTCGGCGGACCTGGACACGGCCAGGTGAAACTGGCGTTGCTCAACGAGATTCTCGGGCGGTCGGAATGCGCGCCGATCGTGTTCGGCTCGCAGGCTCCGGATTCCGGCAACAGCGAAATCCTAGCCCACTACGGCACTCCGGAGCTCAAGCAGCGGTATCTGGAGCCGCTGCTGGACAACCGAATCGTCTCGTGTTTCTCGATGACCGAGCCGCAGGGCGGCGCGGACCCGAAAGTCTTCACCACGACCGCGGTCCAGGACGGCGATCATTGGGTCCTCAACGGCGAGAAGTGGTTTTCGTCCTTCGCGTCGATCGCATCGTTCTTGATCGTGATGGCTGTGACGGACCCCGATGCATCGCCGTACCAGCGTCATTCGATGTTCGTCGTACCCGCTGAAACGCCCGGTATCAACGTCTTACGCGACGTCGGCCTCGGCTACCAGCCGCTCGGCGGCGGAGGACGCGAAGGGTACGTCCGCTACGAGAATGTCCGAGTTCCCGCTGACCACATGCTCGGGCCGCGGGGCGGTGCCTTCGTCGTCGCTCAGACCCGACTCGGCGGCGGCCGCATTCACCACGCGATGCGCACGGTCGGACTGGTCCGGCGGATATTCGACATGCTCTGCGAACGCGCGGTTTCCCGGCACACGCAGGGTGACATGCTGGGTGATAAGCAGCTCGTCCAACAGATGGTCGCCGACTCGTGGATGGAGATCGAAGCGTTCCGGCTGCTGACATTGCAGACGGCGTGGAAGATCGATCAGCACAACGACTATAAGGCTGTTCGTGCCGACATCTCGGCGGTCAAGGCGATGATGCAGAAGGTATTGCACGACGTGTCAGCCCGTGCGCTGCAGCTGCACGGATCCCTTGGGGTCACGCATGAGATGCCGTTCGTCCAGCATATGGTGGAGTCCTTCGTCTTGGGACTCGCTGATGGGCCGACCGAGGTGCACAAGGTCACGCTGGCGCGGCTGCTGCTCAAAGACCGCAAATCGTCACCTGACGTTTTCCCGTCCGAGCACTTGCTCCGGCTGCGCGAAGCCGCAGAGGCGAAGTTCGCCGACAAGCTCGCCGGCATCCCACGCGGCTAGCCGAGCAACGGTTGCTCAGCGCAACCACCCGATCTCGCGCAGAAACGGCTGGGTGTGGGCGATCCGTCCGGTCAGCGTCTTGGGGTCGCCAGTGCACAACGTCAGCGCGGTCTGCGTAATCAGTTCGATGTCCTCGGTGTCGGTCTTCGCCAGGTCGAGTGTGCCGGCGCCGGGCGTGGCGACCGGGTTGGACGGGGCGGCAGCATTGACCGCGATGCCATCGTCATAGAGTTCGGCCGCAAGGCTTTTCGTGAGCCGGTTCAGCGCCGCCTTGACCGTGCCGTAGACCCCGAATCCGGCTGCGCGGTCGAACTCGGAGAACGGCGGGCCCTCGGGCAGATCGCCGCCAACCGAGGTGATGTTGAGCACCCACCTGCCGCCGCGTTCGCGCATGGCAGGGACGGCCAGCTGGGTCAGATGCATCGGTGCCAGCACATGCATTTCGATCATCAGACGCACGCGCCGTTCCGGGAATTCGTCGAGAGGACGGAGAAACGTGACG